>OMYD01000005.1 GCA_900315195.1 uncultured Eubacteriales bacterium | reverse complement strand
CTGTCACCACTTTTTTCTTGAATTCATAATTGTATTTTGCCATGAAAATACCGACCTCCGAAAATTAGATTTTTGGTCTAACTTTCGGGGGTCGGGTCAGGCTGCCGGCTCTTTTTTATATTGTTCAATGATAATTATTTATCGTCCTTTTTCTCCATTCCGAAGGTGTTGCGGAAGGCGTCCTTGTCGTAGTAGTTTTTGTCTACAAAATCGTCCGCCTCGTCAAGGTTATACTCGCTGTTTTTGAACATGCCCTCGCCTATTCTGTGGTTGTAATTGAATCCGCGTACCATTACGGTAATAATAACCGCGATAATAACAAAAAACGCAATCATTCCGAAAATCATTATTTATTCTCCTCAGTAGATAAGTGTTTTTCCTTTAATTGAGAAAAACGTTTGTCCGCTTCCTTCTTGTACTGCCCTGCCGTAAAAGCGAACACCATTACGGTAAGAGCCTCGTTGAGCCGGCCGGATGCCGTGTTGTCTGTAGGAACGTAATCCTTTGTTACCAATCGTACGGTTTTGGGGATCTCCTCAAGTGACAGAGCCCGCTCATCCGCGGTCCCGATAATCTCGCAGAGGTAGTCATACAGCTGTTCCTCTGAAATTATATCGTCGCCAGTGTCGTCGGCGTCGCCGTTTACAACCACCAGCAGCTCGCCTATGCTGTCAATCTTCATGCAGTCACGCAGAGCCGAAATCAAAAGGATTCTCGCAAGATGGCGCTCCCTGTACTTTTTCTCGACAGGGTGCATTACAAACCCTCGCTTTATCCAGTTTTGAATTGTGCTCGGCTCAAGCCCCGTAATGGAGCACACCTGCCTTAAACTTAGCCCGTCGGTAGCCTGGATCATCGGTCTGAAAACGGAGAACATTCCTCCCCCGTTATACGGAATCGACGTTCCCGGAACAAATTGCCGCAAATGCCTCACCTCTCTTGGATTAGTTTACACGATTATATCACAGGTTCATATGACTGTCAATAGTTTTCATAAGATTTTTTGAAAAAATATTTAACCGCATATATTTGTCAAAAAGAGAAAAACTT
The DNA here is from genome assembly GCA_900315195.1 of uncultured Eubacteriales bacterium. Taxonomy (GTDB): domain Bacteria; phylum Bacillota; class Clostridia; order Oscillospirales; family Acutalibacteraceae; genus Ruminococcoides. The sequence goes on along the minus strand of OMYD01000005.1, from coordinate 39,066 downwards.
CTTTGGCATCGGCGGCGGCAACACTGTCAGCTTCGGCTGACTTCTCTTTATATTCATATTCATATTTATATTTATCTTCATCTTTATCTTTATTATTATATTTATCTTTATATTTATATTGGCTTGTTTGGGTTGTTTGGGTTGTTTGGGTTAAGGTCGTGCAGACAGTTTTTTAAAAAACGTTTTGAACCCGAACGTATTTAAATGAGATTGTATATGTTAAATTCGCAGGGGCGAACCTATGTGTTCGCCCTGATATGGCAGGAACATTTTCTCGGGCGCACACACGGGTGCGCCCCTACGGATAAAAAGATACATATGATGTGCCGGTCGCGTGACGGTCGTTGCATCCGGTACGTGAATTTAACGTTGGTAAAAAAGGAAACCGTCATTCCCGCGTTATGACCCGCCGTTGTACCGATTTTTTTGATAAAGCCGAGCTTTCCAAAGGCGGCTTTGGATGGAACGTCACGTTCCCGCGCTTCCTGCCGCGTGGCGGCCAAAAACGGCGGAGCAAAAACGCTCCGCCGTTCTTTTTACGTGTTTAGTTGTGAATAAAGCTTACTGCTCTTCGGCTTCTTTTCTCTTCGCAAAGCACTCGCTGCAATAATAGCTTTTGCCTTCCATGGGCTTAAAGGGAATTCTTGCAGGGCCGCCGCATTCGGCGCATGTGGTATCGTAGTATTCTCTGCTTGCTTTTACGGCATTTTTACGCGCCTGTCTGCACTCTTTGCAGCGCTGGGGCTCATTTTCAAAGCCCTTTTCTGCGTAGAATTCCTGCTCGCCGGCAGTGAAAACAAATTCGTTGCCACAGTCTTTGCAAATTAAAGTTTTGTCTTCATACATTGGACATCTACCTCACTTTGGAATATATTTGTCCCTCATAAAACTGCGCGGCGTAATTTTCAGGACATGTCGGTTTTGCCGATTTTTCTTCTAGCCCTTTGCAGGGCGTTGTCAACGGACTTTTCGGGAATATTCAGCTTGCTTGATATCTTGCTGTAACTGAGTCCCGACGCAAACAGCAAGAGCACCTCGTACTCCCTTGCCGACAATAAAGCGTTTAGCCTTTTCAACGCCTGATCAAGCTGCTCCTTATCGACTACCTGCTCCTCGGGAGAACAGACATAGTCCGCAAGCTCCCCTTCGAGGCTGTCGATATGAACAAGCATTGCCTCAGGCACCGCTTTTTTTGACTGTGAGCTTCTGAAAATTGATATAAACCTGCGTTCCACCAAAAGTGAAACATAGCGCCCAAATGAACTACCCCCGTGCGCGTCATATGTTTTGCATGCGTACAAAAGAGCCATCAAGCCCTCCTGGACAAAGTCATTCTGCTCATAGCCTTGAGCTGAGTATTTGCGCGCGATAAATCTGATTAATTTCAGATATCTGATAACCAACTCGTTAAAGGCATTGTCGTCGCCGTTTTTTGAATAACCGGCCAGAACATCATCTGAAAGGGATGTATACATTCCTTTTTTCTCTGCCATCGTTACCCCCCGCTGCATATGATATTCTGTAACAATATATTATCATAATTCTTCTCAATTGTCAAGCAACCAGATTATTTCTGTATACATGCATACTAATTGTCAAAATATTTATGCATTTTTGCTAATTATAATTTGACATTTAGGGTTATTAGTATTGTTTTTCCGCAAATATATGCTATAATTTGATTATATTAGTTTTAGGAGTAATGCGTTATGGTTGTTACATGTACAAGCTTCGGAATAAACGGAATCGACGGCTACAAGGTGATTGTAGAGGCTTCATCGCGCACTGGGCTGCCCGCGTTTGACCTTGTAGGGCTGCCCGACGCGGCGGTAAAAGAGAGTAAGGACAGGGTTAAATCAGCGCTGACAAACTGCGGCTACCGACTGCCCTCGGCGCACTTTGTTTTTAACCTTGCGCCCGCCGACATCAAAAAAGAGGGCCCGATTTACGACCTTCCGATAACGGTTAATCTTATGCGTCTTGCGGGCTATATTAAAGCGGATTTGTCCGACAGCGCCTTTATAGGAGAGCTTAGCCTAAGCGGTGATCTGCGCTGTATCAACGGCGTTTTGCCTATGGTTATAACAGCACGCGAGTGCGGCGTAAAGAAGATGTATGTCCCCTTTCAGAACGCCCGCGAGGCGGCTGTTGTGGAGGGCATTGACGTGTATCCAGTAAAGAGCATTACACAGCTCAAAACCATCCTTGACGGCGAAATGGAAATGACCCCCGCCAAGCCCTTTAAATCAAACAAGATTTCATCAGATGAATTCTTGCCCGACTTCTCTCAGGTCAAGGGTCAGTTTGAGGCGAAGCGGGCAATTGAAATTGCAGCCGCGGGCGGTCACAACATTCTGCTTATAGGCCCGCCCGGCTCAGGCAAGAGCATGCTCGCTAAGCGCGTGCCCTCAATTTTACCGGACATGACGTTTGAGGAAATGATTGAGACCACCAAAATCCACTCGATTTCGGGGACGCTTCACGGTGACGGGCTTATCACGGCGCGACCCTTCCGCTCACCTCACCACACCGTGACTCCCGTGGGACTGGGAGGCGGCGGCACAGGCACAATCCGCCCCGGCGAGGTATCTCTGGCCCATCACGGCGTTCTGTTTCTTGACGAGCTGCCCGAGTTCACGCGCTCGGCGCTTGAGGTTCTGCGCCAGCCGATTGAGGACGAAACAATTACAATTTCGCGCGCCGGGCAAAACTGCACCTATCCGTGCTCGATTATGGTGATCGCCGCCATGAACCCCTGCCCGTGCGGCTACTTTGGCGACCCAAAGCGCCGCTGCACCTGCTCGGAACAGAAAATCAGGCGCTACCTTAACCGCGTATCGGGTCCGCTGCTCGACCGCTTTGACATCCACGTTGAGGTGCCCGCGGTTGAGTTTCAGGAGCTGCGTTTAAAAACCCCGTCAGAGCCCTCGTCAGCGATCAAGGAGCGGGTAAACAACGCGCGCAGGATTCAGCAAAAGCGCTTTGAGGGAAGCAAAACGACCTGCAACGCGAAAATAAACGCCCAACAGTTTGAGAAGTACTGCATTATCGACAAGGAGGCCGAAGAAACCCTTAAAACCGCCTTTGATGCGCTGGGTTTCACCGCCAGAGCGTATGACAGGGTGCTTAAAGTCGCGCGGACAATAGCCGACCTTGAGGGCGAGGAAATAATCCTCTCGCGCCATGTGCTGGAGGCTATCCAGTACCGCAGCCTCGACCGCAAATACTGGGAAACGTGACGTTTCATCCAAAGCCGCCTTTGGAAAACTTCTGCTGACAAAAAGGTTTCTGCAACGGCGTGCCAGGCGTATCTTTCTAACCACCAATCACTAACCACCAACCACTAACCACCAACCACTAACCACCAACCACTAACCACTGACAACTAAAAAACTGCTTGCTACAACACAAAATATATGGTATAATATTAAGGCAGACACTAAATATATAATTACGGAGGTATTTTTATGGCTATTACCAAAAATGACATCATCGGCGATGTTCTTGACCGTTATCCCGAAACCGCTCCGCTGTTTTTCAGCATCGGAATGCACTGTCTGGGCTGCCCCGCTTCACGCGGCGAGACAATTGAGGAAGCCTGCGCCGTTCACGGAGCCGACGCCGACAAGCTTATCGCCGACCTTAACGCCGCTGTACAATGAACAGCGAGTCAAATCCTGATAACAGGCTGCGTCTGTGTGCGGAGTTTGTCCGCCGCGGCTCGCGGCTGGCTGACATCGGCACAGACCACGCTTATCTTCCCGTGTGGCTGTGCCGAAACGGCGTCTGTCCCTCGGCAATTGCCGCCGACATCAACCCCGATCCCCTCAGCCGCGGCAGGCTGACCGTTGAAAGGGCGAATCTCAGCGACAGAATCGAACTTAGGCTCAGCGACGGTCTGAGCGCTATCTCAGCCGACGAGGCTGACGACATAGTAATTGCCGGCATGGGCGGCGAGCTGATCGCGAGGATTATCGAATCCTGCGGCTACTCAAAGGATCACGACAAGCATTTTATTTTGCAGCCGATGACAAAAAGCGAGGCTCTGATTTGTTATCTGAGCGAAAACGGCTTTAAAATCGAGAGTCAAGACTGCTGCGAGGCAGGCGGAAAATGCTACACGGTTCTGTCGGTTTACTACACGGGAGAAACGTCTCACGCTGATGAATTATATTACTACACGGGCGAACTTCACCCGCTTGAAAACGAAACGCACATGCGCTTTTTATCGGGCAGCGTAACGCGCCTTCGCAAGCAGGCATTGGGTGAGGCGAGTTTTGGCGCGCTCGCGGACAGATTGGAGGAGTTTTGTGGCAAAGGTTAAGGATATTACTGACTTTTTTGAGGGCTTCGCGCCCGTTTGCACCGCTATGGATTTTGACAACGCGGGGCTGCTCGCGGGCGACAAAAACACCGAGATAAGCAAGGTTTTGCTCGCTCTTGACATAACCGCCGAGGTTGTTGAGGAAGCGGCTGAAAAAAACTGTGAGCTGATTATAAGCCACCATCCCGTTATTTTCAGACCGCTAAAACGGCTTGATACACGCAGCGCCGCGTATCAGCTTGCCAGACACGGAGTTTCCGCCGTATGTATGCACACAAATCTCGATTTATCCACGGAGTTCGGCGTAAACACCTGCCTTGCCGAAGCGCTTGGAGTTAAAAACCCGCGCAAATCGGATTTGGGCGAGTGCCTTTTTGTGGGAGAGCTTGAAAGCGAAACCGACATTCTGTCCTTCGCAAAGCACGTCAAAAAGGCTCTGAGCTGCGAGGGACTGCGCTACACGGACGTAAACCCGAAGGTGAAAACAGTTGCCGTTGCCTCGGGCGCGGGCGGTTCAGATATTATCGCCGCCGCCGAGGAAGGCGCGGACGCTTTTGTCACGGGCGAAATAAAGCACCATGAAATCAACGACGCGAACGCTTTGGGCGTGGATATTATTGACGTCGGTCACTTCAAAAGTGAAGATATTGTCATTTTGCCGCTGAAAAAACGGCTTGAAGAAGCGTTTCCTGACATAATTTTTACAAAATCGCAGGTTTACGGCGATAAAATTAAATACCTTTAAAAAATCATTGCATAATATGTTACAATTTGGTATAATGATATGAGATGTTTTTAATAATTAGCGAAGAATAATAGCGAGGATATATGAGAATCAGAAAAAAGAAATGGGCCGAGCCCGAGCTGAGCGTTTGCGACTTTTTTGTAAAGAACCCCGAGGAGCACGCGGGCAATTGGAAATCGGCATTTAAAAAGGAGCAGCCGCTTGTGCTTGAAATCGGCTGCGGCAAGGGCGGCTTCGCGGGGCAATTCGCTCTGCTCCACCCTGAAATCAATATTATCGCGCTCGACATAAAAATCGACATGCTGGGCGTAGGCAGGCGCACCATAGTAAAGCTTTTTGAGGAGGCGGGCAAATCCGCCGATGAAATCGACAACCTGCTGCTTGTCAACTACAATGTTGAGCAGCTTGACAGGGTCATTAAGCCAGAGGACAGAATTGAGCGATTGTTCATCAACTTCTGCAACCCGTGGCCGCGCCCCAAGCACAAAAAGCGCCGCCTTACATACTACAAAAAGCTTGAGATGTACAAGAGCTTTTTGCTGCCCGAGGCGGAAATCCGCTTTAAAACCGACGACGACGAGCTGTTTGAGGAAAGCCTTGAGTACTTTGCCCAAAGCGGCTATGATATAACCTACCTCACCCGCGATCTGCACCAAAGTGACTTTACCGAAAACATTGTCACCGAGCACGAGCGGATGTTTACCGAGGAAGGCAAAACCATTAAATTTTTGATTGCTAAGCAGCATATTTGATCAACAACAGGAGGGAACGCGGATGAAACTGAAATCGGTTGCGGCAGCGGCGCTCGGCGCGGCTTTGCTTTGCCTTACCGCAGGCTGCAGCATTACCGACATCGGCAAAGAGGATCTGCTGCGCCCTCCCAAGACAATGGGCGACGAGGCCGAGATCGAGGCATTGATATCGAAAACCGCGCCCAACGGATACACGCTTAAATACCCAAAAAGCGGTAACTACCGAAGCGCCATCATCATGCGCGACATCAACGGCGACAACGTCAGCGAGGCAATCGCTTTCTTCCGTGAAAAGGACAGCGCTGCGGGCGTACATATGCTGATGATGTGCGACATCGACGGCGACTGGGAGGTTACGGGCGATTTTGTTACCGAAACAGCCGACGTGGACTGCGTTGACTTTGCCGACATAAACGAAAACGACTCGCAGGAGATTGTCGTGGGCTACGCTACATACACTTCAAACGTCAACTTCCTATCCGTTTACTCCTACGAAAACGGAAAGACAAACGCCGTTGACTCGGGGCAGAATTACTCAGCCTTTTACTGCGGGAACTTCGACGGCAGCGGCAAAAGCAATATAATCACCCTCTCGCTTTTCACCACCGAAAACGAGGCGAAGGCTACAATGCTTGCCTATAACTCAAGCCGGGGAGCCCTTGTCACAAAAGCCGCAGCCTCAATGGACCCCAACGTTGTAAGCTACCAAAACATGACTCAGACCGAGCTTGGAGACGGAGTAAAGGGACTTGTTATTGACGGCACGCTGTCAGGCGGCGAGCTCAACACCCAGGTTGTATACTACAACAAAACCAAAAAGGCGCTTGAGAATCCTCTGTACAAAGAAAAAAAAGTAAACCCCACTCAGCGCGTAAGCTCAATTCTTTCGGCTGATATCGGCAACGATCTGAAATATGAGATCCCCACCGTTTCCACCCTGCCCTACAACAAATCGAGCGGCGAGTTTACCGCTGCCGATCAGGTTATCTGGAACAATTTCAGCCTTGAGCACGAGGAGCTTGTTCCGGTACAGCGCACCGTGGCAAATTACAATTACGCCTATACAATCAGAATTCCCGAGACATGGGAACAGGGCAGCTTTACCGCTCTGCTTAATGAAAGCGGCGACGAAATGCGCGTTTGCGAGTGGGCTGACAAAAAAGTCGGCGAAACCTTTTTTGAAATAAGGGTTTTCAAGGTTGCGGACTGGGACAAGGGGCTTGGCAGCGGCAAGTACACCCTTATTTACAAGGACAACCGCTACGCCTACACCTTTATCAACCACAGCCCCGAAAGCGAGATGGCAATGGAAAACGACCAGATAAAAACCGCGTTTTCCCTGCTTGACAAAACATTGACCGGAAACAGTAAATAATACTGATTACAATAAACATAAATTCAAACGGAGGTTTTGAAATGAAAAAAATTCTTGTTTGCGAAGACGAATCCGCCATCCGTGATTTTGTGGTCATTAACCTGACTCGCGCGGGTTATGACGTTGTTGAGGCGGACTGCGGCGAAACCGCGCTTAAAAAGTACGATGACAACAACGGCGATTTTGACATTGCCATTCTCGATGTTATGATGCCCGGCATCGACGGCTTTCAGGTTTGCAAGGAGCTCAGAAACCGCAACGGCGGTATCGGAATCATCATGCTCTCCGCCAAAACCCAGGAAATGGACAAGGTTACCGGACTCATGCTCGGAGCGGACGACTATGTGGCAAAACCCTTCTCCCCCAGCGAGCTTCTGGCGCGTGTAGATTCGCTCTACCGCCGTGTAGCTCTGGCTCAGTCACGCGCGGAGAATAACTTTAAAGAGGAGCTAAAGTCGGGCGACTTTACCCTCAACCTCAGAAACCGCGCCCTTATGAAGGGCAGCAAGATGATTGAGCTCACTCAGGTTGAGTTCCAGATCATGGAGTATTTCTTCTCAAACCCCGGAACCGCGCTCGACAGAATCGACATTCTCAACCACGTTTGGGGCGACGCCTATGTCGGCGAGGACAAGATCGTTGACGTTAATATCCGCCGCCTTAGAATGAAGGTTGAGGACGAGCCCTCTAACCCCAAACACATCATCACCGTATGGGGACTCGGCTATAAGTGGGACTCGGGCGAGTGATAATTCGGAATTAGGAATGCGGAATTAATATATCATCATCGTTTCTGCAGCCAAAAGCCTCCTTCTTTTATAAAGGAGGTGGCACGGCATTTATGCCGTGACGGAGGATTTAACAGCAGGTACTATCTTCTAATTAAAACATATTTCGATTCACTCGCTGTGTGGTGTACATCAAGTAAAATCGGTGCAATAGGACAGCGCGGTTTGGAAATCCTCAGTCAGCTTCGCTGACAGCTCCTTTATAAAATGAGCCTTCAGGCGTATGCGGCTGCGTATCTAACAGATACACATGCATTATAAATCCGGTCGGGCAATAAACTTTACGGTAAAACCTATCCGTCTTCACGACCGAAATTATTCACTATTCACTAATCACTGTAAAAAAGGGGTGACAACATGGTAAAGGGAATAACCAAGCGCTGGATGATAAACACTCTCAGCGTTATACTTTCCATTATCATCCTGATTGTTGTCATCCTTATTTTTTCGATTTCCTATCTTTTCCAGTCCCGCGTAGAGCAGGATCTGCACTCCGCCTCAAACGAGCTGAGCATGGTATTCTCGGGCTTCAAGGCGGACAACCCAACCGACTTCACCTCACTCGCGCGCGACTACATAGAAAACTTTGACAAAAAAGAGCAGATGGGCGTTATGGTGCTCAACACCTCGGGCCGCGTTGTGCTTACATCAACGGGCTTTATTCCGTCGGAAGATGAAAAAATGACTGACTTTGACGAGGCAAAGCAATCCGCCTCGGGCTACGCCTTCTGGAACGGCAAGCTGCTTTCGGGTGAGCGCGCCATGTGTGAAACCAGAATTATCTGCGACGAAAACGACAACGTTATCGGGGCGCTGCGCTACATTGTTTCAATGGAGCCCGCGCACAGCCGCACCCTGCTTTTCAGCGCTATTATTATCGCCGTGGGGCTGGGCGTTACCGCAATGGTAATTTTCTCGGGACTCGCGTTTATCCGCTCAATTGTAAAGCCTATCCGCAGGCTGTCCGACGCCGCGGCGCAAATCGCTCAGGGCGACTTTTCGGCATCGGAGAAAATCGAGCATAAATACAATGATGAAATCGGTGATTTGTGCGACGCCGTAAGCGACATGGCCAAGGACTTGCAGACCACCGAGCAGATGAAAAACGACTTTATCTCGCGTGTTTCGCACGAGCTGAGAACTCCGCTTACCGCCATTAAGGGCTGGGCGGAAACAATGCAGTTAAGCGAGCGCGGAACGCTTGACCGCCGCACCTTTGACCGCGGCATGGGAGTAATCATTAAAGAGAGCACACGCCTGACGGGTATCGTTGAGGAGCTTTTGGACTTCGGAAGAATCCAGAGCGGCAGAATGGTGCTGATGAAGGAAAAAATCGACATTCTCGCGGAATTTGACGAAACGGTTTACATGCTCAAGGAACGCGCCGTTGAGGAGGGAATCCACCTGCTCTACGACGACCTTGACGTTGTATATCCGCCTATTTACGGCGACCGCAACCGTCTGCGCCAGGTATTTCTCAATATTCTTGACAACGCTCTTAAATACACCCCCAAGGGCGGCGTTGTTGCCGCTCAGGTTCTTTACTCAAAGGACGAACCCGATATTATAAAGATCGTAGTCACCGACTCGGGCTGCGGTATTCCCGCCGAGGACCTGCCAAAGGTTAAAGAAAAGTTTTACAAAGCCAATCAGACCGTAGGCGGCTCGGGCATAGGTCTTGCCGTTGCCGACGAAATAATGAACCTTCACAACGGCAAGCTTGATATCGAAAGCGGCGAGGGCGTTGGAACCACCGTTACCCTCACCTTCCCCGTTTATAAAGAGGGCGAGGAAAACGATACGCCCGAAACGGTAAAATTGTAATCAATAATCATATAGAAGGAAAAATAAACATGTCTAAAAAAACAAAGAAAATCACTTCAATCGGCGGAAGCGCGCTGATTGAGGGCATTATGATGAGAGGCCCCAAAAAGAGCACGGTTTGCGTGCGCACGGGCAAGGATGAAATCTACAGCGAGGATATTCACATCACCACTATCCCCGAAAAGGTAAAGCTGTTTAAGCTTCCGTTTTTCAGGGGAATCGCGGGGCTGATTGACTCGATGAGGCTAAGCTACAAGTCGCTTATGCTCTCTGCCGACAAGGCTGTTGAGTCCGCCGAAATCGAGGAGGAGCCGTCCAAGTTTGAAAAATGGCTCGACGAAAAGTTCGGCGACAAGCTGATGAAGGTGCTTATGGTTTTTTCAACTATCCTCGGAGTAGCGCTGGCGGTCGGTTTGTTCTTCTTCCTGCCGTGGGGTCTTTTTGAGCTGCTCAAGCACTTTATACCCGCCCTTCAGACAGGCAGCGAGGCTGTAACCTTCTGGCAGTCGGTATTTGAGGGCGTGCTTAAAATCGTTCTCTTTTTGCTTTACATAGTGATCGTCTCACAGACCCGCGACATGAAACGCGTGTTTATGTATCACGGAGCCGAGCACAAAACAATCTTCTGTTACGAAAATGAAGAGGAGCTTACCGTAGAAAACGTCAAAAAGCAAATCCGCTTTCATCCGCGCTGCGGCACAAGCTTTTTGGTAATTATGCTTATTCTCGGCATAGCGATCGGTCTTTTCGTTCCGACCTTCCTCGGCTTCTGGCGACCGATTATAAAAATCGCGCTGATCCCCCTTACCTGCGGAATCGGCTACGAGCTTATTAAGCTCTGCGGACGCCACGACAACACCTTTACGCGCATTATCGCAGCCCCCGGTCTTTGGGCGCAGCGCATCACCACCAAGGAGCCCGACGACGACATGATCGAGGTCGCTATTGAGGCTATCAAGGCCGTTATCCCCGAGGACGGCTCCGATATAGTTAACTGCGGATGTTAAAGGACGTTTTCCGCAGCTGCCGCGAAAAGCTGCGAAACGGCGGTATTGAAAACGCCGATTTTGAGGCTCAGTGCATTATCGAAGCCGTTACGGGCTTCGGCCGCGCCGCGCTTATCGCACACGGAGACAAGCCTGTTTCAGATGAACATAAGCAAAGGATTAATTCCTTTACAAAAAAAAGATTGACGCGCTATCCCCTGCAGTATATTCTCGGAAAGTGGAGCTTTATGGGCCTTCCCCTATTCGTCGGCGATGGCGTGCTGATACCGCGCGACGACACCGAGGTCTGCGTGGGGCTTTGCCTTGAGTATCTCAAGGGCAAAAGCGGCGCAAAGGCGGTTGACCTGTGCTCGGGCAGCGGCGCTATTGCGATAGCTCTTGAAAAGCTCGGCAACGCTGATTTAACGGCAATTGAGCTTAGTGACAAGGCATTTTATTTTCTGGAAAAGAATATTAGTTTGAACAAGTCAAAGGTTACGGCAATTAAAAACGATATTCTTTCATGCCACGGTGAGTTCCCTGACAACAGCCTTGATTTAATTGTGTCGAACCCTCCCTATATAAAGAAAAGCGACTTGAGAGGATTGCAGCCCGAGGTACAGTTTGAGCCGAAAATGGCGCTTGACGGCGGCGAAAGCGGCTTTGACTTTTACAAGGCGATTATCCTCGGCTGGAGCCGCAAGCTTAAACCGGGCGGCGCGCTTGTTTTTGAGCTTGGAGAGAATCAGGCTGAACATGTAGCGGAGCTTATGAAGCAAAATGGCTTTCAAGGAATCCGCACCGAGCTTGACTTCGGCGGCTGCGAGCGCGCGATTATCGGAATTCGCAATTAGCTGGGCTATAAACGGGACACCAAATTATTTTTAGAAAGTTTGTTCGTATGATTTGGCGGAAAAATATTGTTTTTTTGCCTGACATAATTTATAATAATACTGCTCTAAAGAGCAATTCAGAAAAGATATAAGAAAAGACAGGAATTATCAAACGGAGGTACATCATGGCAGTAGATAAGAACAAGGCGTTGGAAACCGCCATTTCACAGATTGAAAAGCAGTTCGGCAAGGGCGCTGTAATGCGTCTGGGCGAAAACAAGCACATGGCTGTTGAGCATATTTCAACAGGCTCGCTGTCACTCGACATCGCGCTCGGTATCGGCGGACTTCCCAGAGGCCGTATTGTTGAGATTTACGGACCCGAGTCCTCGGGTAAGACCACGCTGTCACTCCACTGCATCGCCGAGGGTCAGAAAAACGGCGGCAACGTTGCTTTTATCGACGTTGAGCACGCGCTCGACCCCACCTACGCCGAGGCTCTCGGCGTTGACGTTGACTCGCTTCTCGTGGCTCAGCCCGACACCGGCGAGGACGCGCTTGAAATTGCCGAGGCGCTTATCCGCAGCGGCGCTATTGATGTTATCGTAATCGACTCGGTAGCGGCGCTTGTTCCCAAGGCTGAAATCGAGGGCGAAATGGGCGACAGCCACGTAGGTCTGCACGCAAGACTTATGTCGCAGGCTTTAAGAAAGCTCGCCGGCGCAATCAACAAGAGCAACTGCGTAGCTATCTTTATCAACCAGCTGCGTGAAAAGGTCGGCGTTGTTTACGGCAACCCCGAGGTTACAACAGGCGGCCGCGCGCTTAAATTCTACAGCTCGGTTCGTATTGACATCAGAAGAGTCGAAACCCTCAAGGTCGCGGGCGAAATGGTCGGCTCGCACACCCGCTGCAAGGTCGTTAAGAATAAAATCGCTCCTCCCTTCCGCGAGGCAGAGTTTGACATTATGTACGGCGAGGGCATCTCACGCGAGGGCGAGCTGCTCGACCTCTCCGTAAAGGCTGAAATCGTTCAGAAGGCGGGCGCGTGGTTCAGCTACAACGGTCAGCGCCTGGGACAGGGCCGCGACAAGGTCAAGGAGCTGCTTAAAACCGACACCGAGCTTGCCAAGGAGATTGAAACAAAGCTGTGGGAGAACATCGACAAGCTCTACGACCGCAAGCGTCCCGCCCCCAAAGCGAAGGTGACCGAGACGGCTCCCGCCAAGGAAGCTCCCGCCGCTGACAAGAAAGCTTCCGCCAAAATCGACGTTTTGGTTGACGAATAATGCTGATTACCGCAATTGAGCCAAGGCGCAAGGCGATGAGCGCTTTATATCTGGACGGCGAATTTGTTATGAACCTCGACACTCAAACCCTGATTGAAAACCGCTTTGACGTCGGCAGGGAGATTGACGACGAGGACTTAAAGGAAATAATAGAACTTAGTAATGAGCGCAGGGCTAAGGAAAAAGCCCTGTGGCTCATTTCATATCGAAGCCACTCCAAAAAGGAGCTCACGGATAAAATAAGGCGCACCTGCGACAATGATTCCGCCGAAAAGGCTGTTGAGCGAATGGAGGAGCTTGGGCTTGTCAACGACGAGGAATTCGCAAGGCAGTACGCGCGCAAGCTACTGATTCAAAAGAAGATGACCAAGCGCACCGCCCTGTTTGAGCTGAGCCGCAAGGGTATCGACAAGGAAACCGCCGAGGCGGTGCTCGATGAAATTGACGTTGATTACCGCGAGAACATCCGCGAAATAATTGAAAAAAAGTACAAAAATATTCAGGACGAAAAAATAAAGCGCCGCGCCGTCGCCGCCCTTCAAAGGCTTGGCTACGGCTGGGATGACATAAAAGCGGTGCTGTATGAATATGAAGAGTAATGATTTGCACGGCAAATCAATTCATGCCGCCTGCACAACTATCTGCTTGAAAACGCCCTGATAATACGCCAAATACGAATTATTTATCGAACTTTTTGATTTCATTCGCAGGGGCGCACCCGCGTGTGCGCCCGTTACCAAGCGAAAGCAATACGCGCAAGCATGACGCTTGACCCAATACGCGCAAGCGTGACGCTTGACCCAATACGCGAATCAGACATTTGATTTATGAGAATAGTTCCCGGCCCGCGAGTTGTGAAGCGCTTTTACAGAAGCGTTTTTGAGGCGCACACATGGGTGCGCCCCTACACCGTTAAAAAAATGTGTGTAAATAGATGAATTGCGGCTGCGCCGCATTTAATAAGGATGAGAAGTATGAACAAAAAGGTAGCCATTGTTTCCCTCGGCTGCGCTAAGAATCAGGTTGACGCCGAAATGCTGCTCTTTACGCTGAAACAGCGCGGGTTTGAGCTTGTGGGCGAGGCTGAAAACGCCGACGCCGTTATTGTTAACACCTGCGGCTTTATCGACTCCGCAAAGCAGGAGAGCATTGACGAGATAATCGAGCTTGGTACCCTTAAACACGAGGGCAAGATAAAGGCTATTATCGTTACGGGCTGTCTTGCCGAGCGCTATCAGGACGAAATCACAAAACAGCTTTACGAAATCGACGCCGCTGTCGGAATCGGAGCTAACGCGCAGATTGCCGATATAGTTGAAAGCGTTCTGTCAGACGGCGATAAAATAGAGATTTTCCCCGACAAACTAAGCCTGCCTCTTGAGGGCGGCAGAGTTCAGTCTACCCCATTCTACACCGCTTTCCTGAAAATCGCCGAGGGCTGCGACAATAAATGCACCTTCTGCGCTATTCCGATGATACGCGGAAAATTCCGCAGCAGAAAAATAGAGGACCTTATTGAGGAAGCAAAAAAGCTTGCCGAAAACGGCGTGCGCGAGCTTAATGTTATCGCTCAGGACACCACGCGCTACGGCGAGGATTTATACGGCAAGCCTTCCCTTGACAAGCTGCTAACCGAGCTTTGTAAAATTGGCGGGCTGCACTGGATACGCGTGCTCTACTGCTACCCCGACAGCATAACCGACGAGCTTATTGACGTTATGGCGCGCGAGGATAAAATCGTAAAATACATCGACCTGCCGCTGCAGCACTGCAACAGCGAAATTCTTCACCGAATGCACCGCCGCGGCGACCGCGAGAGCCTTACCGCTCTGCTTAATAAAATACGCGATAAAATTCCGAACGTTATTTTCCGCTCTACATTTATTACGGGCTTCCCCGGAGAAACGGAGGAACAGTTTGAGGAGCTGGCGGAGTTTGCAAAGGAAATCAACTTTCAGCGTCTCGGCTGCTTTGCCTACTCTCAGGAGGAGGGCACGCCCGCGGCTAAAATGCCGAACCAGCTCGACGACGACGTAAAGCAGCGCCGCGCCGACATAATTATGGAGCATCAGCAGACCGTGATGGCAAATTACTGCGACAGCCTTATAGGTACAAAAATCGAGGTGCTTGTTGAGGGCTTTGACAGAATCGCCGAGTGCTGGTACGGCAGAACCTATGCCGACGCCCCGGAGGTTGACGGCTGCGTGTTCTTTACCGCCGACGAAAAGCCGCAAATCGGCAGCTTTGTAACCGTTGAGGTAACCGACAGCATGGGCTGCGACCCCATTGGCGCCGCAACGCGGTAGGCAGTCCGCCTACGGATGACTTTGCATGCTCATAAAGCTTCCTGAACGGCGGGTCTTACGCTTGCTGTTTCGTATACATTTTTTATTCAACTCTATCGCTGAAAATAGGATGATACTATGAACCTACCAAACAAACTGACCGTGGCAAGAATAATTCTGGTGCCGTTCTTTGTGGCGGCGCTGCTTATAAACTTTCCGCTTAACAACCTTGCAGCGCTGGCTATATTCGCAGCGGCTTCAATAACCGACCTGCTCGACGGAAAAATTGCCAGAAAGCGCGGACTTGTTACCGACTTCGGAAAATTCGCCGATCCGCTTGCCGATAAAATCCTTGTGATTTCAGCCCTGCTGTGTTTTGTACAGCTCGGGCTATGTGACTGCGTTGCGGTGATTATTGTGCTTTTCCGCGAGTTTGCCGTGACCTCAATCCGACTAATTGCCGCATCAAAGGGCAAGGTCATAGCCGCAAATATCTGGGGCAAGGTAAAAACCGTTACCCAGATGGTCGCGATTATCTGCGTATTGGTAATGCAGATCGTGCTTGACATAGGCGAGCTTGGCGTATGTCTCCCCTGCTGTCTTAGCAATATTTTCTTCATCATCGGCGAGGGGCTTATCTGGGTTTCAACCTTCTTCGCAATTCTCTCGGGCGTTATCTATGTAGCGCAGAACAAGCAATTTATATCTGAAAAATAAATTTCCTTTAAAGGAGTACAAATATGATTCTTTACAATTCACTCGGACAGACAAAACAGGAGTTCGTTCCCTTTACCGAAGGCAAGGTAAACATGTACACCTGCGGCCCCACCGTATATCACTACGCGCATATCGGCAACCTGCGCACCTACATAATGGAGGATGTGCTTGAAAAGTACCTGCGCTTCGCGGGCTACGACGTTAACCGCGTTATGAATATCACAGACGTAGGTCACCTTTCTTCCGACGCCGACACAGGCGAGGACAAAATGCTCAAGGGCGCAAAGCGTGAGCATAAGACCGTAATGGAAATCGCGAAGTTCTACACCGACGCTTTCTTTGCCGACTGCGAAAAGCTCAACATCAAGCGCCCCGACGTTGTTGAGCCAGCGACAAACTGCATCGACGACTTTATCGAGATGATTACGGTTCTGCTTGAAAAGGGCTACGCCTATATTTCGGGCGGCAACGTTTATTTTGACACATCAAAGCTGAGCACCTACTATGTTTTCGGCAACATGAACGAGGAGGATTTGGCTGTAGGCGTCCGCGACAGCGTTGAGGAGGACGAGAACAAGCGCAACAAAACCGACTTTGTTCTCTGGTTTACCAAGTCGAAATTTGAGGATCAGGAGCTCAAGTGGGAATCCCCCTGGGGACTCGGCTACCCGGGCTGGCATATCGAGTGCTCATGCATAAGCAAGCGCCACAACGGCGAGTATCTCGATATTCACTGCGGCGGAATCGACAACGCTTTCCCCCACCACACAAACGAGATCGCCCAGAGCGAGGCGTACCTCGGCCACAAGTGGTGCAACTACTGGTTCCATGTTCTGCACCTAAATGACGCGCGCGGCAAAATGAGCAAGTCAAAGGGTGACTTCCTGACTGTTTCTTTGCTCGAGAACAAGGGCTACGACCCCGTTGCCTACCGCTTTTTCTGCCTGCAGAGCCACTACCGCAAGCCCCTGACCTTCTCATATGAGAGCCTTGACAACTGCGTAAAGGCTTACGACAAGCTTATCAAACGCATTTCATCTCTCGGCACCGACGGCGAGGTTGACGCCGCAAAGGCGGCTGAGCTGATTGACAAGTTCAAGGCGGCTATGGACAACGACCTCAACACCTCGCTGGGCGTTACGGTTGTTTACGACGTGCTGAAAGCCGTTACAAATGACGCCACAAAGCGCTATGTGCTGGGCGAGCTTGACAAGGTGCTCTCGCTCAACCTCCTCAGCGCAAAGGAGGAGACTAAAAAGGAGAGCAATCCTCAGGACGCCGAGATTGAGGCTCTTATTGCTCAGCGAACTGAGGCGCGCAAAAACAAGGACTGGGCAACAGCCGACGCCATCCGCGACAAATTAGCCGAAATGAAGGTAGTGGTTGTTGACACCAAGGACGGCATAAGCTGGCACTACGCGGAATAAAAACACGAAACATTGTTTTCCCTCTCAGCATTTTGTTGAGAGGGATTTTTATTTTTTTCTTGACAAACATAATACTTCGTGTTATGATGTATTTCATAAAAGGAGGTATGATATGGATAATCAACTTAAGCGAGGGCTTTTGGACGTCTGCGTACTTGCCGCAATAAAGAGCGAGGACTCCTACGGCTACAAAATCATCAAGGACATGAAGCCGTATATCGAGCTTTCCGAATCAACGCTATACACCATTTTAAAGCGGCTTGAAACGGCGGGCATGCTGAATGTCAAAACCGCCGAACACAACGGCAGACTGAGAAAGTACTACCACATTACAAATGAAGGGCTTACGCGCATTGAGGAATTTAAAGAAGACTGGAACGAGATCATGGCGATCCACAGCTTTATTACAAGGGAGGACGAAAAATGAACAAATATGAGTTTTTTGAGCAGCTCGGGCGCGGTTTGTCGGGCTTGCCACAGGAAGATATAGACGAGCACCTGACGTTTTACGGCGAGATGATCGACGACCGCGTTGAGGACGGACTTACAGAGGAAGAAGCGGTTGCGGAAATCGGCAGTCCCGATGAAATCGCATCTCAAATCATAGCCGAAACGCCGCTTTCAAAGATTGTCAAGCAAAAGGTGAAAACAAAAAGGAAGCTGAAAACGTGGGAAATCGTGCTTATCGCGGTTGGCTCACCTGTTTGGGTTCCGCTGCTTATCGCCGCTATCGTTATAGTTTTTTCGCTCTACATAACGCTGTGGTCGCTGATTATTTCGCTGTGGGCGGTCACGGTCGCGTTTGGCGTATCGGCACTCGGCTGTGTCGCATCCTGTCCGATATTTATAGCTCGCGGTTACGGCTGGACAGGGCTTGCTTCGCTCGGCGCGGGCTTGCTGCTTGCCGGTCTTACGGTATTTCTGGTATTCGGCAGCCTGGCGGCTTCAAAGGGCGTTGTGAAGCTTACAAAGCGGATCATACTCGGCATAAAATCACTGTTTGTTAAAAAGGAGGCGCAGTCATGAGAAAAGCAAAAAAGGGCTGGATTATAGCCGCTACGGCTTTGACGGTTTCGGGCGTTCTGATTATTGCGGGAGCCCTTGCAGCAGTTGGTTTCGACATCAAAAAACTTAATACGGTTGAATACACCACCGTGACCGAAAAGATAAGCAGTGACTTTGACAGCATTGACATAGACGTTAATTCTGCCGAAATAAAGCTTGAACACACCGACGAGAAGGAATGCACGGTGACGTTCTATGAGCCTGAAAAGCTGCATTTTAAGGCTGAGGTCGAAAACAAGACGCTCACCGTAAGCTATGATGATTCGCGCGAATGGTACGAATACATCAACTTTGATCTGAACTCTCCGAAGATAACTATTTTACTTCCTAAGGCGGGATATGATAAGATCGGCATTGAAACAACTACGGGTAACATTGACATAAGCAGCCTGAAAGCCAACAGCTTTGACTTAATAACCACAACCGGCAACATCAGGGCAGACTCCGTAAACGTTGACGGAAACGCCGACCTTGAAACTACAACAGGCAATATCAAGCTTACGGATACGGTTATATCGGGCAGCCTGCATATAAACTGCACAACGGGCAACATTCATTTTGACTGCTCTGACGCGGCTGATATTTACGCCGAGACCACCACGGGCAACATCAAGGGCACACTGCTCTCGGACAAAGTATTCTCCGTTGACACTACCACAGGCGATATCGACGTGCCAAATAACGGGAACGGCGGCAAATGCAAGCTTGAAACCACCACGGGCAACATCAAAATCGAAATTGCCAAGGCGGACTCATAATACTAAACTTCCCTCCATATACATTGGTATACGGAGGGATTTTTATGAGATTACTTATACTAAACAGACGCTCGCTTCTGACAGCCTCAATCTGCCTTATCGCCGGAATCGCGGCTCTGAGCGTTTCGATAACCTCGGTCGGGAAGACCGCTGTTCAGACCACCGCCGAGCCTAAAACAAACCCTATCTACCGAGTTGAGAGCGACAAAAAGCAGGTCGCAATCTCATTTGACGCGGCTTGGGGCAACGAGGAGACGCAGCAGCTTCTTGATATACTTGACGAACAAAATGTAAAGGCGACGTTTTTTCTTGTGGGAGAATGGGTTGATAAATACCCAGACGACGTAAAAAACATTGCGGCAAAAGGTCACGACATCGGTAATCACAGCAACACTCACCCTCACATGCCGCAGCTTTCAAAGGACACGGCGTGCGCCGAGGTGAAAGCCTGCAATGACAAAATCTGCAAGCTGACGGGCTGCACCCCTACCCTGTTCCGCCCGCCATACGGCGACTATGACAACATGGTGGTAAACAGCGTTAAGCAGATGGGAATGTACTGCGTTCAGTGGGACGTCGACAGCTTGGATTGGAAGGACCCCACTCCCGAGCAGATGTGCAAAACCGTGCTGAGCAAGGTCTGCGACGGCTCGATCGTATTGATGCACAACGGCGCAAAAAATACCCCTGCCGCTCTGCCCGGTATTATTAAGGGCATTAAAAACAAGGGGTACGAGATTGTTCTTATTAAAGATTTGATTCCCGAGGGAGAGTATTATACAGATGTGCAGGGAGAGTTTCACCTCAGCCAATGATTTGCAATGCAAATCAATTAATGCCACAGGCAATTTGTCTGTGGCATCAAAGTTTTCAATAACACCCGACTTTTAAAAAGTCAGCGTCAGAAATGAATTGAAACTGCGTTTCATGAATTGTTCGCTGAACATGAATTGTGCCTAAGGCACATAAATTGCGCAGGTGCATTATAAAAGCGGCAGCCCGAACGGACTGCCGCGAATTATTTATTTATCAGAATACGATAACAGGTATTCCGAGATATGTATTGTTGTAGATGGTTCTTACGGCTTTGTAAGGTGTGTTAATGCAGCCGTGAGAGCCGTTGTAGGTGTAGATGTTTCCGCCGAAGCTTGAACGCCAGCTTGCGTCGTGGATTCCGCAGCCGCCGGAGAATGCCATCCAGTAATCAACGGGAGAAGCGTATCCGGGGCCTGTAAGCACGGTGTTTCTCGCGCGTGAGTACATGCTAAAGTAACCCTTGGGGGTATCCATGTAGTTTCTTGTTCCGGTTACAACAGGAGTATCGACAATCAGCTTGCCGTTTCTGTATAACCACATGCGCTGAGCCGTGATGTTAACTTCAACATAAGAGCTGCCTACGCTCTTTCCATAGGCTCCGCTGGTGATCGTTCTGCCTTCAACAGCCCATGTGCCGACTACCTTGGTTCTGCTGGCGCCGTTGATCTTATAGGGCTGAATACGGAAGTAATACTTCTTGCCGGGAGTAAGGCGGACAGTGTTGAAGAAGTTTTGTGTTGTGGAATCAAGATACTTGAAGTTCTTGTAACGATCGGTGGAATAATAGATATCGTAGCCTGTAGCCCATCTGTTGTGCGTCCATTTAAGATTTGCGCGGGACACAAAGCTTGTGGAGCTTGAGCTGGGCGAGCACATGCCGCAAATAAACTTGATTGTCTTGTGGTAAGCGTGGTAAATAGCGTCTCCGTAGAGGATTCTGTACGGACGTACGCTGTAGTAGTAGGCTCTGCCGTCCTCAACGTTTGTATCCGAGAAGGTGGTGACGGAGTTGTCGGTAATTGTCTTGTAAAGCACATAATCGCCGTCTGTCTTGTAGCAGGCGCGGTAAATCTTGTAGCCCGTAGCCTTGGAGTTGCGGTTCCAGTCAAAACGGAGTACGCTTGAGGAACGGATCATCTCAAGTCCTGTTACGGTGCCCGCCTGTGTTGCGGTTTTCTTTAATGTTGCTTCACCATCATAGGTCTTGCCGTCCTTATTAATATAAGCGGCAACCTTGAACCAGTACTGAGTGGTATGGATGAGATTCTTAACGGTTACTGTATTTGAGGAAACCGTCGCCGCCTTCGCGAATGTTGTGCCTTTGTCTCTGTTGCAGACATATACCTTATATCCGGTCGCGTTGGCTACTTTGTCCCATTTAAGGGTGATATAGTTTGGCTCAAAGCTGGTCTTTTCAATGTTTTTGACAGCGCCTACGGTAACTTGGGGCTCGGTTACAGGCTCGGTTACAGGTTCTGTTACAGGCTCCGGGTCTGTGGCCTCATCAGCCGCCACCTCGTTTTCATCCGCCATTACAGAGGCAACCGCTTCAGCCTTTTCGTCTTCAGCGGCGAAAGAGCCGATAATTGAAAACGATGAAAGAACCGTCAATACCGCAAGCAGTACCGCGACCATGCATTTTGATGATTTCTTCATTAGAATCCCTCTCTTTTAATTTCTGAATTATTTAATAGGCAATACCCGTAATGCCGAGTATAGCTCATACCTCGCGAAAAAAAGCAAAAATATTGTCAGTGCACTTTTAGAATTAATCGTGCTGTTCCGACACGGATCTTATTACCTCGGCTTTAAAGCGTTCAAATGGTGAAAGCTCCGTATCGATTTGAAGCTTGGGCTCCAGTTTTTTAGGTGTAAGATTAGAGGCGCCCGACTGTGCGTGCATGGGAATTTTGATGTTCTCTTTCTGAATAAGCGTAAAAAGCTCGCTGAGCGTTTTGGTTTCGCGAATCGCATTGACAATCGCGCTGTTATCTCCGCCGTGCTTAGGCGGCACATAATTGATGCAGACCGCTTTTTTTACCTCGTTTTTTAGTCTGTCCAGCGGAAAATCCCTGTTGCCTATAATATCCTTTGCGGTAAGCTTTCGCGGAGTCAGATTTGACGCGCCATCCTGAGCGTGCATTTGAATTTCGATCTGCTCGTGCTGAATCAGGGCAAAAAGCTGGCTGAGTGAGGTACAATTGTCAATCGCCTTCAACAGTTCAGGGATATTCTTTTTTTTGTATCCCGAAAGATACGCATTATTCACCCAATCACCTGCCTGTCTGAACTAAATACAAGATGTTTCATTTAATTATACCTAATTTACCCAATAATTTCAATAGCAATTAAGGATTTGATTGTTTACAGTTTTTTAATTTTATGGTATGCTTGTATATGAAAAACGCCAAAAAGGAGGCTTGTTTTCACAATGAAACGACTATTATGTTTAATGCTGTCATTATCTTGCTCAGCTATGGTTTTTTTATGCGGCTGCGGCAGCTCCGAAAGCAAAAACGAATCCGCTGAGACATCAGCCGCTTCATCGGCGGCAAAAAGCACTGTAAAGCCTCAGAGCGGCGAAAGCAGGGACAGTTCTGACACTAAAGGCTCAGAAGCTCAGCCGACAAAGGACAAAAGCGAAAACACTCTGCAAAAAGAAAACTTCTCTACTGAGAACGGCTATATTGTATACACCGAAAACGGACAGCGCGCCTCAATTTCGGGCATTGATATTTCATCGTACTGCGGCGAGATTGACTGGAACCGCGTAAAAAGCGCGGGAATCGACTTTGTTATGGTAAGGCTCGGCGGCAGAGGCTACGGCGACGAAGGCTCGCTCTACTCCGACAACAAGGCTGCCGATTACATAAGCGGCGCTCAGGCAGTCGGAATCAAGACGGGCGGCTACTTCTTCTCTCAGGCGGTAACGGAGGACGAGGCCCGCGAGGAAGCACAGTACTGTCAGCAAATCCTCGGAGGGCTCAAGCTCGACTTTCCGCTCGCGTATGACTGGGAAATCATAAAGGACGACGCAGCGCGAACCGACAGCCTGACCGCCGCACAGGCTACTTCATGCGCCCTGGCGTTCTGCGCCAAGGCAAAGGAGTTGGGCTATACTCCCCTGCTTTACGCGTCCGATGAGGAATTCTCAAAAAAATACGATATGAATCGGCTCTCAGACTGCGACATCTGGTACTGCGAATACGCCGACACGCCGAATTTCCACTATCGTTTCAGCATGTGGCAATACTCAAAGACCGCTGCCGTCGACGGAATCGAGGGAAACGTTGACCTTGACGTCTGCTTTACAAGCATAGCCGATTATTGAGGTGTATCTTTGCTTTAATTCTCAGCAGGAATATACTGATTGTTGATTATGAAAACTTTTTTATACTTATAGTATATTTTATTTGAAGAATTATTATGCAGGTTTTACAAACTATCACGGAGTTATTTGTATATGATATATGAATAACTCCGTTTTTTATTTCTCTTATTGAATTTTCGACAGAATTTGGTATAATTAATGTCGGAAGGCTTTTGTTACACTTTTGTTACGAATTTGTAACAACATTTATACTAATTCCTGATAGAAAGTAGACTTGGATTTGCGAGGATATTTTTCGCAAGACGAGTTGAAGGACGCAGGAATCCTGACGGATTCCGAGGCCAACAACGAAGTGTTGCGGAAAACAGACCGCAAAGGCTGTCCGCTTTTTATTAGGTATTAGTATTAGTTAGGAGAAAATAATGAAAAGAAAGAACGACGAATTCAAATTCATCGGGCTTGACGGTTTCTCTGAAATTGAAAGCATTACTCCCGAGCCTATAGAAAAGTCCGAGCTTAAAAAGCCCGCAAAGGCTAAGAAAAAGAAGGCGGACTCACATAAAGCTTTGGGAGAAAAGCTTAAAGCTTCAAAGAAAATACCTCAGCCCGCACACCTCGAGGGCGGCGCCACCGAGCATGTTGTATATAAGAAAAGAGTTGTTATCGCTGTCGCGGCAAGCGTAACGGCGGCAATGCTCTCAATTGTTACAATGGCAAGCGCGCTCGACTCTCAAGAAGAAAAACAACCTCAGAACGCTTTGGCTCCGGCCGTAATCAAGCCCGCAACGCCTGACGAACCCGTAACCTTTGAAAAAGCGGCTGAGCCTGAAACCAAAGGTGTTTCGGCGCTTTACATCGACGGCGAGCTTATCGGCGTTGTTGAAGACGGCGAGGAGCTTAAAACAGCTCTTGACGGTATTCTTTCCGACGCAAAGGAAGGCTACGACGACGCCACAACAACCGAGTTTGCCAACAAGGTAGAGGTTAAGCCTTACAAGGGCGACAAATCTGCCGAATCGGTTGACGATTTGATGGAATACTCAAAATACATGTACTCCATTAAGCTTTCAACAGACTGGATTTACGAGGAAGAAATTCCCTATGAAACCGAAATCACGGAAGATGACAGCCAGCCCGAGGGCTATGAGGAAATCACTCAGGAGGGTCAGAACGGCACAAAGCAGACAACACTTCGTCTGACCTTTGTAAACGGCGACCAGACCGACGCGGTTGTCACCGATGAAAAGGAAATATCCAAGCCTGTTAAAGAGAAAAAGATTGTCGGCACCGCTAAAAGCAGCGAAAACGGCGGCAGCGGCTCAGGCGAATCGACAGGCAGCTTTATGTGGCCTGTCCCCCACACTCACAGTATCACCAGCTACATGGAATGGCGCTGGGGCAGAATGCACAACGGCATTGATATCGCGGGCGGCGGCGACTACGGTCAGCCCTTCGTTGCCGCGGACGGCGGTACGGTAGTTTGGGCAGGCGACGACGGCGGCGGATACGGCAATTACGTTATGATTGACCACGGCAACGGCTACATGACAGTCTACGGCCACGCGTGCGAGCTTGCGTGCTCAACAGGCGACTATGTAAGCCAAGGTCAGGTAATAGGTTATATCGGCTCAACGGGCAACTCAACAGGCCCTCACCTGCACTTTGAGGTTCGCCTCGACGGCGAGTATCAGGATCCGCTTAATTATGTATCCTAAACAACACGTGGAGCCGGCTCAAAAGCCGGCTCAGCTAAATTCGCCTTCGGCGAGCTAAATTTGGCATAGCCAAGCTAAATTCCTTACGGACCTAAATTTGCTCCGCAAGCTGTTTGGCGAATTTAATTTAGCTTTTCGGGTAACCGAAAAATTTAGCTGTTCCTAAAAGGAACAATTTAGCTGTCGCAAAGCGACAATTTCGCTTAAAACTTGATAAATTTACAAAAAGGCTGGCACAAACTTTGAGTTTTGAGCCAGCCCCTTTTGTTTTCAAAAAAAATAGCCTCCCGTTACGCACAGGAGGTTTAAGCTTATTCAGAACTTTCCATATTTTCAAGCGCATAGTTAATCATCTGATTAATCAGTTCATTTCGACTGATTCCGAATGAAGCGGCCTTTTTATCAATTTCATTTAAAGTTTCGCTTAGAATACGCATAGAGATAACTTCTTTTTCTGATTTTTTGGGAATAAATTTTTTCATAAATCAAGCAACCTCCTACTTGACTATTCTACTCTTTTTTGATATTATAATATATATTCGATTTTTAATATCGGATATTGAATACATTTCTGGAGGTAACCATATGAGAAAACACATTATTAAACTTTTTTGTATTTCTTCTACCGCAATGCTTATAGTATCAACTGCAGGCTGCGGAAGCAATGATTCTTCTAATGGAGGATCAGCAAAAGGAGAAATCACTAACGAGCAAATAACCGAGATGCTTTCCGCGCACAATTGGGTATATCCTGATGATTACTATTACCATTTCAATTCTGATGGAACATATACAGCCTGTGTTAAAGGCGGAAGGATGCAACCTGTAACAAAAAGCGGAACCTGGTCGGTTACCGGAAACAGTCATCGACTAAATCTTGAACCGGAACATTCTGAATCCATTCACTATGTATTTATTGACGCAGATGACAACCCAAATAAAGTTTCTTATGATCAGTATTATGTTTCAGATAAATTCTTCATACTTGAAGGAAATGTTTATGAACCCGAATAAAGGTATTCCTCTTTTCTCAGAATAATTCTTTAAGGCTTCTGTTGACAGAACACAACAGAAGCCTCTTTTTGCAGTTTATCTTCAAACTTGAAACATAGCTTTGATTAATTACGAAGCTTTATATTTTATACTCTTGCCTGTAATTTACTTAAACATATATTTTGCCGTGTCGGCCACATCACCCATGGTGCGCTTGACGCGGCATACTTTTTTTCGGATTTTAGGGTTATCGTCGGCGGCAGATTTACCGGCGTAACCGAGGCACGCGCCGGCGATCATGCCCACCGCGACGCCCTTTACCATACTCATAAGCGGACTTTTGCTCATTTTTTTATTCCTCCTTTCAGTCAATAGCAAGAAAAAACTTGCAATATTATTCTTTCCGATTTAAAATAATATAACAATGTAAAATTTATTTTTTTAAAGGATGATAAAAATGCCGACACTCAACCTTGTGCTGGTCGAGCCCGAAATACCTCAGAACACCGGAAACATAGCGCGTACCTGCGCGGCAACAGGCGCGAGGCTGCACATTGTAAAGCCCATGGGCTTTGCCATTGACGACAAAAAGCTGAAACGCGCGGGGCTGGACTACTGGTACCTGCTCGACCTCACCTACTACGAGAACTTAGACGACTTTTTTGAGAAAAACAAGGGCGGAAACTTCTTCTTTTTCTCAACTAAAGGCACTCACCGCCA
This sequence comes from uncultured Eubacteriales bacterium, assembly GCA_900315195.1. Lineage (GTDB taxonomy): Bacteria > Bacillota > Clostridia > Oscillospirales > Acutalibacteraceae > Ruminococcoides. The sequence continues at coordinate 12,323 of OMYD01000005.1, read as the reverse complement.
CAGCGACGTACAGTATCCCGACAACAGCTTTCTTCTGTTCGGAAAGGAAACCCGAGGTCTGCCCGAGCATGTGCTGATGCGGCACCCCGACGAAACCCTGCGGATACCGATGATCGACGAGGCGCGCAGCCTTAACCTGTCAAACTCGGTCGCGGTTGCCGCCTACGAGGTGCTAAGGCAGTGGGATTACCCCAACCTGCAAAACAAGGGCGAGCTTCACAGACATAAATGGTCGGATATAAATAATCTAAGCTGACGCTCATTAATAAAAAATATGTCAAAACATTAACAAACCCTATTGATAAAACTGACAAAATATACTATAATATAAGTGTCTGTAAAATACTAAGCGATTTTACAAATCTCTTATAAACGAAAGGATGTTTTTACTATGCAGCTTAACAAAGTAAGCGTTGACGACATCAATGTAAAGGGCAAAAAAGTCCTTGTTCGTGTTGACTTCAACGTACCCCTCAAGGATGGCGTGATCACCAATGACAACAGAATCACTGCCGCGCTGCCCACCATCAAGAAATTAATCGCCGACGGCGGTAAGGTTATCCTCTGCTCTCACCTTGGCAAACCCAAGAACGGCCCCGAGGAGAAGTTCAGCCTTGCTCCCGTTGCCGTTCGTCTTTCCGAGCTTCTCGGTCAGGACGTTGTTTTCGCTAACGACGACGAGGTTGTAGGCGAGAACGCTAAAAAGGCAGTTGCCGAAATGAAAGACGGCGACGTTGTTCTTCTTCAGAACACCCGTTTCAGAAAAGAAGAGACCAAGAACCTTGAGCCCTTCTCCTCTGAGTTGGCTTCTCTTGCCGAAGTATTCGTAATGGACGCTTTCGGCTCCGCTCACCGCGCTCACTGCTCGACCGCGGGCGTTACCGACCACATCAAGGATACCGCTGTAGGTTACCTTATGCAGAAGGAAATCAACTACCTCGGCAACGCTGTCGAAACTCCCGTTCGTCCCTTCGTTGCTATCCTCGGCGGCGCAAAGGTTGCGGACAAGCTCAACGTTATCTCCAACCTGCTTGAGAAGTGCGATACACTCATCATCGGCGGCGGCATGGCTTACACCTTCCTTAAAGCTCAGGGCAAAGAAGTCGGCAAGTCCCTTGTTGACGACTCAAAGCTCGACTACTGCAAGGATATGATCGCTAAGGCCGAAGAGCTCGGCAAGCAGCTTCTCCTCCCCGTTGACACAACAATCGCCGCTGAGTTCCCGAACCCCATCGACGGCCCCATCGACGTTAAGGTCGTTGACGTTGATGCTATTCCCGCTGACATGGAAGGCCTCGACATCGGCACAAAGACTCAGGAGCTGTTCGCGGACGCTGTTAAGAACGCAAAGACCGTTGTTTGGAACGGACCTATGGGCGTATTTGAGAACCCCACCCTCGCTGCGGGCACAATCGCGGTCGCAAAGGCTCTTGCCGAAACCGACGCTACAACAATCATCGGCGGCGGCGACAGCGCGGCTGCTGTTATTCAGCTGGGCTTTGCCGATAAGATGAGCCACATCTCAACAGGCGGCGGCGCTTCTCTTGAATACCTCGAGGGCAAAACCCTTCCCGGCATTGCCGTAATCGCCGACAAATAATGTCGCTTATGCGACAATTCATAAACCGTCGGGTTTAATTCATGTTCGCAGAACAATTCATGACCGCTTGCGGTCAATTCATTCCGGAAGAAAGCTATTGTTTTTCGGGAATGAACAGCACTCTGTGCATGAATCTGCTTTGCTGTGAATTGTGCGGTTTTACCGCACATGAATCGATTTAATAAATCATTTATGTAGGGGCGCACCCATAATTTTGTGTGCGCCCTTATTTTAAAAACGAATATTTTTCTGGAAAGGAATTATAATTATGGATAAAGCTAAAAGAAAAGCCATTATCGCGGGCAACTGGAAAATGAACAAAACTCCCAAGGAAGCTACCGCGCTTCTTAACGCAATCACTCCCCTTGTAGCCGACGCTGACTGCGAGGTTATCGCTTGCGTTCCCTACGTTGACCTTGCCGCCGCTATTGAGGCGACCGCGGGCACAAACGTAAAAATCGGCGCAGAGAACTGCCACTGGGCTGAGAGCGGCGCTTTCACGGGCGAAATCTCAACAGGCATGCTCAAGGAAGTCGGCGTTGAGTACGTTGTACTCGGCCACAGCGAGCGCAGACAGTACTTCGGCGAGACCGACGAAACCGTTAACAAGAGAACAAAGGCTGCCCTTGCCGCAGGCCTTAAACCCATCGTATGCGTAGGCGAGCTGCTCTGGGAGCGCGAGTGCAACATCACCGAGGAAGTTATCGCGCGTCAGATCAAGCTTGATTTGTGGGACGTAACCGAGGAAGAGCTCAAGAACGTAGTTATCGCTTACGAGCCTGTTTGGGCTATCGGCACAGGCAAAACCGCTACCGCTGACCAGGCAGAGGAGGTTTGCGCGTTTATCCGCGCTCAGCTTGCGAAGCTCTACAATCAGGACGCCGCGGACGCTGTTACAATTCAGTACGGCGGTTCAATGAACGACGGCAACGCTGACGAACTTCTCTCAAAAGTTAATGTTGACGGCGGACTTATCGGCGGCGCTTCACTCGTAGCGGAGAAATTCGCGGCTATCGTAAAAGCTGCATCAAATTAATTCGGAATTCGGATTTCGTAATGCGGAATTAAAGCTCCTTTCATAAAGGAGCTGTCAGCGAAGCTGACTGAAGATTTAAAAGTACGATTTCTTTTTTTAATCCTCCGTCACGGCATAAATGCCGTGCCACCTCCCTTATAAAGGGAGGCTTTCAACAGCAGAAACGTTTCTGCTGTTGAAATAAAATACGGTCGGGCAAAAGACGTATTTTATCATTTATTCTGTCTGCACGACCGAAACTCCACTCTCAACACTCTCAACACTCCACACTCCACACTAAAAGAAAGGACTTTATTATGAAAAAGCCTTTAATTTTAATGATTCTTGACGGCTTCGGCTGCGGCAAAAAGGGCGAGGAAAAGGCAAACGCCATTCTCGCCGCCAAAACGCCGAACATCGACAAGCTGTTTGCCGAAAATCCGCTGACTCAGATCGGCGCTTCGGGCATGGACGTAGGTCTGCCCGACGGACAGATGGGAAACTCTGAAGTCGGTCACACCAACATCGGCGCCGGCAGAATTGTCTATCAGGAGCTTACAAGAATTACCAAGACCATAAACGAGGACAAGCTCAAAGACAACGAGGAAATCGTTGCGGCTATGGACAACGCCCTTAACAACGGAACCGACCTTCACCTTTTCGGTCTGCTCTCACCCGGCGGCGTTCACAGCCACAACACTCACCTCTACGGTATTCTTGAGCTCGCCAAGAAAAAAGGTCTTGAAAACGTTTACATCCACGCTTTTCTCGACGGACGTGACGTTCCTCCCTCAAGCGCGGCAGAGTATGTTGCCGACGCCGTTGCCAAGTGCGAGGAAATCGGCGTAGGCAAGATCGCCACCGTAATGGGCAGATACTACGCTATGGACAGAGATAACCGCTGGGAGCGCGTTGAAAAGGCATACGCGGCTCTGGTTTACGGCGAGGGCGTAAAAGCTTCCTGCCCCGTTCAGGCGGTCAAGGACAGCTACGCAAACGGCGTAACCGACGAGTTTGTTATCCCGATTGTCGTTGACGGCGGCGCGACGGTTAAGCCAAACGACAGCGTTATCTTCTACAACTTCCGTCCCGACAGAGCGCGTGAAATCACCAGAACCTTTGTTGACCCCGATTTCAAGGGCTTTGAACGCAAAAAAGGCTTCTTCCCTCTCTACTATGTCTGCATGACACAGTACGACGCCACAATGCCCAACGTACATATCGCGTTTAAGCCCCAGACGCTTACAAACACCATGGGCGAGTACATTTCAAGCCTGGGCATGAAGCAGCTCAGGATCGCCGAAACCGAGAAATACGCGCATGTAACATTCTTCTTCAACGGCGGCGTTGAGAAGGTTTACGACGGCGAGGACAGAATCCTTGTTAAGTCGCCGTCTGTTGCCACCTATGACCTGCAGCCCGAAATGAGCGCTTACGAGGTCAAGGATAAGCTGGTTGACGCTATTCACAGCGGAGTTTACGACATGATAATCCTCAACTTTGCCAACTGCGACATGGTCGGTCATACAGGCGTTTTTGAGGCGGCTGTAAAGGCAGTTGAGGCGGTTGACGACTGCGTAGGTCAGGTAGTTGCGGCTATCCGCGAAATGGGCGGCGTAGCTCTTATCACCGCAGACCACGGCAACGCCGACAAGATGATCGACGAGGACGGCGAGCCCTTTACGGCTCACACCACGAACCCGGTTCCCTTCTGTGTTATCGGCTATGACTGCAAGCTCCGCGAGGGCGGCGTTTTAGCTGATATTGCTCCCACAATGCTCAAAATAATGAACCTTCCTCAGCCCGAGGAAATGAGCGGAAAGAGCATTATCGTTTAAGCCCGCCGTTGATGATTGTTTCCTGCAAACATAACGTTATAATAGGCGGACTGTGCGCAGCGTCACGCTGCAGATGAGCGGAAAGAGCATTATCGTTTAAGATTGCTTTTTAGTTCTGTATAAGAAATATCGCCTGTCGTATTCAAAGTACGGCAGGCGATTTTTATATGAAATATAACGTTTTGATTTGAGTCCGCGCACTAAACAACAACCGCTAACCACTAATCAGTGATCTCTTCAAGCTCGGAATCTTCTACCTTCCTGAGCTCTTTTTTATTCATAGCGTCGTAAATAGCGGGGATGATATACAGCGTCATAAGCGTTGCGTAAAGCAGTCCGCCGATACATACAATCGCGAGCGGCTGCATTAATTCGGCTCCCGTGCCGATTCCCAGCGCCATTGCCGACAGACCGAGCACCGTTGTAAGCGCGGTGATGAATATCGGGCGCATACGGGTCTTGCCCGCCTCTACAATCGCCTCGCGGCGCTCTTTGCCCTCTTTGCGCAAAATATTTATATAATCCACAAGCACGATTCCGTTGTTTACTATTATTCCGCAAAGCATTACAAAGCCGATAAGCGAGATTACGCTTACGTCAAAGCCCGTTACAAGCAGCCCTAAGAAGCCGCCCGTAAACGCGAGCGGGATAGTGAACATGATGATGAACGGCGATTTAAGGCTCTGGAACTGCGCCACCATGATAAGATATATCATAATTACGCCCAGAACAAGCATGAGCATCATCTGCTCCATTGCCTCCATTGTGGACTTGTTGCTGCCCTCGAAATCAATTGAGAATCCGTCAGGAAGCTCGTAATCCTTAAACAGCTTTTCGGCACGGTTGTTTACATCGGTCAGCGTGTAGCCGTCCTTGAGCGTGCCCTTTATTGTAAGGTAACGCTTCTGGTCGAGGCGGTTGATGGTGTCCATAGCCTCGCTTTTTTCGATGTCGGCTACCGAGGAAAGCTTAACCTTGCTCTCATTACCCTGCGGGTCGGTTGCCGTTAGCGTAATTGAGCCGATTTTATCCGCCGTGACAAGCTGTTTTTCGTCCTTTACGGTTACTATGTCGATTGATTTTCCGTTATCGGTTTTAAGCGTAGTAGAAGTCTTTTCGCCCATTACGGCTGAGGCAACCTGAGCAAAAATCTGCGCGGTAGTAAGATTGTTCTGAGCCGCCTTTGAACGGTCTATTTTAACCTTTATTTCGGGTGATGTAGCGCCAACGCCGCTGTCGGCCTCATCTATTCCGTCAAGCTTGCCGAGCTTATCAGCCATATCCTCGGCGGTAGTCCTGAGCTTTTTGAGGTCGTCGCCGTAAAGGTTAATCTGCACGCTTGAATCGCCTATCATCGTACTCATAGAGCTTGTTGAGCCCGCGCCGACGGTTGTTTTGCCGTCGATGTCCGAAAGCTCAGACTCAAGCTTCTTTGAAATGTCCTTGCTGCTTTTTACATAGTCGCTTTTAAGAACGCCGTATGCCATAAGCGAGCCCGCGTCATTCTGAGCGCCCGACGGCATAAAGCCCATAAGTCCTGCCGTGTTGCCGACCATTACGCCCACGGTTTCAAACTCGTCGTATTCGGACATAATGCCGCTGACCTGCTCTGCCACCTTTACGGTGTCGTCAAATGTGGTATTCGGTTTAAGCTGGATCGTTACCTGTATTTCGGTGTTGCTGGTTTCGGGCATAAAACTGAAGCCCCTTGCCATAGCGGCTAATCCGCTGCCTATAAGCAAAGCAACCGCCAAAAGAATTGCCACAACCTTAAACCTTAGCACAAAGCGCAGTGATTTGTCGTAGGCTTTAAGAATTTTTCCCTCGTCCTTTTTCTTTGTTTCCTTAACCTTGCGCAGCATTCGCTGGCTCATTGCCGGAACAAGCGTAAGGGCGATAATAAGACTCGCGGCGAGAGCGTAGGTAATTGTAAGCGCCATATCGACAAAGAGCTGGCGCGTAATGCCCTCGACAAATACAATAGGAGCGAACACGCAGACCGTTGTAAGAGTTGACGCGGTGATAGCTCCCGCGACCTGACGCGCTCCGTTAAGCGCCGCCTGAATCGCCGAATAGCCCAGCCTGCGCAGACGGTAGGTGTTTTCGATAACAACGACCGAGTTGTCCACAAGCATGCCGACGCCTATAGCGAGTCCCGAAAGCGAGATCATGTTCAGGGTAATTCCGCTGAAATACATAAGCACAATAGCAAAAACAACGCTGACGGGAATTGATACCGCGACAATCACGGTAGGTCTAATATCGCGCAGGAAAATAAGCAGGATAATAATTGCCAGAGCCGCGCCGAGCAAGAGGTTCTGCAAAACGCTGTTCACGACGATTTCGATGTAGTCGCCCTGACTGTACATCATTGTAAAGCTTAATCCCTCGTACTCCTTTTCAATTGCGGAAAGCTCCTTGTTGATATTGTCGCACACCTTTGAGGTAGCAATATTGCTCTGCTTTGAAAAGCTCAGCAGGATTCCGTCGTTTCCGTTTACCTTGGTGTAAATATCCTTGGAGTTGTCGGCCATGAAAACATCGGCAACGTCGCTGAGGCGGATAACGCCGATACCGTCGACCTTTGTGTCAAAAAGCGGAAGATCGGACAGCTCCTTTTCGTCGGCGAGCTCGTCGCCTACACGCACAAGGAAACGGTTGTTATCCTTGTCGGTAACATATCCCGCCGGCATTGAAAAGTTCTGCGCCGCGAGGATTTTTGAAACCGTGTCAAGAGTTATCAGAGCGTTGGGGTCCGCCTTCTTTTTTGCCTCATCCTTTTTATCATTGAGGTCTGAAATTGATTTTTCCAAATCTGACTTAGCCGTTGAAAGCTGGGTTGAAGCGGCGGTAAGCTGCGCTTGCTGCGCGACAAGATTAGACATGGCTCCCGACATTTTGAAGTCCGCGCTCGACTGCTGCTTAGCAATTGTAGCCAGCGCCTCGTTTACCGTTACGGTGTTGTCGTCAAGCCCTTTAAGCGCGGTGTCAATCTGAGAAATGCCGCTGTTTATGGTTCCTATTCTGTCGCTTATTTCTTTAAGCGTGCCGTCAAGCATAGATGAATCGGTACCAAGTTCCTTTAACTTTGCTTCAACCTCCGCAATCGAGCTGTCAAGGCGCTTTAGGGCAGAATCAGCCGCCGTGACCGATGACGCGAGCCGGTCTTTTTTTATTCCATACGGCTCAAGACGGCTGTCAATCGACTCAAGCGCGGCTTTCAGCGTTTCGCGCTCTTCATCGGAGATATCGGGTTCCGAAAGCTTTTTCATCGCCGACATATATTCCTCGTTTATTGAGCTCAGAGTCTGCAACCGTTGCGAAAGCTCGGCTCTGCGAGCGCGCAAATCACCCAAATTGGTCTTTAAGTCAAGCAGCGCCTTATAGGTTTTTTCAAGAACCTGTTTTGATGTGGTGAGCACTGTTTTTTGGTCAAGCAGCTCCATCTTCGCCGAGATAAGCTTGCTCTTGCCGTTGTCCGCCTCTTTCTGAGCGGAGGCAAGCTGGGAAGCAAGCGCCTCCTGCTGAGCGTTAATGCTGTCGATAGAGTCTGTTATTACGGCAGCTCCGCTTTCAGCCTTTGCCGCGTTGCTTTCAAGCTCTGCCTTAGCCGCTTTAAGCTTATCCTCGGCGCCGGAAAACTGACTGTCGATTGCCGCGGATATCTTTTTATTCAGCGAGTCGAGCTTGGTCTGGGATATAACAACATTTTCCTTCTCAACCAAAATGCCCTTGTTGCTGACGGAAGCCACGCCGTCAATCGCTTCTAAGCGGTTCATCAGCTTATCGCTTACAAAGTCGGAAATGCCGCGCCTGTCCTTGTCCTTATAGTCAACGGCATACATGGCTACGGGCAGTATATTGGGATTAGCCTTAATAAGATACGGCGTGCCGATTGCGTCGTCCCAGCCGTCCGATAGCGTGTCAAGCGCCGAGCGCAGGTCGACTGTAGCCGAATCCATATTAGTGCCGTCCTCAAACTCGATAATACACATCGAGTAATTCTCGCTTGAGGTTGTGCGCACTCGCTTTACGCCGTCAATGATTGAAATTGACTGCTCAAGCGGCTTTGTAACGGTGGATTCAACCGTTTCGGGCGTTTGGCCTATGTAGGTTGTAAGCACCATAGCGTACGGCAAATCCATATTCGGCAAAAGGTCGGGCGTCATCTTTGAAAATGACACAACTCCCAGTACCAGTATCAGAATAACCGCCACAAATATAGTCATTGGCTTTTTGACGCTGAGTTTAGATAGCATAATTCCTCCGTATAACCTGAAAAATGGCGAAAAATCGCCTGAATATTATTCATGTAATAAGTTTATCACCGCGTATTTATTGTGTCAACGCGTTTTATGTAGAATGGGCGGCGATAAAATTAATTATTCTTTTATAATATCGGCTGTTTGCGCGTTTGTAAGCCGTATAAGGTCTGAGGGCGAAAGGTCGATCTGATGGCCTATTTTGCCCGCGCTGACGATAATCCTCGGAATAGACTCTGCCGTGATGTGAAAGGTGGTCTTAAACGGCTTTTTCATGCCCACGGGCGAGCAGCCGCCGCGCACATAGCCCGTAACCTTAGTGATGTCCTTAACGGGAATCATCTCAACCGACTTTTCCCCTACGCTTTTGGCGCATTTTTTCAAATCCAGCTCCTCGGCAACGGGAACAACGAATACATAGTAGTCCCTGCCGCAGCCCTTTGTTACAAGGGTTTTGAAAACATAATCGGGGTTCTGCCCCAGAAGCGAGGCCACGGTTACGCCGTCGACGGCGTCCTTTCCGTGAGGGTACTCGTGAGCGGTATAATTTATGTTTTCTTTTTCCAGAATACGCATTACGTTTGTTTTGAGTTCTTTCATATAAATCACCGCTTATATTGTATAAAACACGGTACAAAAAGTCAATCGTCGGGGCAAAATAGTTGTTTTGTAAAAAAAATTCGACAATTACGGTAAAATGTATAGCTCAGGCGTCAAATTTTTATTGAAATAATTACAAAAATATGGTATGATAATTTTTATTAGGGCTAAGCTTTGCCCTACTTCTTTACAGACGAAAGGAGAGAATATGGCTAAGGATATGTTAGACGCGATTTACGCCGCCGAAAAAGAATTCAGCGAGCGTGAAAACGCGGCAAAAGAAGCGTCGGAGCAGACGGTGGCAAACGCCAAAAAAGAAGCCGAAGAGCTTATTGCGGCACGCAGGGCAAAGGCTGAAACGGACGCCGAGGCGGAGCTTGAGTCTACGCGTGAGGAGAGCGCACAGCTTCTTAAAAAAGCTTCCGACGACGCGCAGAAGGACTGCGAAGCGATCTCAGCGGCAGCCGAAAAGAACCGCCAATCGGTTATCAAAAAGGCGGCTGACGCGATTTTAAAGTAACAAACCAAACACTTAACGCGCGACTAAAGCTTCACTTTATTGCGCGTATTGCCCGCTATGGCAATGAAGGGGTGAAAACTATTTGGCAAAATTAAAAATGAAAACCGTGCGGATTATCGCTTTGAGGCAGGACAGAAAGCGGCTGCTTGAGCATTTGCAGGACAGCGCCCTGATCCAGATAACCAAGAGCGATACATCCCGAGAAGGCTTTAAGCGTGTGAACGTATCGTCACAGATGCAGGTGTTTGAGCGAAACGTCGACTTAACACAGCAGGCGCTTAAAATTCTCGACAACGCCATGCCCGAAAAGGCGGGAATGCTCGCCTCGTTTAAGGGACGGCGTGAAATCGACCCCGATGAAATCGGAGAAATCGCCGCAAACGCCAAAGAGGTGATTGAGGTGTGCTCGCGGATCACCGAGCTTGACAAAGAATGCTCTGACAACGCCGCCGAGCAGATTCGCATCAAAACCCAGCTGGCTCAGCTTGAAAGCTGGCAGAAGCTGGACATTCCGCTGAACACCACGGGAACAAAATCAACGGCGGTGTTCATAGGCTCGCTGCCCGGCCAGTTTACTCAGCAGCGGCTTAAAGAGGCGCTTGCCGCCGAAAACCCGAAGCTTGAATTTGAGTTTGAGATTCAGCACAGCGAACCGGGAATTACAAATGTCGTTGTGTTCGCTCCCCAAAGCCAAAAGACAATGGGTGAGGAGGCGCTGAGAGCGCTGGGGTTTGCGAAACCCATGTCGCCCACAAGCAAAATCCCGAAGGTAAAGGCTGAGCGGCTTAAAGAAAAAAGCAAAAAGCTGACGGAAGAAACCGAAAACGCTCAGAAGGAAATAGCGGCGTTTGCCGACATGCGCGAGAAGATTAAATCCACGCAGGACTATTTCAGGATCCGCAGCGACAAATACAACGTCATCAACCACCTTGACCACTCAAAGCACATCTTTGTAATTGAAGGCTATGTCCCCGAGGAGGACTGCGAAAAGCTTGAGGCGCTGTGCAGCCGCGTCTCGACCTGCACTGTTGAGTTCGGTGAAGCCGGCGACGACGCTCCCGTAAAGCTTAAAAACAACAAGCTCGCCGAGCCCGCTCAGGGTATTCTGACCATGTACGCGGCTCCCGGCAAAACCGACGTAGACCCTACCCCGATTCTGGCGTTCTTCTTCTACTTCTTTTTCGGAATGATGTTTTCGGACGCGGGCTACGGCTTGCTGATGATTATCGCGACAGGGCTTATGATCAAAATCTTCAAGCCCGACAAAAAGATGCGCAACAACCTAAAGCTCTTCCAGTACTGCGGCGTTTCGACCACAATCTGGGGCTTGGTGTTCGGAAGCATCTTCGGCGACGCCCCGGCATCTCTTTACAACGCCTTTACAGGCTCAAACGCCGTAATGGCGCACTCTATATCAAACATGGGCGACTCAACTCAGGCGCTGCTGCCGTGGCCGATTATCGACCCGCAGAAGGACGCGCTGACGCTGATGATCATATCTATTGCGTTCGGTCTTGTTCACATTCTTGTCGGCATGGGCTGCAAGTTTGTTGTCTGCTGGAAGCAAAAGGACTACCCCGGCGCCCTGTTTGACACGGGTCTTTGGATGCTTTTGCTCATCGGCTTCGCGGTACTCGCCGCGGGCATGATCGTATCGCCCGTACTAATCACCGTAGGCGCGGTTATTGCCATCGCCTGCGCTGTGGGGCTGGTGCTTACTCAGGGCAGAGGCAAAAAGGGAATCGTCGGCAAGGCGATCGGCGGTCTGGCGTCGCTTTATGACATAACAAGCTACATTTCAGACCTGCTAAGTTACTCACGTCTGCTGGCGCTCGGACTTACAACGGGCGTTATGGCGCAGGTATTCAATATGCTGGCGACAATGATGGGCACCAACGTTCTGGGAATCGTATTTATGATAGTGATTTTCCTGCTTGGTCACCTTATCAACATCGGACTAAACGCTCTGGGCGCGTATGTTCACACAATGCGTCTGCAGTACGTTGAAATGTTCAGTAAATTTTATGAGGGCGGCGGAAAAGAATTTGAGCCTTTCTCATTAAACAGTAAATATATCAAAATTCAGGAGGATAAATAATTATGAACGGAATCTTTTTAGCTATCTTAGGCGCGGCAATCGCAACTGTACTCGCGGGTATCGGCTCTGCAAAGGGCGTAGGCTCCGCGGCTCAGACCTCAATGGGCGTTCTCTCCGAGGACTCCTCAATGTTCGGTAAAATGCTCGTACTTACACTTCTCCCCGGTACCCAGGGCCTTTACGGCTTTATCGTAGGCTTCCTTATTCTGGTAAGCAGCGGCGTTCTCAGCGGCGCTCCCGACGTAACAATGGCTCAGGGCTTTGCTTACGCGGGCGCTTCACTCGCGATCGGCTTCGGCGGTCTGTTCTCGGGTATCGCTCAGGGCAAGGCGGCGGTTTCCGGTATCGCCATGACAGCAAAGGATGAAAAGAACTTCTCAAAGGGCATGG
>OMYD01000027.1 GCA_900315195.1 uncultured Eubacteriales bacterium | reverse complement strand
ACGATTTTCGCAACGTTCATGACACGCTCGGCGTCGCGCACCGAAGTGCCGCCGAATTTCTGTACAATCAAACTCATGTGCTTTTACCCCTTTATATGTATTTGGATTTGCAAACTGTAAAATAAATCAGATGTCGCCGATGCGGATCGCTGAAAGAACCTTTACGCCGTCGGCTTCAAGCGCCTTGCATTTCTCCTCAAAAACGCCGTAAGGCATTTCGGGTGTGATGAGCGCCAGCATTTCTCCGTCGGCAACGCTGTTGACCTCGGCGAACACGCTCTCTGCCTTGTCCAATGCGCCGTCGCCGGTAACTCTTACAAACATTGCGGAAACTGACTCGCGATAGTCGATGATGTTTTTGCCGTCGCCGTCAGCCCAGAACAGGAAGCGTCTTGCTTTAAGGTGCTTGCAGCAGTCTACAACGTCAGCCACAACAGCGCTTGCGGTGGGCAGCTTGCCCGCGCCCTTGCCGTAGAACACTACGTCGCCGGTGCAGTCGCCGCGAACCATAATGCCGTTGAACTCGTTGTCGATATTGGAAAGCTGGCTCTTGAACGGTACCAGCATCGGAGCGGTGATGATGTCGATTTTGCCGCCTTCAAGCTTCTTGACCTTGCCGATAAGCTTGATAACATAGCCGAATGCCTCGGCGAAGTTTACGTCGTCGAGAGTGATGTTTGTAATGCCCTCGGTGTGCACGCTTTCGGGATAAACGTGTCTGCCGTATGCGAGCGACGCCAGAATGCAGATCTTGCGGCACGCGTCGTGGCCCTCGATGTCAGCCGCAGGATTGCGCTCGGCAAAGCCCAGATCCTGAGCAAGCTTCAGAGCGTCCTCAAACTGCATTCCATCCTCGATCATCTTGGTGAGGATGAAGTTTGTGGTGCCGTTGAGAATACCCGCTACTTCGCTTACGTTGTTTGCGACAAGACACTGGTTCATCGGGCGGATAATCGGAATACCGCCGCCTACGCTCGCCTCAAACATGAAGTTCACGTTTTCCTCTTTCGCGATCGCAAGCAGCTCGGCGCCGTGGGCGGCAACAAGCTCCTTGTTTGAGGTTACTACGCTTTTGCCCGCCTTGAGGCAGCGCTTAACGTAATCATATGCGGGTTTAAGTCCGCCCATAACCTCTACAACCACACGGATTTCAAGGTCGTTTACAATCTCTTCAAAATCTTTAGTGAATCTATCCGCGACAGGGCTGTCGGGGAATTCTCTGAGATCTAGAATTTTCTTGATATAGATTTCTTCACCAAGGCCGGAAAAGAGCTTCTGCTTGTGTGTCAGAAGGATTTCGGCAACACCTGAGCCGACAACTCCGTGTCCCATAATTGCTACTGATACCATATTTACCTTACCTTTCCAAACAGTGTTTGGCGGCGGGAGTGACAACAACCCGCCGTCGGACACTTATTATCATCTTTTATGCTAACATATTTTATTTGAGTGTGGAGTATGGAGACATAATTCCGAATTAAAGAATGCTACGGCTGCCTGTCTCCGCCATGACCTTGGGCCTGGTCGTCGCCGCCTCCTCCTTGGTCGTCGCCGCCGCCCTGTTCGCCGCCGCTGCTTTGCTCACCGCCGCTGCTTTGTTCACCGCCGCTGCTTTGTTCGCCGCCGCTGCTCTGGTCGCCGCCGGGGTCGCTTGGGTTAATATATGTCGGCTGTTCGCCTGTATAATCGGGCACTGCCGAACCCTGGGTATAATCGCCGTAGGTGATAGGCTCGTAATAAGGCTCGCCGAAAGCCGGCATATTATCCTTTATATAGTAGCCTACATATGGCCCGGTTACATTTTCGGTTGAAATGATCAGACCTGTTACGGGGTTATAGGAGGCGGGAATAACGTTCGGCGAAAGAACGTAATCGAGCGGATCCTTATCTTTCAGATACTCGCTCATTACCGTGTTGAAGAATTTTGCCGAGCGTGTTTTGTCATTGATCGTATCCGGAATGTCGAAGCCCGTCCATGTAGCCATAACTCCGTACGGGGAAAGTCCGCAGTACCAGCAGTCCTTGTCGTCATCGGTGGTACCGGTTTTTCCTACTATATCCCAGCCGGGAATAACGGCGTAGTTAGCGTATGTGTGCATTGTGGACGGAACCATTTCCATGTTGTAGTGAAGCAGACGGTTCATAATTGACGCGGTTTCGGCCGAATACGCCTGACGCGGCACCTTGTCGCGGTTGTCAATTATTACGTTGCCCTCGCTGTCGGTGACGTAGTAATAGGTGTATGGGTCATAATAAAGACCGCCGTTGCCCATGTAGGTGAACGCCGCCGCCATTTCGCGGACGCTTACGCCGCCTACCATACCGCCGATTGAAAGCGAACCTATCTGGTATGAATCGGCTTCATCAAGCTTTTTGAAGCCCATTTTGCCAGTTGCCTGGTCAAATGCTTCTCCGGGGCCGCCGATCATCTTGAGCACCTGAACCGCCGTCGCGTTTGAGGAGCGCTCAATAGCGTCGGGCAGCAGAATCTGACCGAGATATGAGCCGTAGGCGTTCTTAGGACCGGAAATCTTCTCGCCGGACGAGGAGGTTTCGTAGTCGTCAAGAGGTTCATCGAGAACCTGTGAGGAGAAGTACAGCTGGCGCTTTTCGATAGCCAGCGGATAAACAAGAACAGGCTTGATTGAAGAACCGGGCTGCAGTGCAGAGTGAGTTGCTCGGTCCCAGTCAAGAGGTCCGGTCTTGCGCTGCGAGCTTCCGACTGTGGCAATAACCCTGCCGTCAAAGTCCATCAGCACCGAGCCGATCTGAATATCGGGGTCTAAGCCCTTGTCCATATTCAGCGCCGCGGATTCTATAAAGTCCTGCATTTTTTCATCCATCGCGCTGTAAATGTTAAGACCCTCGGTGTATATCTTTTCGCTTGCCGCGCCCTCGCTGATGTTGTACAGCTTTGCAAGGTCGGCGCGCAAATCGTAAATCATCTGGTTGTAGTACCAGTTCTGAACCTTATCCTCGGCTTCCTCATCATCATCGTCATTGTGGTTGGACGAGAAGCCCACAAAGGTCATTTGCTTTGATTCGGCAAGCGCCGAATCAAGCTCCTGCTTGGTTATTTTTTTCTGGTCGTACATCTCGTATAGGATGTTTTCACGGCGCACCAGATTGTTTTCGGGATACATCAGCGGGTTCCAGTGCGACGGGTTCTGGGTGATGCCCGCGATTGCCACGCACTGGGCAAGCGAGCAGTCCTTTATGCTTTTTCCGAAGTACAGCTGCGCCGCCGCCTCAACTCCCTGACAGTTGTTGCCGTAGTTTACAACGTTCAGATACGCTTCAAGAATCTGCTCCTTTGAGTACTCCTGCTCAAGCTTTATCGCCTTGCATATCTCCCTGAGTTTTCGGGTTATCGACACCTCGTTGTCGTCAGTGATGTTCTTTATAAGCTGCTGGGTGATAGTCGAGCCGCCGTATGAGTTGGAGCCCGTTATCAGCGAGCCAACCGCCGACAGGGTTCGCGTCCAGTCAACGCCCTTGTGATCAAAGAAACGCTTGTCCTCAATAGTTACCTGAGCGTCCTTCATGTACTGGGGAATGTCGTTGTAGTCTACCCAAATGCGGTTTTCAACGTCGTAAAGCTTTTGCCGCTCGGTGAACTCGCCTGTTTCGCTGTCCTTTACGAAGATTCGGCTGGTCTGGTTCATCGACTTTGCCTTTAGGTCGATACCCGTAGGCTCCGACGCAAGGTGGACAATATATATTCCCAGCGAAACAACCGTAATAATGCCCGCGATAAAGAAAACACAGAATACCGTCAGAAAAAACTTTCCCAGCGCCTTGAAAAACCGCTTGGCGCCGCTTTCGGTTTTAACCTCGGAAGAGGCTGTGTCCGTGGTTTTATCAGTGTAATTACTGATATCCGTTTCACGTTTATTGCGCATATTAACTCCTTTTTAAAGTAAATCAATAGAAGTAAATCAATAATTAATAAACATATTTAATACATATTATATCACCTTGGAGTGAAAAAATAAATATATAATTTGATTTTTTTTTGAGAAAATAACCCAACGGCGGCGGTTAATTTTATGAAAATGGGTGAATATTTTATCTGTTTGCGCCGATAATAGCAGTAATGAACACTGTAAAAGGGGTAATTACATGAAAAAACTGGTTGCTGTTACCGGAATAATTCTTATAAGCTGCGTGTGCTTCGGCAGCCTTTACACCCACCCGGAGGCTGCCCGTTCCTACACGCCGGCGGCTGTTGAACAAACGAGCGCAGCCGGCTATGTTATCCGCGACTGGAACGGTAAAATCGCGGTGTTTATAAGCGGCCGGGACAAGCCGTTTAAGGTGACATCCACGCAAACCGCAACCCTTCCTAAGCCCGACATAAAAAAACTCAAAAGCGGTATTTACACCGAGAACAAGCAGGAGCTTGAGCGCATTTTGGAGGATTATTGCAGCTAGGGAACGTGACGTTCCATCCAACTCCGCCTTTGGAGAACATGATATAAGATAAACGCTTCTGCAACGGCGTGCCCGATCTCGCGGGAACGTGACGTTCCATCCAACTCCGCCTCGCGGGTCGGGAAGGTTTCTGCAAAGAAAAGCCTCCCTTTATAAGGGAGGTGGCACGGCATTTATGCCGTGACGGAGGATTTCCACGGAAGATGTTAGCTGGCAAATGAAAGGTATCTCGATATTGCCGATGTTTGGGTTATTGTCGTAGGGGCGACCATTGGTCGGCCGAGATAGGAAACAATGCCTTCCTAAGCAACAATTGGCATGATAGGACAGCGCGGTTAGGCTGGCGTGCAATGCACGCCCCTACAACTCCACACTCCACACTCCAAACTCCACTCTCAAATAAACTTGCCGTTGACTTTTTTCCCAATTTTTGTTATGATAGTAACGATAATGACTTAGTATGTAAAATTGGCTTTTAATGCGGTCTTATCTTGCGCAAGCTGATGAAAATGTGCTTTAGAATTGTAAAGGAGATTGTACATATGATTTCTACCATCATCGATCAGTCGCTGGGACTTGAATTCCCGATTTTTCAGGGCGGCATGGCATGGGTTGCCGACGCTTCTTTGGCGGCGGGCGTTTCAAACGCGGGCGGCCTCGGACTTATAGCGGCAATGAACTCAAACGGCGAGCAGCTTCGTGATGAAATCAGGAAGTGTAAGGAACTGACAGACAAGCCCTTCGGTGTTAACATCATGCTGATGAGCCCCTTTGCCGACGAGGTCGCGGACGTTGTGGTGGAGGAGAACATCCCCGTCGTTACCACAGGCGCGGGCAATCCCGGTAAATATATGGAAAAGTGGCTTGCCGCGGGAATCAAGGTTATTCCCGTTGTTCCGTCGGTGGCTCTTGCGCGCCGTATGGAAAAGCTCGGTGCGTTCGCGCTTATCGCCGAGGGCGGCGAAAGCGGCGGTCATGTTGGTGAGCTTACGACAATGGCTCTGGTGCCCCAGGTCGTTGACGCGGTAAAAATCCCCGTTATCGCGGCGGGCGGCATTGCCGACGGCAGACAGGTCGCGGCGGCGTTTATGCTGGGAGCTGTAGGCGTTCAGGTCGGCACTCGCTTTTTGGTAGCCAAGGAATGTACGATCGCTCAGGAATATAAGGATAAGGTCTTGAAGGCTAAGGATATTGACTCGGTTGTTACGGGCAAGCGCCTCGGTCATCCTGTCCGCTCAATCCGCAACCAGTTTACTAGGGAGTACTCAAAGGCTGAGTACGACTCGGTAAACTATCCCGACGACGAGCTTGAGAAGATGGGAGCAGGCGTTCTGCGCAAGGCTGCCCGTGAGGGCGACGTAAAGAACGGCTGCGTTCTTGCGGGACAGGTTGCCTCTATGGTGACCCGCGAGCAAACCTCAAGAGAAATTATTACCGAGATGTTCGGCGAGGCCGAGGCGGTACTGAACGGAGCGACAAAATGGGTAAAATAGCATTTGTATTTTCAGGACAGGGCGCCCAGTACAGCGGCATGGGCAAGGCGATGTATGACGCGTTTCCCGCGGCAAAGGCTGTGTTTGACATGGCTGACAGCATTCGCGAGGGCACGTCAAAGCAGTGCTTCGAGGGCACTATTGAGGAGCTTACCCAGACCGTAAACACTCAGCCCTGCGTATTCACGGCTGATCTGGCGGCGGCGCGCGCTCTTGTTGAAAAGGGCATCAAGCCCGACTGCGTGGCAGGCTTTTCGCTTGGCGAGATAGCGGCTCTGGCGTTCTCCGGAGCGCTTTCCGACGAGGAGGCTTTTAAACTTGTCTGCAAGCGCGGCGAGCTTATGGACAGCGCGGCTAAAGCTAACCCCGGCGCAATGGTTGCCGTGCTTAAAATAACTCCCGAACAGGTTGAGGAAATCTGCGAGAAATTTGACAAAACATATCCCGTTAATTATAACTCACCCGCTCAGACGGTTGTAGCCACCACCGTTGAAAACGCCGAGGCGTTCTGCGAGGCGGTTAAAGAGGTCGGCGGCAGGGCAAAGCAGCTTCCCGTAAGCGGCGCGTTCCACTCTCCGTTTATGGCTGACGCGGCGAAGGGACTGGCTCTGTACATGGAAAACGTGGAGTTCTCTCAGCCCGAGGTCACAATCTACTCCGACTACACCGCGAAACCCTACGATGGCGACTTCAAAGAGCTTGTCAGAGCTCAGGTCGAGAATCCCGTGCGCTGGCAGACCATTATGGAAAACATGAAATCAGAGGGCGTTGACACCGTAATCGAGGTCGGCGTGGGCAAAACCCTGCAGAACCTGTGCAAGCGCACCTTTGACGACATAAAGGCGTATAAGGTTGAAACACCCGAGGACATAGACAAAATCGAACTTTAATGAGGTATACATATGAATTTTGAGAACAAAACAGCCGTTATCACAGGCGGCTCACGAGGAATCGGTCTCGCAATCGCAAAAAAGCTCGCCGAAAACGGCGCAAACATCGCAATTCTTTATGTGGGCGATGAGTCCGAGGGCAAAAACGCCGTTGAGGAGCTTAAACAGTACGGCACAAAGGTTGAGCAGTTCTTCTGCGATGTAGCTGACTTTGAGGCCTCCAAAAAGGTTGTCGACACCGTTATCGGGGAATTCGGCGGCATTGATATTCTTATTAACAACGCGGGCATTACCCGCGACAAGCTGGTGCTTAACATGGACGAAAAGGACTTTGACGCGGTTATCAACGTCAACCTCAAGGGCACCTTTAATATGATCAAGCACACCTACAAGCACTTTATGAAGAAGCGCAGCGGCAGAATTGTAAGCACCTCGTCGATTGTCGGCTTGATCGGCAACGCGGGTCAGGCTAACTACTCCGCTTCAAAGGCGGGCATTATCGGCCTTACAAAATCAGTCGCGCGCGAGCTTGCGGGCAGAGGCGTAACCGTAAACGCGGTCGCTCCCGGTTACATCGGCACCGACATGACAAACGCCCTTTCCGACAAGGTTAAGGAGACAATGCAGGCGCAGATCCCGGCTAAGAGAATCGGAACTCCCGAGGACGTAGCCAACGTTGTGGCGTTTTTGTGCAGCGACGAGGCGGCATACGTTACGGGCGAGGTTATCCGCGTAGACGGAGGACTTGCGATATAACGTGCCGAAGGCACAATTCATGTTCCGGCGGAACAATTCACGGCGAAGCCAATTCATGACGGCGTGCCGTCAATTCATTACGCAATCAGGCGGATATCAGCAACGAAAACTGCTGCTTTTTTATAGGAGCTTTATGCGTGGATGAATTGAACCCTTCGGTTCATGAATTGTATAAAGACATGAATTGCCTGCGGCATGAATAGTGCTGCGCACATTACTTTTTATAATCAAGGAAGTGATTACATAATGAGCAGACGAGTAGTAGTAACGGGTCTGGGCGCTGTAAGCCCTGTCGGAAACGACGTTCCTACAATGTGGAAAAACCTTGTTGACGGCGTAAACGGCATCGCGGAGATCACCGCGTTCGACACCTCTGACTTAAAGGTACATATAGCGGGTACGGTAAAGGACTTTCAGCCCGAGCTTTATTTTGAAAAGAGAGAGGCAAAAAAGCTTGACATTTACTGCCAGTACGCCATAGCGGCGGCACAGCAGGCGGTTGACGACAGCAAAATCCTCGGCACTATAGATGAAAACCGTTTCGGCGTTTATATCGGCGCCGGAATCGGCGGTCTTAATACATTTGTAAACAACACCGTCGGTCTTGAAAACGGCGGCTCCAGAAAGGTAAGCCCCTTCTTTATCCCCATGATGATAGGAAACATCGCCACGGGCAACGTCGCGATCCGCTTTAACGCAAAGGGCGTTTCGCTCTCCGTTATGAGCGCGTGCGCTACGGGCACAAACTCAATCGGCGAGGCTTTCCACGCAATCAAGGACGGCTATGCCGACGCGATTATCGCGGGCGGCGCCGAGGCGGTAGTTGCAAGGCTTACTATCGCGGGCTTCCAGAACATGAAGGCGCTCTCAACTAATCCAGACCCCGCAAAGGCTTCGCGTCCGTTTGATAAAGACCGCGACGGCTTTGTAATGGGCGAGGGCGCGGGTATGCTCGTTCTTGAGGAGTACGAGCACGCAAAGGCTCGCGGCGCTAAGATTTACGCCGAGTTTTCGGGCTACGGAAACACCTGCGACGCTCACCATGTTACGGCTCCCGACCCCGAGGGCGCGGGACTTGCAAGGGCTATTGAAATTGCCTTTGATGAGGCGAACGTGCCCGACGACGCCGAAATTTACATCAACGCTCACGGAACCAGCACCCACCTCAACGACCTCACCGAGACCATGGCCATTAAAAAGGCTCTGGGCGAGAAGGCGTATTCCGCCAGCATAAGCTCAACCAAGTCGATGACAGGTCATATGCTTGGCGCAACGGGCGCTATCGAGGCTATCGCGGCTGTTAAGGCGATTGAGGAGGGCGTTATTCCACCGACAATCAACCTCGACGAGCCCGAGGAGGGACTCGACCTCGACTACACGCCTAAAACCGCTAAAAAGCGCGCCGTCAATGTTGCCGCTTCCACAAACCTCGGCTTCGGCGGTCACGACGCTTGTGTAGTTTTCAAAAAGATTTAACGGAGGAAAAGAAATGATTGATATTGCAACCCTTAAGGAATACATAAAGGTACTGGAGGACAGCTCACTGCAGACTATTGAGCTTTCCGACGGAAAAGACTCAATTTATCTTGAAAAGCCCTCGGCGGCTGTTGCAGGCGCGGCTCCCGCTGCTGTTGCCGCTCCGGCGGTATGCGCTCCCGCTCCCGTGCAGGAGACCGCTCCCGCTGACAACGGAAAAACAATCAACGCTCCCATCGTAGGCGTTTTCTACGCCGCTCCCTCGCCCGACAGCGAGCCGTATGTATCGGTCGGCAAGAAGGTTAAGAAGGGCGACACCGTCTGCATTATCGAGGCAATGAAATGCATGAACGAAATTCAGGCGGAAGCTGACGGCGAAATCACCGATGTGCTTGTAAACAACGGCGATTTGGTAGAGTTTGACCAGCCGCTGTTTAAGGTAAAATAATGTGCCGAAGGCACAATACATGTTCTGAAGGAACAATTCATGGCGAAGCCGATTCATGCGTGAAACACTATTCATTTTTGAGCCAGAGGTTTGTTAGGGGCGAAAGACGTCGGTTTAACCGAGGGGCTTTATGCGGGAATGAATTGAACCTTTCGGTTCATGAATTGCCTGCGGCGTGAATTGTGCTGCGCACATGAATTGCCTGCGGCATAATAAGGAGAAAAATATGAACCAACAGGAAATTATGAATATACTGCCTCACCGCGACAATATGCTGCTTGTTGAGGAATCCGAAATGCTCGACGAGAACACCGCGAAGGGCAAATATACAATCAAGGGCGACGAGTTCTTTTTGAAGGGCCACTTTCCAGGAAACCCCGTTGTTCCCGGAGTAATCCTCTGCGAAATGATGGGACAGGCAAGCTGCTGTCTGCTCGCCGATAAGGTCAGCGACTGCACGCCCTACTTTACAAAAATGGACAAGGTAAAGTTTAAAAACCCCGTAAAGCCGGGCGACACTCTCGAGAGCGTCTGCACCCTTACGAAAAACAGGGGAGCGTTTTACTTTATCGACGCAAAGGGCTATGTTGACGGCAAGCTGTGCGTATCAGCCGAGCTGTCCTTTGCGCTGGTACCCAACGAGAAATAATCAAGGCAATACCGCCTTACTTTTATCACTACTGGATGTGAAAAAATGTTTTCTAAAATTTTGATTGCCAACCGCGGCGAGATCGCCGTAAGAATCATCCGCGCGTGCCGTGAAATGGGCATTTCCACCGTCGCTATTTACTCTAAGGCGGACAAGGACGCAATGCACGTTCAGCTTGCCGACGAGAGCTACTGCGTAGGCGGAAACCGCGTTGCGGACAGCTATCTGAATATTCCCGCGATTCTGACCGTCGCTGTCGAAAGCGGCGCTCAGGCCATTCATCCGGGCTACGGTCTGCTCAGCGAGAACGCCAAGTTCGTTTCGCTGTGCGAGCAGTGCAATATCAATTTCATCGGCCCCACCTCCGACATGATCGCCATGCTTGGCGACAAGGACATGGCGCGCAAGACCATGCGTGCGGCGGGTGTTCCTGTAACTCCCGGCTGCGATGTAATTGAGGACGTTAATCAGGCTAAGATCGAGGCGGAGAGAATCGGTTTTCCACTTCTTATCAAGGCGCGCTCAGGCGGCGGCGGACGCGGAATCCGCAGAGTTGATTCAATCGACCGCTTTGAGGAGGCGTTCCTCTCCGCAAGCGCCGAGGCAAAATCCGCTTTCGGCGACGGAGCGTGCTACATAGAGAAATTTATTCATCCCGTAAAGCACATTGAAATGCAGCTGCTTTGCGACAAATACAATAACATCATCTGTCTGGGTGAGCGCGAGTGTTCGGTTCAGCGCAAAAACCAGAAGATGATTGAGGAAAGCCCCAGCCCCGCTCTTGACGAAAAGACCCGCAAAAAGATGATGGCGGCGGCTGTCAAGGCGGCAAAGGCGGTTCACTATGTAAACGCGGGCACGGTTGAGTTTTTGCTTGACCACGACAACAACTTCTACTTCATGGAGATGAACACCCGTTTGCAGGTTGAGCACGGCGTTACCGAGATGGTAACGGGTCTTGACATCGTTCAGTGGCAGATCAGAATTGCCGCGGGCGCAAGGCTGACACGCACACAGGACAGTATCTTCACTCACGGAAACGTAATCGAGTGCCGAATCAACGCCGAGAACCCCGACAAGGGCTTCCGCCCAAGCTGCGGAAAAATCAAGAGGCTCCATACTCCGGGCGGCAGCTTTGTGCGCTTTGATACGGCTATTTATCAGGATTATGTTGTTCCGCCGTATTATGATTCAATGATTGGCAAGCTGATTGTTCAGGCGCGCAGCCGTGCCGAGGCAATCCGCAAAATGAAGATGGCACTCTCGGAGCTGACCATCGACGGAATCGACATCAACCGCGATATCCTGGCGGAAATCCTCTCGGACGACCGCTTTGTAAGCGGAGAATATACCACCGATTTTATGCAGGACTTTGAGCGTGAGTTCGGAAAAAAGAATTAATGAATTAAGATATTTTGCGGCGGAGCTGATTTGATAAATTCCGCCGTCAATACCAAAGAAAGGTATCGCCATGGATTTATTTGCCTTTGTAAAACCGAAAAACGAGCTGGAATCCTCGCCCGACGCTAAGCAGAACGTGCCGTTTGTTCCCGAGGAAATGTGGGTTAAATGTCCCAAGTGCAACACATTGCTGCTGACTACGGACATGGAAGAAAACTTTAACGTTTGTACCAAGTGCAACCACCACTTCCGAATGAGCTCAAAGCGGCGCATCGCGATGTTCGCTGACGACGAAAGCTTTGTCGAGCACGATGCTGAGCTTACAAGCTCAAATATTCTCGACTTCCCGGGCTATGACGCAAAGCTTGAAAAGGCAAAGCAAAAGGCAAAGGAGTCCGTTGTCTGCGGCGAGTGCCTTATAGGCGGAGTAAAAACCGTTCTCTGCGTTATGGAGGCGGGCTTTATGATGGGCAGCATGGGCACCGTCACGGGTGAAAAAATCACCCGCGCCTTTGAATACGCCACCGAAAACCGTCTGCCGGTTGTTATCTGCACCGTTTCGGGCGGCGCGCGTATGCAGGAGGGTATCCTCTCGCTTATGCAGATGGCAAAGACCTCGGGCGCGGTCAAGCGCCACAGCGACGCGGGCCTTTTGTACATAACCGTTCTCACCGACCCCACAACGGGCGGCGTTACGGCGTCGTTTGCCATGGAGGGCGATATTATCCTTGCCGAGCCCAACACGCTGGTCGCTTTCGCGGGCCCCAGAGTAATCGAGCAGACAATGCGCCAAAAACTGCCCAAGGACTTCCAGACTTCGGAGTTTGTAATGCAGAAGGGCTTTATCGACGCGGTCGTAAGCCGCGACAAGCTTAAATCCACAGTAGCTAAGCTGCTGAAAATGCACGGTTATAAGGAGGCGGCGCAATGACTGCTTATGAAAAGGTGATGGCGGCGCGCGACTCTAAAAAGCTTACCGCCGTTGATTATATTGCTCACATGTTCGGCGACAGCTTCATCGAGCTGCACGGCGACAGAAGATATTCCGACGACAAGGCGATTGTGGCGGGTATTGCCATGCTTTACGACACGCCCGTTACCGTTATCGGCATTGAAAAGGGGCGCAACACCCGCGAACGAATGGAGCGCAACTTTGGTCAGGCTCAGCCCGAAGGTTACCGCAAGGCTCTGCGCCTTATGAAACAGGCGGAAAAGTTCCACCGTCCCGTGCTCTGCCTTGTTGACACAAGCGGCGCGTACCCCGGAATAGGCGCCGAGGAGCGCGGTCAGGGTCAGGCTATCGCCGAAAACCTGATGGAAATGATGACGCTTAAAACCCCTATCCTCACAATTCTTATCGGCGAGGGCGGCAGCGGCGGCGCGCTGGCGCTTGCTGTTTCCGACGAGGTGTGGATGATGGAAAACTCTGTTTACTCCGTTATTTCACCCGAGGGCTGCGCGTCAATCCTCTGGAAGGACAGCTCAAAGGCTCCCCAGGCGGCTGAGGCGCTTAAAATGACAGCTCAGGATTTGTTCAGTCTGGGTGTTGTAGAGCGTATTATCCGCCAGCCCAAGGCTGAGGACGGCGCTATGTTCGAGAGCCTCAAGCTGCTTATCGGCAGAACCTTTGAAAAGAACCTTTCGCTCAGCGTTGACGAGCTTACCGAGCAGAGATACGCGAGGTTCAGAAAGATAGGAACATCACATATAAATTAAGATAAAAACAACCGGCTCACCATTTTAAAGATGAGCCGGTTGTTTGTATGGTTATACGGACAATAATTATTTTATGTCCTTTGTTTCAAGGCTGTATACCGTTTCAACACGGCAGTTGCCGCTTTGGATTTCCGTTGAAACCGTAACATTAAGCGTTTGATTTTCTGTGGGAAGATTGTAGCAGAATACGGCGGAACAGCTCTCGCCCGGGGCTAAGGAATACGCAACGTCATCGCCCGAATTGTTAAATTCAGCAAAAGCGAATGCTTCGGTGTCTGTTTTTTCGCCGAGCGTAAGCGAGGGAATCTCGTATTGCTGAGATGAATTGGTGTTGTTGGTGACCTCTACCAAAAAAGCGACCTGCTGTTTTGCACTGTCAAAATTCGATGTTTTTTGGGAAACCCTTACGCTTTTCAGAGTTATCATACCTGAGCCGAAGTCGTAGGATTCGCCTACCTTGTGTACTTTATTATCGGACTTTTCGGAAAAACTGTTTTCGCCTGAATAGGAACCGTCGTAATCAGAATCAATGTCGGGTTTGCTTTCAACAAGACTGAAGCTTTTGTCGTAAAGTTCTTTTTCCTTGTCCATTATCTCAGCGGATTTTCTGTAGTGCTTCAATTCCGCGCTCAATGAAAACGCCTGAATCGCAACATTGGCAACAAGCGCGGCGGCAATTACCGAAAGCACGCAGAATGTGGCGATTTTAAGCCCCTTTCCTTTTTTTGCGGGAGCGGGCTTTTTCTTGTTTTTGACAGCAGGTTCGGGTGAGCTCGCGGGAACCGCGCTCTGCACGGTCGGCGCGGGCTGCGGCGTAAAGGGTGCGGGCTGCTCTGCCTGAGCCGCGGGAGTACCGCAGATAGGGCATACCTGCTCGTCGTCATATGTAAATCCGCAATAGCTGCATTTCATGTTGATCACCTCTCAAAATATCATAGCATACGCATACAAAAAAGTCAAACCAAGTCGGCAGAGCCGACGGGCAGGACGTGCAAGCGTGACGCTTGACCCAATCCGCGCAAGCGTGACGCTTGACCCACGACGCGAATCAGACGTTTGATTTAAACAATTTTTATGTTCCCGCGAGATTGGGTACTCCGTTGCGGAAACGTTTTTGCTAAAGAATCTTTTCCAAAGGCGGCTATGGATGAATCGTCACGCTTCCGGTAAAATTAGTTCTTGATTGTGGGCGGAGTTTGTGTTATTATATTATACGTATAACTATGCAAAGCGAAAATCAACGAAAAAGAGGTTTGATTATGTCGTCAGGGAACGCAATCGGCGTTTTTGACTCGGGCTTGGGCGGACTGAGCGCGGTCAAGGAGTTTTTAAACTTATTACCGGCCGAAAAAATCATATACTTCGGTGACACGGGACGGGTGCCCTACGGCACGCGCAGCCGCGACACCATTCGAAAATACGCATTTCAGGACGCGCAGTTCCTGCTCAGCCGCAACGTCAAGATGATTGTCGCCGCCTGCGGCACCGTAAGCTCGGTAGCGGGCGCGGCTCTTGAGGAAAAGCTGCCCGTGCCTTATACGGGCGTGGTCAATCCGACGGCATACACTGCCGTAAGAAAGACCCGCAACGGCAAAATCGGAGTAATCGGTACCGCCGCGACGGTAGGCAGCCACAGCTACAAGCTAAGACTTCAAAAGCTCAATCCCGAGGTTCAGGTGTTTGAGCAGGCGTGTCCGCTGTTTGTGTCGCTTGTCGAAAACGGAATAATCCACCGCGACGACCAGATTACGCGCCTTGTGGTGCGACGATACATGGCGGATCTCAAGGACAACGGCGTCGATACCGTAATACTCGGCTGCACGCATTTTCCGCTTCTGCGCGACGCTATCTCCGACTACATGGGCGAGGACGTAACGCTTGTTGATTCGGGCTATGAAACCGCCAACTACGCCGCCAAGGTGCTTAAAGAGCAGGATCTGCTCAACTCGGATACTTCCGTAAAGCAGCCGGAGTTCTTTGTAAGCGACACTCCCGACGGCTTTGAGAGCGTGGCGGGGCTGTTTTTGGGCAGAGATATGGAGCATACCGTCACCCAAATTGACATTGAACAGTTCTGAGGGTTATATATGGATAAGGAAAAAGACAAGGAACGCTATCTGATTTCCATTCTCGGTGAGCAAAAGCTCGACGGCGAAACCGATAAAATTGAGGTTCTCACCGCGGGAAACTTCATGAAGAAAAAAGACCACTTCTACATCGGTTATAAGGAATACGATGAGGACAACCCCGAAACCTTCTACAACAACCTTATAAAGGTAGAGGGCGACACCGTCACAATCAACCGCAAGGGACCCATGCGTTCGCAGCTTATGCTTCAAAAGGGCAGAAGGCACCAGTGCATTTATCAGACGATAGCGGGCGATTTGAACATCGGAGTATTTACAAAGACGCTCAACAACAATCTTACCGAAAAGGGCGGCTCGCTTGAGGTCAGCTACACGCTCGACTTCAACACCGACCTTGTGAGCGAAAACCGATTTTTAATCACCATTGAAGAAAAACAAAACACTGTGAGGTAACATTATGGATACATATTCTTTGGTTGTAGCGCGGCTCAGGGAGGCTGTAGCGGCGGCTGTGAACAAGGCAATTGAAAAGGGCGAGCTGCCCCAGGCTGAACTGCCCGACTTTATAATAGAAACCCCTGCCGACAACAAAAACGGCGACTTTGCCACAAACGCGGCTATGGCGGGCGCGAAAAGCTTCCGTATGCCGCCGTTCAAAATTGCCAAGGCGGTTACGGATAATCTCGACTTGAGCGGAACGTTCTGCGACCGCTTTGAGACCGCGGGACCCGGCTTTATCAATTTCTTTCTCGGCGCGGAGTTTTACGCCGAGGTAATCAAAAATATTCTCTCCGACCCCGAGGGCTACGGCTCGTCCGACTTTGGACAGGGCGAAAAGGTAAACGTTGAGTTCGTTTCGGCGAACCCCACTGGCCCCATGCACATGGGCAACGCGCGCGGCGGCGCTCTGGGCGACTGCCTGGCGGCGGTCCTTTCAAAGGCGGGCTACGACGCTTACCGCGAGTTTTATGTTAATGACGCGGGCAACCAGATTGAAAAATTCGCCTGCTCGCTTGAGGCGCGTTACCTGCAAATCTACAAGGGCGACGAAATTGTTTTCCCCGAGGACGGCTATCAGGGCGCGGATATTACCGAGCTTGCGCAGGAGTTCGCCGACATAAACGGCGACAGCTATGTTGAAAAGGACAGCGCCGAGCGCAAAAAGGCGCTTGTTGACTACGCTCTGCCCAAGAACATCAAAAAGATGCAGGAGGACATGGCGACATATAAAATCACCTATGACAAGTGGTTCTTTGAGAGCGAACTTCACAGGGACGGCAAGGTAAAGGAAATCGTAGACCTGCTGACCGAGAAGGGACTTACCTACGAGCAGGACGGCGCGGTCTGGTACAAAAACAAGCAGGTCGTCACCGAAAAGCTTCTCAAAGAGGGCAAGTCGCAGCAGTACATCGATAACCTTGAGCTGAAGGACGACGTGCTTATCCGCAAAAACGGCAACCCGACATACTTTGCGGTGGATATAGCTTATCACAAAAACAAATTCGACCGCGGCTTTACCACCCTTATCGACATCTGGGGAGCCGACCACCACGGCCATGTAATGCGCATGAAGGGCGCTATGGACGCCATAGGCTGCAGCGGCGACGATTTGACTATTGTTCTTATGCAGCTTGTAAACCTTGTACGCGACGGAAAGCCCGTAAAGATGAGTAAACGCACCGGCAAGGCTATTCAGCTCCGCGACTTGCTTGATGAGGTTCCCGTAGACAGCGCGAGGTTCCTGTTCAACACGCGCGAGGCAAACACCCAGATGGACTTTGACCTCGATTTGGCGGTCGCTCAGGACAACCAGAACCCCGTTTACTATGTTCAGTATGCTCACGCGCGTATATGCAGCATATTCAAGGCGCTTGCCGCCGACGGAATCACTCTTCGTAAGTGTTCCGACAGCGAGCTCAAGCTTCTCGCGGCTCCCGAGGAAAAGGAGCTTATCAGTTTGCTTTCGCTATACACCTCAGAGGTTATTAGCGCTGCCAAGGCTTACGACCCCACAAGGGTTACGCGCTATGTCACGTCGGTCGCTACCCTGTTCCACAAGTTCTACAACGCCTGCCGCGTAAAGGGCGAGGACGAGGGACTTATGCAGGCGCGGCTTGCGCTCTGCGACTGCGCAAGAGCGGTTATTAAAAACGTTCTTACAATGTTTAATATCAACTGCCCCGACAGCATGTAACTTCAGTCAATTACCAATATAAACCCGAAAGGAAGATAAAAATGACTTTAGAATACACAAAAGCGTTTGATTTCATCACCTCAAAAGTTGAGGACGAGCTGAAAAAAACAGGCTATACCAGAGAAAAGGTTGCTTCCGATAACGACAACGAGCTTGTCGCGCTGTTTACAAGCGAGAACGTGGCTTACTCGGTTCTTTATACCGTTGACAAACAGCTTATGACTCTTCGCACATGCGGTATGACTGTCGACGAAGGCCCGGACAACGACTGGAAAACCCTTGCCACATGGCTGTACGACGACTCGGTTTCAACCCAGAAGGACGCCGAGAGTATCGCCAACGACTTTGTCGAGGGCGTTTCGGGCACGGTAGCTATCAAGCGTGCCAAGCAGACCAAGTCCAAAAAGAAAAAGAGCGACGACGGCAACGCCGATCCCAAGTTCCTCGCCAAGCGCTTTATCACGCTTTTCCCTGAGCTGAGGGAAGAGATTCAGGAGGAAGAGGACTGCTACTATCCCTTCCGCGGCGCTACCTTCGCAAAAGAGCACCTTGCTCCCAAGCTTCCGTCCTACATCAAGAGCGCGGGCAAGAAGGAACTTGAAAAGCTGGGCGGCATATTCAACACTCAGTACGGCAACGGCAACGTTGACACACGCGCGGTAATCACCACCGTAATCCTCAACAGCCTTGACGAGGCCGAGTACACCAAGCTCGCCGAGACATTTGACAAGGATTTGAAAATCGCGGCCAGATTTGCCCGTAAGTACAAGGGCAAAACCGTTAAGCCCGAGGTTGTTAAGGTTAAAAAGCCGTCAAGATTCGCGACCCTGAGAGACGCGCAGAAATAATTATTAAGCGGATAGCGGTTAGTGATTAGTGAATTGTAAACATCACTGATCATTAACCCCATTCTATCCACTAACCGCTAATCACTGATAACTAACTGAAAAAACCGCTTGACAAAGCGTAAAATGTATGATAAAATAGCTTTACCTCTAAAAGGGGCTTTATTTTTGTGCCCTGTTGAGGGAGGCTAAAATTATTCCGAATAACCGGGAGGTGCCGTTATGAGAGTTAAAATCACATTGGCCTGCACAGAATGCAAACAGCGCAACTACAACACAATGAAGAACAAGAAAAACAGTCCCGACAGACTTCAGATGAACAAGTACTGCCGTTTCTGTAAAAAGCACACTCTTCACAAAGAAACAAAGTAAGGGGGTACATCATGGCAGATTCAAAAGCTGCGGCTAAAAAGGATGTTAACAAGTCCTCTAAAAAGCCCGCTAACAAAAAGAATCCTAATGTCTTTAAAAGACTGTGGAAGTACCTTCGCGCCTGTAAGGGTGAGCTGAAAAAGATTACATGGCCTACACCAAGGCAGACCACAAAGAACTTTTTTATTGTTCTTGCAGTAATCGTAATTATGGGATTATTCATTTTTGCCCTTGATATGGGTCTGTTCAAGCTGCTCGGCTTGGTTATGGATATGTCCCGAACCTAAGTCGGCTTTTGCTTACTTATCTTTACGAAAGGAAGAGAGCATATGGCTGATTATGAAGCAAAGTGGTATGTTATCCATACCTACTCGGGCTATGAAAACAAGGTTGCAAACGACCTGCTGACTACAGCGGAAAACCGTCAGCTTCAGGATATGATCATCGACGTTAAGGTTCCCACCGAAATCGTTACCGAAACGGTAGGGGACAAGACCAAGGAGGTCGAGCATAAAATTTATCCGGGCTACGTTTTCGTGAAAATGGTCTATACCGATGAAACCTGGTATGTTGTCCGCAATATCCGCGGCTGTACAGGGTTTGTCGGACCGGGGTCAAAGCCCGTACCCCTCACCGAAGCCGAGGTATACCGAATGGGAGTTGAACAGCGTGTTGTCAAGGTCTCATATGCCGTAGGCGATTCGGTGCGCATTATTGACGGTCCGTTGGAGGACTTCGTCGGCACAGTCGAGGAAATCGACGCCGACAAAAACTATGTCCGCGTAGTTGTATCTATGTTCGGACGTGAAACGCCTGTAGAGCTTGAGCTCGGTCAGGCTGAACCCATAGAGGATTAACACGATAATCAGCCCCTCGGGGCTTTTTATTGGGAACACAGGTTCCCTGTGGGAGGGACCCTACAAAGTGGCGTCCCGCAATTTACCACGAATTATGGAGGTTATTAACAATGGCTCAAAAGGTAGTAGGCTTAATTAAGCTTCAGATCCCTGCCGGCAAAGCTACTCCGGCACCGCCTGTCGGCCCCGCACTTGGTCAGCACGGCGTAAACATTGTTGCGTTCACAAAGGATTTTAACGAGCGCACAAAGAATGACATCGGTCTTATCATTCCTGTCGTCATTACAGTATACGCAGACCGCTCATTCACTTTCATTACAAAGACTCCGCCCGCAGCGGTTCTTTTGAAGAAGGCTTGCGGTATCGAGAGCGGTTCGGGCGTGCCCAACAAGACAAAGGTTGCTAAAATCACCAGAGAGCAGCTCACCAAGATCGCTGAGCAGAAGATGCCCGACCTCAACGCGGGATCTGTTGAAGCGGCTGCTTCCATGATTGCAGGCACCGCAAGAAGCATGGGTATTACAGTAGTTGACTAATTAATCCGGGTGGGAGGAAATTTCCGTTTGACCACCTAAACATGGAGGAAAACTGATGAAACACGGTAAGAAATATGTCGACGCTGCAAAGCTCGTTGACAGAACAAAATTATATGATACAAACGAGGCTCTGGACACCGTTATCAAAACAGCCACAGCTAAGTTTGATGAAACCGTTGAGCTTCACGTTAAGCTCGGCGTTGACGGCCGTCACGCTGACCAGCAGGTTCGCGGCGCGGTTGTACTTCCCAACGGTACAGGTAAAAATGTTCGCGTTCTTGCTATCTGCAAGGGCGGCAACCAGGACCTCGCCAAGGAAGCAGGCGCTGATTTCGTAGGCGCTGAGGAAATGACTCAGAAGATCCAGCAGGAAAACTGGATGGACTTCGACGTTCTTATCACCACTCCCGACTGCATGGGTCTGGTTGGACGTCTCGGCCGTATCCTCGGTCCCCGCGGTCTTATGCCTAACCCCAAGGCAGGTACCGTTACTCCCGACATCGCCAAGGCGATCAAGGAAGCCAAGGCAGGTAAGATCGAGTACCGTCTTGACAAAACAAACATCATTCACTGCCCCATCGGCAAGGCATCATTCGGTACCGATAAGCTCTCTGAGAACCTCGATACCCTTATGGACGCTATCATCAAGGCTAAGCCTGCCGCTGCAAAGGGTCAGTATGTTCGTTCAATCGCT
>OMYD01000105.1 GCA_900315195.1 uncultured Eubacteriales bacterium | reverse complement strand
AGACTACGAGGTTGATAGGCTGCGTGTGTAAGCATGGTGACATGTTCAGCTTGGCAGTACTAATAGGTCGAGGGCTTGACCATAATAAGAAGCGCTGAAAAGCGTGACAGTGGTACGATGTAAATAAATCCACACTCTTTGGTCAGTCAGTATTTAATACTTACTCATTACCTGCTTTTTATTCAGTTTTGAAGGTATTTGAAGCGTCGTAAAAACGGCGCTTTTATTTTTTGATTAAAACAGCTTCTTTCGGGTAATACTATTTCCGAAAGGAGCTGTTTGTTTTGAAGAAACGTAAACCTATTTTTGACAACCGAAGAAGCAAACGTTATAACGGAATTTTTAACCCTGAGGTGGGCGATATTGAGCTTGACCCCGAGATTGTATCATCTACCGAAATGACAGGCGCAGTTCCTGCTTCGCCTGATGAATATGATGAGGATGGGTTTGAGGAATATTATTATTAATGACGGATTTGTTTTCAGGGGTTTCTGGCTGGCGTTGAGAATTAAGTTCATAATCAGTAACGTTCGTTACTTCAAGCATAGTGCGCTTAGGTTAATTCGTAATTCTTAATGTTCAAAACCGATATCAAGGCTTTTTTATAAGTAAGCTGCCGTCTATGCTGACTGGGATTTAAACGTGGCATTACGTGCAATTCGAAAAAAATCCATTTCCGCGAGAGAGGACTCGCCGTTACAGAAGCGGTTTTATAATAACAATGCATCCAATGGCGCGCTTCCTTTCCTCGCGGTGACAGCAATTTAATTTTAGTAAGAAAAAATTTTTTCGAAAATTGACACGTCGTTTGCAGGTTTTATTTGTGAATCGGCTTTTCTGAGTCGAAGTCAAAAAAATTTACGCTTTTTTGATCATATATTGGCGCAAGCTTTTAAGTGACGCAAAAGGGTTTTGAGTAATTGTATCTGAAATAACTGTTTTTCGTTTAATATATAATTGCCAATAGAAATCCTTAGTGACAGACCCATTTACATAAATTCCACCCTTATTCCATATACTCTTTAGATGTGGATTAGCGTGAGAATCGTATTAAGTGTCAAAAAAAGCCGCCGCGTTACCGCAGCGGCTTATATTATTATCCGTGTAATTACCGTCGCGGTATTGATTTACAGCCTTGCGCGAGGTCAATGGGAGAACGCCGTCACCTGCGCCCTCACTTTAGGGCTGCTGATGATACCGTCATTTTTAGAGCGGAAAATGCAGATCGCATTGCCCGGCGTAATGGAAGTAATGATGGTTGCCTTTGTGTTCGCGGCAAATATAATAGGCGAGATTTACGTTAAATACTAAAAAATGGCTAATAACGGGCTGGAGGAATTCCTCACCGAGCAGGATTGCGAGGTGTGCCTGCCCGGGCTTATGGGATTTGCATCGTTCAAGGTCGACAACCGGATCGAGGACTACAAGATGTTCGGCGGCAGCCGCATAAAGTACGAGTTCTGCAAGCGGCTTCTCGACTACCTTACAAGCCTTGAGACCCTTATGATAGAGTCCGCCGAGCGCTTTAACTTTGTTCCGCCGCACAAATACGCCCACACCAAAGAGCTTGTAAAGGGCGTTATCGGCTATGGAAGCAAAATGGGCGAGGGCTGGCTGCTCACCGCCGAAATGCTGGAGCTTGCCGAGACAGGCTACGAAAACATCGTATGCACACAGCCCTTCGGCTGCCTGCCCAACCACATCAACGGCAAGGGCGCTATCCGCAGGATCAAAGAGGTCAAGCCCAACGCCAACATAGTCACCATCGACTACGACCCCGGCGCTCCCAAGGTAAACCAGGAGAACCGCATTAAGCTCATGCTCGCAGTAGGCAGAGAAGAGCTTAAGAAAAAAGAGGCGGCTGAGCAGGAGGCACAGCCCCAAACAACCGAAGAATAATTACAGCGGGCGCTCAGGCGTCCGCTTTTGCTTTGTCAAAATCACTAAATTCATATACTTATTTTTGGATTGCGTAAAAATCATGAATATGTTATGATAATAGTGCCAAACAAATTGAATATGTCATAGAAAAGTGTGCATTTTTATTTTCAGGAGGTTATTATGCAGCAGAAAAGAAAAGGTATTCCGATGATCGTTATCGGAATCATTATGGTGGTCGTGGGCATCGGCTTAATCGTTACGGGCAACATTATTGATAATAACGAAGTCGGGCATATCAAATCGTATTATAATTACGGGCACAGGAATGACAACGGAACAATTATGTCGGGCTTTGGTATAGCCTTTGTTGTTGTTGGCGCGATTTTAGTTATTCTTGGCATTGTATTTTATGTTTCGTCGGGCAGCCGCGGCGGCGTTCAGGGACAAAGGATCGCCTCGCCTGCCGTAATATTCAACGGCAGGTTTACAAATTTAACGCACACATATTGGGTAGAGCTTGAAAAGGATGGCACATGTATTTGGTCACAGCAAAACAAGCTGTACGAAGGCTTTTACAGGAATACGGATAACAACGAGTGGACGATTTATATCGACGGCTTTGGCGAAGCGTTTAAGTTCTCGGTAAAAGGCGAGGATATTTGGGTAAAGGGCGGTCCGGTAAATGAAATCTTTTTCTGCGAGGTGAT
>OMYD01000040.1 GCA_900315195.1 uncultured Eubacteriales bacterium | reverse complement strand
TTTAAAAATTCTACAATTTTCTCAAAATGCATTGAGTGCGACGCCTTTACAAGCACGGTGTCGCCGTCGCTGAGCATATCGGGCAATTCCTTTTCAAGCTCGTCAATGCTCTCGAACCATAAATCATCGGCGCCCTTCGCAAGCTCCTTTGCCAGAGGACCGACGCTTATAACGCGGTCTATGCCTGTCTCTTTAGCGTAGGCGCCCGTATCGTAGTGAAGCGAAAGCTCGTTGGCGCCCAGCTCCTTCATGTCGCCGAGAATAGCTACGGTTCTGCCGTTAAAATTCTTTAGCGTATCAAGCGACGCCTTAACCGACGTGGGGTTTGCGTTGTAGCAGTCGTCAATTATCCTCAGCCTGCCCGTATTTACCACGTTAGCGCGGCTTCCGACGGTCTTGTAAGCCTCAACGCCGTTTTTGAGCTGCTCGTCACTGAGCCCCAGCAGCCTGCCGACAGCCACAGCCGCCAAAGCGTTTGAAACCATATAGCTTCCGATCGCGGGAATTGTAACGTCAAGCTTTTTGCCGTCAAAGCAGAGTGTGCAGCCGACTCCGCCCTCGCCGTTGTTCTCGATATTCTCGGCATAGTAGTCGTTGCCGCTGTTAAGGCCGAAGAATACGGGACGGGTTCCGTTTACTTCTTTAACTGTTGAAAGCTTGTCGTCGTCGCCGTTGAGGATAAACGCCGCATTCTCACGGGCGTTTTTGAACATCTCGGTCTTAGCCTTCAGCACGCCGTCGCGGTCGCCGAGATTTTCAAGGTGACAGCAGCCGATTATCGTAAGCACGCATACGGTGGGCTGAGCCATCTCGGACAGGCGGGTCATCTCGCCGAAGCCCGAAATACCCATCTCGATAACAGCCGCCTCGGTGTCCTCGGGCATACTGAGCAGAGTCAGCGGAACGCCCAGCTCGTTGTTGAGGTTGCCCTGCGTTTTATGGGTTTTGAATTTTTGCGAGAGCACCGCGTAGAGCATTTCCTTTGTTGAAGTCTTACCAACGCTGCCAGACACGCCCACAACGGGGATGTCGAATTTTTCGCGGTACGCCCTGCCGATTTTCTTAACCGCCTGAAGCGTTGAGGGCACAAGGATATAGGGCTTTGAGGCGTTTTTCGGAGCTTTTTCGCATATTGCGCAAACAGCGCCGCTGTCAAAGCACTTTTCGATAAAGTCGTGTCCGTCGACCCGCTCGCCCGGAATGGCGAGGAACAGCGAGCCCTCTTTGATCTGACGGCTGTCGCGCTCAACCGAGGTGACGCAGGCTGATTTAAGCGCCTCATCGCCTACATATGTACCGCCGCACGCAGCGGCTATTTCAGCTAAAGTGAAGGGTTTCATATTCATACCTTATTTTGTATATTTTTCAAGCGAATTATTAATAATAAGCTCGCACAAATCGGCGTAGTTAATACCCTCGACTGCCGCCTCCTGAGGAAGCAGGCTTGTGGGCGTCATGCCCGGAAGGGTGTTTGCCTCAAGGCAGTAGGCGTTGTTGCCCTTGTCGAGGATAAAGTCGACGCGCGCGTAGCTTTCAAGGTGAAGCGCCTTATACGCCTCAACAGCCGCGCTGCGCATGATTTCGTCCTGTTCGGGGGTGATGTCAGCGGGACATTTTTCGTCAGCGGCGCCCGCCTGATACTTGGTTTTATAGTCATAGAAGCCCGTTTTCGGTATGATTTCAATGGGAGGCAGCGCTTTGCCGCCTACAACGCCTACCGAAAACTCTCTGCCCTTTACATACTGCTCAACAACAATTTCGGTTTCGCCGTATGAAAAAGCCTCTTTGACCGAGCTTTGGAAGTCCTCTTTATTTTCAACGATTGTAATGCCGACGCTGGAGCCGCCCGAGCAGGGCTTTACAACGCAGGGGAAAATTTTCCAGCTTGCGGTATCCTCAGCACTCTTGAAAATCTCTCCCTGAGGGGTGAGAACCTTTTTCTGGATAAGCACGCTCTTGGTGAGCCCCTTGTTCATGGCAAGAGCCGAGCCGAGATAACCCGAGCCCGTGTATTTAAGGCCGAGCAAATCAAAGGTCGCCTGGAGCTTTCCGTTTTCGCCCTCGCCGCCGTGAAGAGCAAAGAAGGTGATGTCGGCGTTGGCGCAGATGTCGATTACATTTTCACCGATAAAGCGGTTTGACTTATCGCGGCGCTTTTCGCGGATTTCGTCAATGTCGGAAATGGTGTCGCCAACCTTGGCGCTGTCGGTAAAGCTGTAATTCTGCTTAAACAGCTCGTCAACATCGAAAATATCCTTTTCGTAGCCCGTAAATACATCGAGCAGCACTACCTCGTGACCCTTTTCTCTCAATGCGGCTGACACCAAAAGTCCCGATGAAATTGAAACGTCGCGCTCGGTGCTGGTGCCGCCCGCAAGAACAACTATTCTCATAAAAAATCTCCTCTTTAAATAATAGAAATCCGCCGCGCCCCGCCCGCAAACAGACGTCAGCGTAAGCGGCGATTTCCTTAGCGGTACTGCCGCTGATCAGAACATAAAGCCGTTGTAGCCCCAATACTTTACTTCATCAAACTTTACATAGCAGTATTCGCCGTCGACACCTGCCTCATCGCCGAGAATCATGCAGATGGCTCCCGTAAGGCGCTGGTAAGCGTCCTTTGTTGAGCTTCCGAAGATTTTCACCTCTACCATAGCCATATTCGGCTCGCTCTCGCGATGGAACGCCATGTCGATTCCGTCCTCAACCGCAACCATAAGGTAACGGTCGCTTTTGCCGGGAAGAATGCTTATGCTGTCAAAAAGACGTCTTTTGATGATTTCCTTTTTTTCGTTTGTTAAGTTAGCGTTGGTTTTAACGTTAATAAACGGCATATTTTCAAAATCTCCTATTAAATATATTCAGGTATTATTATAATATTAATCGCGCCTGTTGTCAATTATAACCATTGACGAAATCCAATGAAATGGTGCGCAGCAAAGCGGCACAGCACCAAAGCCGCGCCGCATTTTTTATTATCTTTTATAAACATTGTTTCCCTCGCTGTCGATTGCGACAATGCAGGGAAAATCCTCTACAGTATAGCGCCTCACAGCCTCGGTGCCCAAATCCTCGTAGCAGAGGATTTCCTCCTTTTTTATGCTCTTGGCTATAAGCGCCGCAGCGCCGCCTATCGCCGCGAAATACACGGCTCCGTTGCGCACTATGGCGTCGATAACCTCTTCTGAGCGCGCGCCCTTGCCGATCATGCCCTTCATTCCCAAATCAAGCAGGGCGGGCGTAAACTTGTCCATACGGTAGCTTGAGGTGGGACCGGCGGGGCCGACCGCGTAGCCCGGTTTTGCGGGAGCGGGGCCTACATAGTAGATTATTTCGCCCTTTACGTCAACGGGCAGCTCCTCACCCTTTTCAATCAGCTCAAAAAGCCGCTTATGAGCCGCGTCGCGGCCCGTGATGATTGTGCCTGTAAGCAGCACGCTGTCGCCCGCTTTCAGGCTTTTTATATCCTCGTCCTTTATCGGCAGTGTGATTCTTTTAGTCATAATACCCTCCTATATCTCAGCGCTTGCGTGGCGCGCCGCGTGGCAGCAGATGTTTACCGCTACGGGCATACCCGCGATGTGTGTGGGCGAGGTCTCGATATTTACGCCCAGAGCGGTCGTTTTGCCGCCCAAGCCTGCGGGGCCGAAGCCCATCTCGTTGATTTTTTCAAGCAGCTCCTTTTCCATTTCGGCATAGCGCGGGTCGCTGTTGCGGGTATCTATGGCGCGGAAGGTGGCTTTCTTTGCAAGCTGAGCCGCGCGCTCAAAGGTGCCGCCGATTCCCACTCCCACAACGATCGGGGGGCAGGGGTTTGGACCTGCCGCGCGGACTGTATCGAGAATAAACTGCTTGACGCCCTCAACGCCGTAAGCGGGGGTGAGCATCTTTATTGCGGACATGTTTTCGCTGCCGAAGCCCTTGCCGCCGGCGGTAATGCGGATTTTATCCGAGCTTACAATTTTTGTATGTATGATAGCGGGGGTGTTGTCGCGGGTGTTCACCCTGTCAAAAACGGGGTCGCTGACAACGCTTTTGCGCAGATAGCCCTCGTCGTAAGCCTCGCGCACGCCCTGCTGAACCGCGTCCTCAAAGCTGCCGTTTGAAACGGCAACCTTGTCGCCGTACTCAACAAACAGCACAGCCATGCCCGTGTCCTGACAAAGAGGAATTTCCTCTGCCGCGGCTATTTTGTCGTTCTCGATAATCTGGCTCAGCACGCTTTTCGCCACCGGGCTGTCCTCGATGTCCAGCGCCTTTTCCAGCGAGCTCATAATGTCTTTGCCGATAAAGTAGTTGCAGTCCATAAAAAGCTTTTTGACCGCCGCTGTAATTTCGGCGGCGTCAATCTGTCTGATTTCCATACAATTCATCCTTTCAGGATATTTTCAGATTACTGTAATATTATTATCATAGATATATTATAATATTTTTTCAGAGGTATTTCAATCTTTTTTATTATGTGTTATAATTAAGTATTGAATAAAAAATAAAGGATGATATATATGAGTAAAATTCTTGTAGTTGACGACGAGTTCAGAATTCGTCAGATTATCCGCAAATATGCCGAATTTGAGGGCTACGAGGTCGACGAGGCTACCGACGGCATGGAGGCCATTCAGATTTGCCGCAAAAAGGAGTTTGACCTCATAATAATGGACGTTATGATGCCTGAGCTCGACGGTTTTTCAGCCTGCCGCGAAATACGCAAGTTCCGCGACACACCGATTATCATGCTCTCGGCAAGAGGCGAGGAATACGACAAAATCCACGGTTTTGAGCTGGGCAGCGACGACTACGTTGTAAAGCCGTTTTCACCCAAGGAGCTTATGATGCGCGTCGGCGCGGTTATCAAGCGCTCTGGCAAGAGCGACGAATCCCGCAAAAACGACGTGTTTACATATGAAGGCCTTGAGGTCAACTTCTCGGCGCGCACGGTTACAATCGACGGCAAGCGCGCGGAGATGACTCCGAAGGAATATGACCTGTTCTTCTATATGGTGCGCAACAAGGGGCTCGCGCTCACCCGCGAAAGTCTTATCAGCGAGGTATGGGGCTACGACTTCTTCGGCGACGAACGCACGCTTGACACCCATATTAAACTTCTGCGCAAAAGTCTGGGCGAATACAGCAAATGTATTGTTACGCTAAGAGGAGTTGGCTACAGGTTTGAAACGGTATAACAGAAAAAAGGTTTCCCTGCGCACAAAGCTGTTGGGTTATTTTCTGGTGTTCGGCACTATTATACTTGTAATTCTGTGGGTGTTCCAGTCCTTCTTTTTAAAGCCGCTTTATACCATGTCAAAATCCATGAAGGTCGACAAGGGCGCTTCACGGATAGCCAAGTCGGTTCAGTACAGCAAAAACATATGGGCTACCCTTGACAATGTCGCAAGCGAGTACGGCCTTTCGGTTTACATGTACGGCGTAGGCGGCGGCGCGCCTCAGTTTGAGCGCGAATGCTCCTACGAAAATCCCGCGGTAAGACTGAACATAGAGTACGGCGATATCCTGAAATACTACGAAAACACCGTTGACAACGGCGGCAAAATGAGCTTTACCGACTCCAACAACGCCGATGATATTGTACATACGCGCGTAGAGATTTTCAAAAGCTCGGGAGCCAGCGCCGACAGCGTAAATACG
Organism: uncultured Eubacteriales bacterium; assembly: GCA_900315195.1. Taxonomy (GTDB): domain Bacteria; phylum Bacillota; class Clostridia; order Oscillospirales; family Acutalibacteraceae; genus Ruminococcoides. The sequence goes on along the minus strand of OMYD01000040.1, from coordinate 10,306 downwards.
CAGATTCACCAGTCGAACGTAAGCGAGAACGAAAGCCTCGTTTACACCTACATAATAGACCGCACCGACGGGCGGCAAACATTTTTGGTTATTACCTCGTCAATAACGCCGCTTAACACCACTATTGACGTAATACGCAACCAGCTGCTGCTTGTGTCGGTAGTGTTTGTGCTGCTTTCGGTCGTTTTCTCGGTATACGCAAGCCGCAGAATAGCAAAACCTATAGCCAACACCAACAAAACGGCAAAACAGCTTGCCAAAAAGAACTACAAGGTTGACTTTAACGCAAAGGGTTACCGCGAAGTTGAGGAGCTTAACGAAACGCTGAATTACGCCAAAACCGAGCTCGCGGCAACCGAAAAGCTGCAGCAGGAGCTTATCGCCAACATATCCCATGACCTGAGAACTCCGCTTACAATGATTACGGGTTACGGCGAGGTTATGCGCGATTTGCCGGGTGAGAACACCTCGGAAAATATTCAGATCATAATTGACGAGGCGACCCGCCTTTCAACCCTTGTAAACGATTTGCTCGACCTTTCAAAGCTGCAGTCGGGCGCCCTTCAGGCCGAAAAAAAGCAGTTCTGCCTTACCGACAGCGTAAGCGGAATTTTAGAGCGCTACTCAAAGCTTATTGAACAGGACGGCTTTAACATTTCTTTTGACAGCACCGAAGACGTTTATGTAAACGCCGACGAGCTGCGGATTTCACAGGTAATTTACAACCTTGTCAACAACGCGGTAAACCACGCGGGCGACGATAAAACCGTTATTATCACTCAGAAACTGCACGACAAGCGCGTGCGGATCGAGGTTACCGACCACGGTGAGGGAATCCCCTCAGACAAGCTGCCCTATATTTGGGACAGATACTATAAGGTTGACAAGGAGCACAAGCGCGGTGTAATAGGCTCGGGACTCGGGCTTTCGATTGTCAAGACCATTCTTGACGCCCATAACGCCCGCTATGGCGTAAGGAGCGCCTACGGCAAGGGCAGCACCTTCTGGTTTGAGCTTGCCGCCGTAAACGTCAAACGCAAACGTAATTCAAAACCATAAAGAATAAGCCGAAGCAGTCCCTTAATCGGGATTGCCTCGGCATTTTTTATATCTTACTATTCCTTCGCCTCAACCTTGAAAACAACTCGGCGGGATTCTTCGGCGTTTACCGAACCGTCCTTGTTGCGAATCGGCCGGTCATAGGAATAACCCTTTGAGATAATATAAGGTTTAAGCTCGGGGTATTGCTCAATGCTGTATTTTACAACGGCTTTTGCGCGGTTCTCCGAAAGCTTTTGATTGTACTCGTGTGAACCTGTTGTGTCGGTGTGACCCTCAACGATAATTTGCTTGAGCTTAGGCTTGTTTTTATCGCTGAGAACGCGCGGAACATAAATGTCGAGGAACTTTTTCAAATCCTCCTTACCCTTTTCAGTAAGCTCGGCGCTGTCAAAATCAAACAAAACGGTTGTATCAAAAGTAACGTCACCCGTTTCCTCGTCGACCTCGCCGCCAAACACCAGCTTTTTAAGCTCCGTGATGTACGACCAATCGAAGTCGGGAAACAGCTCGGCAATCTCTTTCGGAACAGAATCGGGAATCATGCTTTGCAGGTCGTCCAGCGAAAAGTCAGACGGAACCGTCGGAAGCGTAAAATCGGAATAGCCGGATTTCTGAGACGACTGTGAAGAAGCCTCACTGCTCTCTTCTTTTGACGCGTCGCCGCCCGAACAGGCGGAAAAAGCCGATGCCGCCATAAGCAGCGCTATGATCGCCGCGGCAGATTTGATAATTGACAATCTGTTTTTCATCCTCATACACTCCGTTTCCTTTGTTTCGGGTTTCCTTATTAAATAATATAGCATAATATTTGAAATATCACAATCCAAAAATAAAGGCGTGTATTTGTCGGTATTGCACAACAAAGAAAAACGCAAGCTCCCATAACAGAAAGCTTGCGGTTATTGTTGTTTACTCGGCACGGATAACGCTCCACTCATTTTCCAGCCGTTCCATTGACCATGCCGCGTTCGCGGGGCTGGTTGAGGGAAGCTTATAAGCCTTGATTTTATTTTGGGGATAAAGATATTTTTGATACAGCCTATACGATACCGCTCCGTTGCAATAGATGGACTTTACGCGGCTGTTATTGAGTATCACGCTCAGGTCGTTTGGCACAACATCCTTTATTGAGCTGTCTGACGACCCGGTAATTACGCAGGAGTGAATTGTGTCCCACAGCGCTATATTGCGGCTGAGCGCAAGGTGCTTTTTCTCTTCAACCGTACGCGGTACTTCCTCATGGAAAAGCCGCGCCAAAAGAGGCCAGAAGCGGTTTTGAGGATGGCCGTAAAAGAACATCGCCTCTCGTGATTTAACGGACGGGAAGCTGCCGAGTATAAGCACCCGCGAGTTTTCATCAAAGAGCGGCGGGATGGGGTGAACTATACGCGAGGTTTCAGCCATGGTTTTTTCCCTTAATCAATCCGCGGATATAGGCAAAGGTTTTTTCCTCTCCCTCATCGCGCAGCATAACAAGCAGCCTATCAAGCAGCTCCTCGGTGTTCTCGTGCATTCTGTGCTTTCCCTTTACTCGCAGAAAATATGTATACGGATCGGCGTCTGAGTATTTGTCGCCGTTGTATATTTTGCTTGCGGCAACTCTGTCGCAGAACATCTCAACAACATACCTCAGCGGCATTTCCACGGGTTCGGGGCGTCGTGTTTTGGGATTATAGTCATTCCAGTACTCGTAGTGGTGGCGGTTTCTGCCCTTGTGGTGGAGCCACGCGCGCGAATACCCGTAAAGCTCTCGCTCCATTTCGTTAGGGCTGCGATCTCCCTGATAGTACCTGGCGCCCGGAATAAACTCGGTCGGGCTGTATTTTGACAGATCATGCTTCAGCCCCTGGCGCAGAATCCCCGCCTTGGCGCAGTGCGCAATAACTCTGTGTCTGTGTTTTGTAATGGTTTTAAAGTGTTTTAACGGATGTGCCATTTTTCTCACCTTTTTCAGTATAACACAAAAAACAACGGTTTACAATTTTTCATGCAAAAAAAAGACAAAAACACTTGCCATTTTTAGAAAAAAAGGCTATAATAGTAGCAATGGTTAAAAAATTGTAACCTTTAGAAGTTTTTTTTAATATTTTCTTTATGAAAGGGGGTTAAATCTTGAAAAAAGCTTATATTGCCATTTTATGCGTATGCATGGTTATGTGCTGCACATTCGGCGTAATGATTTTCAGCGAGATTTTGTCCCCATCTTCTGTCGACGCGTCCGAGAACTCCGCCATAGAAAAAGAGCAGAGCGTGACCATTTCCGAGGGCGAAGCGGCTGTGCTTTTAACCGACAATGATTACCGGCCGTACGCCACGGAATGGAAAAGCGATGACGAAGCGATAGTTACCGTTGACAACGGCGGCAGAATCGACGCTGTTAAGCAGGGCGATGCCGTTGTTACCGCGGATTTGGCAAACGGCGACCGCATTAAGTTCAACATTACCGTCGGCGCCCCGAAAAAAAAGGCGAACACGGACAGGTTCTCAACCGCTTACACCGCAAATCAGGATATCCTTAAAAAGAACCTGCAAAGCAAAAACAAGAAAAAACTCCCCTACCAGATTATGGTAAACCGCAGCCAAAACTGCGTGACCGTGTATACATACGACAGCGACGGAAAATATACCGTACCCGTACGCGCCATGGTTTGTTCATGCGGCAAGGACAACAGCACCGTATTGGGAATATACAACATTCAGTTCCGCAGCGAATGGCAGGCGCTTGTAAAAGAGTCTTACGGGCAATATGCCTGCCAGTTTTACGGTGATTATCTTTTCCACAGCGTACCCTACAGCGACATCTCAAAAGGCTCGCTTAAAAGCGATGAGTACAACAAGCTAGGCTCACCCGGTTCAATGGGCTGTGTTCGCCTGTCTGCCGGCGACTGCAAATGGGTTTATGACAACTGCGCCGACAACACAGCGGTTGTAATTTACGATAACGATATTCCAGGTCCGCTCGGCAAGCCCTCGGGTATTCTGCTCAGCGACTATACAATCGGCTGGGACCCCACGGATAACGACCCGCAGAACCCATATAACAACAAAACGCCGCAGATCAACGGCGCAAAGGATATAACCCTTAAAACAGGCGACAGCTTTGACAAATCCGACGGCGTAACCGCGGTCGACACCTGCTCAAACGACATCACCGAAAAAATTGAGATTATCGGCAACCCCAACACCGCCGCCGCGGGAAAATATAAGGTAACATATTCCGTAACCGACGCGCTTAACCGAAGCGCCAAAAAGGAGATTACCGTAACAGTGGAGTAAGGTATGACAGAAAAAGAAAAAATGCTGTCCGGACAGCTTTATGACGCGTCTGACAGCGAGCTTGCGGCTCTCAGGAAAACAGCGCACAAGCTCTGCAAGGACTATAACGATTTATATGAGGACGAAACCGAAGCGCGCGAGGAAATTTTGCGTAAGCTGCTCGGCGGAAAGCTCCCTGAGTGGCTGTCTCTTCAGGGTCCCATTCAGTTTGATTACGGTGTTTTTACCACCTTCGGCAAAGGCTGCTACGCAAACTTCAACCTTACGGTGCTTGACTGCTGCCCCGTAAAAATCGGAAACAACGTTTTTTTCGGCCCGAACTGCACAATCGCTACTCCGGTTCACCCGATGAAGGCGGCGCAGCGTAACCCTCACCCGAACGAAAACGGCAATATTGTTTGTGATGAATACGCTAAGCCTGTTATCATAGGCGACAGCTGCTGGATCGCCTCGAATGTGGTAATCTGCGCCGGCGTTACAATCGGCGAGGGCTGCGTTATCGGAGCGGGCAGCGTAGTTACGCGGGATATTCCGCCAAACAGCTTTGCGGCGGGCAATCCGTGCAGGGTAATAAAACAAATTGATAACTAAAAACAAAGGACGTGCCGAGCGGCGCGCCCTTTTTTATATGAAACTTCTGTATCCCGCCGCTTATGAACGTATTGGATTACCAACACTTTGACAGGCGGGCATGGGTGCAGCGTCACGCTGCATTTAGTTCTGCTTTCTCACAATGCCGTATTCATCGTCAAGCTGAAAGTAGTGGCAGGTTTTCATGTTTTGAGTGAGGAACTTTTCCATTTCATCCTCGTCGAGATTAATGTCGCAGTAGTCGCCGAAATCGTCATCGGAAACGTAATGCGCGCAGCGTTCACACATATCCATAACATTCACCAAACCAAATCAAGAGTATTTATTATAAGAAAACGCCTGATAGCTTTCAAGCTGCTCCCATACCTCGTCAACGGAGTCAGCTACGCTGTAAAGCTTGTGGACATTTGGAGACATGAATTTTTGCGCCACCGACTGCTCCATCATCTCTATCATCGGGTCGTAAAATCCGAGGGTGTTCAATATGATAATCGGCTTTGTGTGCCTGCCGAGCTGTTTAAGGGTAATTACCTCAAAAAACTCCTCAAGCGTGCCTATACCGCCCGCGCAGATTACAAAGGCGTCCGCCTTGTCCTCCATAAGCGCCTTACGCTCGCGCATAGTCTTTTTAAGCACAAGCTCGCCGTAGTCCTCAACCAGAACATTAAGCTCAACAAAAAAGTCGGGGCTTACGCCGAACAGCTCACCGTGTTCCCTGCGCACGCCGCGCGCCACCGCGCCCATAACGCCGTATTTGCCGGCGCCGAAAATAACGCCGCAGTTCTTTTTTGCAAGAAAGCTTCCAAGCTCCTCGGCAACCTCAAGATATTTGGGGTCTATGCTCTCGCTCGAAGAACCGAAAACACAGATTTGTTTCATTTAATAAGACCTCTATTCGTAATTTCTGACAAGTGATACGACCTTGCCGAGCAAAATAACCTCGTCGACAATAATCGGCTCAAAGGCGTCGTTTTCAGGCTGGAGACGAAAGTGGCCGTCCTCCTTGTAAAACCTCTTTACCGTGGCGGAATCGTCGACAAGCGCAACTACAATTTCGCCGTTTTCGGCAACCGGCGTGCGGTTGACTATGACAATATCGTTGTCGAAAATACCCGCCTTGATCATGCTCTCGCCCTGAACGCGCAGCGCGAACAGCTCGCGGCCCCTGCCTACTCTTTCCGAAACGGGAACGTAGCACTCAACGTCCTCAATAGCGACGATAGGGTTGCCCGCCGCGACTCTGCCCAGCACGGGAACGCTGACGCCCTTCTCCTCGCCCGTGATCTGAATACAGCGGTTAACGCCGTGCTCGCGTACAATAAAGCCCTTTTCCTCAAGCGCCTTCAGATGATGATGAACGGTAGATGTTGAGCTCAGCCCCACTTCGTCGCAGATTTCACGCACTGAGGGAACGCGTCCGTCAGCGGAACAGCGTCTGAGATAATCCAGAATTTTCTGCTGGCTTTTGCTTAACGGTTTCATAACGACACCTGCCTTTGATTTTATATGATGATTATAACATATATATGCGCAAAAATCAAACGTTTGTTCAGGATTTTTAAAAAATTTTTTTAATTTCAGCGAAAATTCAATTTGAATTCACACAGTTTTCAAAAACATATTGTTTAATATAACTGTACTCAAAAGACGGAACCGCAACCGTCGAGTACATTGTTCTACCCTCCTCAATGTGAGCCGACGCAGAGGCTCATATTTGTACCCCTCATTTTTTACAGACAAAACAAAGCGTCGTGTACCAAACGGTACGCGGCGTTTTGTCTTGCCGCCACGCGGCAGGAAGCGCGCCTTTGGATAACGTCAGATGACAAAAACGTCTCTGCAACGGCGTGTCATATCTCACGGGTCAGGAAGATTTGTTTACTCCTAACGTTTAATTCGCGTCCTGTCCGTCGCGTCACACGACCGGCGCATTTTATACTATTATCCAATAAAACACTTTAACATCTGTTGCGTTAAATTCTGCATAACTGCGTTGTCGTCCTCGGAATCCGTCAGGATTCCTGTGTCCTCCGCCTTGTCCTGCAAAATTTTCCGCTAACACCTGTTTTAAAGCGTTTTAATTGAAAATAGTATTAACTCGCGAATAAAGGTTATCATTATTCACAAAACAGGCAGCCCGATTCAGAAATAATCCGAATCGGGCTGTTGATATATGCTTATAGCTTATAGCATTATCATTAAAAATTATTGTCGTCAAAGGCTTCGTCGGAAGCGGACTCTGACTTTACGCTGTCAAGCTCAACGCCTGCGTAGCGCGGCATACCTGTACCTGCGGGAATAACCTTACCGATGAGTACGTTTTCCTTGAGGCCGACCAACGGGTCAATTTTACCCTTGATAGCGGCGTCGGTAAGTACTCTGGTGGTCTCCTGGAAGGACGCGGCTGACAGGAAGCTGTCGGTCGCGAGAGCCGCCTTTGTAATACCGAGCAGAAGCTGGGTAAACTCGGCGGGCTTTAAGCCCTCCTCGCCTGCCGCGATGCGCTTCTGGATCTGAGCGTTCTCATAGAGCACGTCGTTCTTGTCGTACATCTGACCTGACATGAAGTTTGTGGAGCCTGAGTCCTCAACCTTAACGCGGCGCATCATCTGGCGTACGATTACCTCGATGTGCTTGTCGTTGATTTCAACACCCTGCAGGCGGTAAGTTGACTGTACCTCAGAAATCAGGTAATTCATAACCGCCTCGGCGCCGAGAATGTCGAGAATGTCGTGGGGATTGAGAGCACCGTCGGTGATCTTGTCGCCCTTCTTGATCTCCTGACCCTCGGCAACTCTTACGCGGAAGCCGAACGGGATAAGATATGTCTTTTCCTCGCTTGTTTCCTTGTTGTAAACAACGGCGTGACGGGCGCCCTTGATTTCCTCAAAGCGGACGGTACCGTCAATTTCCGTCATAATAGCAAGGCTCTTGGGCTTTCTTGCCTCAAACAGCTCCTCAACACGCGGAAGACCCTGGGTGATATCCTCGCCGCCCGCGACGCCGCCCGTATGGAACGTACGCATGGTAAGCTGTGTACCGGGCTCGCCGATTGACTGAGCGGCAATAATACCTACAGCTTCACCTACGGTAACAGGCTGACGGTTAGCAAGGTTTGCGCCGTAACACTTGCGGCACGCGCCGTGCTTAGCGCGGCACTCAAGTACGGAGCGGATTTTAACGCTCTGAGCGCCCGAGGAGCAGATGATATCCGCTTCCTTGTCGCCCATCATGGTGTTCTTGGAAACAAGAACGTTGCCGTTTTCATCGCAGAAATCGTCGAGCAGGAAGCGGCCGATAAGGCGCTCGTGCAGCGGCTCGATAACGTTGTTTTCGCCCGCCTTGATATCGAAGATTTCGAGGCCCTCGGTTGTGCCGCAGTCCTCTTCGCGGATGATAACCTCCTGAGATACGTCGACAAGACGACGGGTAAGGTAACCCGAGTCGGCGGTACGCAGCGCGGTATCGGCAAGACCTTTACGCGCACCACGCGAGGAGATGAAGTATTCCAAGATGTTCAGACCCTCACGATAATTCGCTCTGATCGGAATCTCGATGGTTTTACCTGATGTATTCGCAATCAGTCCGCGCATACCGGCGAGCTGACGGATCTGGCTCATGCTGCCGCGCGCGCCTGAGTCCGCCATCATGTAGATCGGGTTGTAGCGGTCAAGGTTGCGCTGCAGCGCGTTTGTAACGTCGTCTGTAGCCTTGTTCCAGATATTGAGGATTTCCTCGTAACGCTCTTCATCGGAGCGAAGACCCATCATATACTCCTCGCGGATGCCTTCAACCTCGTCCTCAGCCTTGGCGATAATCGCCTTTTTCTCGGGCGGGATAACCGCGTCGCAAACCGCGACGGTAAGCGCGCCGATTGTGGAGTATTTGTAGCCCTGCGCCTTGATATCGTCCAGCAGAACGCTGGTTCTGGCGGCGCCGTGCTTTTTGATTGACGCGTCAATAATCTTTTTAAGGCCTGACTTGCCTACGAGGAAGTCAACCTCAAACTTGAATTTATTTTCGGGAATACTTCTGTCAACAAAGCCCAGATCCTGAGGAATGGGATTGTTGAAGATGATCTTACCGATTGTTGTATCGACCAAAGCGCTCTGCTTTACGCCGTCAATAACCATTTCGCGGCGAACCTTGATCTTGGAGTGCAGCTCGATAACGCCTGTCTGGTACGCCATCATAACCTCGTCCACGTTGCGGAACACCTTGCCCTCGCCGCGCTCACCGTCCTTGTCGAGGGTGAGGTAGTAAGAACCGAGGATCATATCCTGAGTAGGAACCGCAACAGGCTGGCCGTCGGATGGCTTGAGCAGGTTGCCCGCCGCAAGCATAAGGAAGCGTGCCTCAGCCTGAGCCTCAGCCGAAAGCGGAACGTGAACTGCCATCTGGTCGCCGTCGAAGTCGGCGTTGAACGCGGTACATACCAGAGGATGAAGCTTTATAGCGCGGCCTTCAACGAGCACGGGCTCAAATGCCTGAATACCCAGACGGTGAAGTGTCGGCGCGCGGTTGAGCATTACGGGGTGACCCTTGATTACAACTTCAAGAGCGTCCCAAACGGTTTCCTTGGCGCGCTCAACGGCTTTTCTTGCGGATTTGATGTTCTGCTCAGCCTTTGTCTCAACAAGGCGCTTCATTACGAAGGGCTTGAACAGCTCCAGAGCCATCTCCTTAGGCAGACCGCACTGGTACATTTTAAGCTCAGGACCTACTACGATAACCGAACGTCCCGAGTAGTCAACACGCTTACCGAGCAGGTTCTGACGGAAACGTCCCTGCTTACCTTTAAGCATATCCGACAGCGATTTAAGGGCGCGGTTGTTGGGGCCCGTAACGGGTCTGCCGCGTCTGCCGTTGTCGATAAGCGCATCAACGGATTCCTGAAGCATGCGCTTCTCGTTGCGGATAATGATTTCGGGAGCGTTTAACTCAAGCAGCTTTTTAAGTCTGTTGTTTCTGTTTATAACACGGCGGTAGAGGTCGTTGAGGTCGCTGGTGGCGAAACGGCCGCCGTCGAGCTGTACCATCGGGCGGATGTCCGGCGGAATTACGGGAACTACGTCCAGAATCATCCACTCGGGACGGTTGCCGGAAAGGCGGAAGCTCTCAACAACGTCAAGGCGCTTTAAGAGGCGGATGCGCTTCTGGCCCGAAGCGGACTCAAGCTCCTCTTTAAGCTGAGCGGACAGCTCCTCAAGGTCGATTTCCTCAAGCAGCTTCTTAATGGACTCGGCGCCCATGCCCGCCTGGAAATCGTCCTCGTATTTTTCGCGCATATCGTTATACTCGTTCTCGCTGAGGCACTGATACTTGGCGAGGTCACGGCAGTCGCCGGGATCGATAACGATATACTGTGAGAAGTAGA
>OMYD01000022.1 GCA_900315195.1 uncultured Eubacteriales bacterium | reverse complement strand
CCCAGAAGCGCGCCGAGAAGATAATATGAAGCGCGCATACCCCTTACAAGCTCGGTTATTGCGCTGCATGTGCCGATGTGGGTGGGGTCGATATATAAAGTGGATTTATTGATTCTTCTAACCTTAGCGCCCATTTGCTGCAAAATTTTGCTGATGAGCGTAACGTCGCTGATGTTGGGGATATTCTCGATCTGGCAGGGCTCGTCGCAGAGAATTACCGCGGGAATGATTGCTACCGCGGCATTTTTAGCGCCGCTGATGTTTACCTCACCAAATAAAGGCTTACCGCCCGTAACTACAAACTTTTCCAATTGGTGTACACTCCAATGCAGATAGATTGTTTTGATTTAAAACTCAATATAAAGGAATCAATATATTGTGGTCGAAATTTTCGGACCCACAAAATATATTACATTTTGATTAAAACACACTACAAATTGTGGTTACATATGCGTAACGGTACAATTCTCATATAGAAAATGATACTACAAACTTGTAGTAAAGTCAACGTATTCTTAAAATTGTAACCGAATTTTGGCAAACTTGTACTCAAATTGTTAAATTGCTGTTATTTTTGTTTTAAATTTGAACAAGCAGTGTCATTCTTTGTTATAATTTCCTCAAAAGAAATAAAAAATACGTATATTTCCGTTCGAGAAATATTCGATTTTTAACAAATTATTAATAATTTACGGGATGTTCTCCGCCGGGTGATGAAATTCTGAGCGTGGTAATTTATGTATAAACGCTTTATAAGCAGGAAAATTAAAAATACTGATATAGAATAGAATCGCGGTTTGACATGATTTTGTTTTGCGGACGAAAAAACCGTTTACAGCGGTTTTTGGACTTTGGCACGGCGGCTATTGAACTTTGATTTACTTAGTTATAGCGTTTTATGAAAAATCTCCTAAAAAATAAAAAATATTTGCTTTCCCTTGGTTTTGTCAACTATTGCAAAAACAAAAATGATATGTTACAATAAAATTGCAGCAATGCGGAATGCTAATAAAGGACAAGGAGGAGCAAAAGTGTTTGCCAGACTGAAGAATCTTGACGACAGAATATTTGACAATATCCCGAGAATTCATCGACCTGCAATAAATAGAATAATGGTAACTGCTTCAAAGCTCGGCAATGCGGGCATTGTTTGGTGGTATGTCTGCGCAATGTTCCTTATTATCCCCAAATGGCGCTATTCGGGGCTTGTAATTATTTTCTCCATCGGCCTGACTTCCCTGATGGGCGAGGGTATTATAAAGCATGCCGTTAAGCGTTTGCGCCCCTGCAGCAAGCTTGAGGAGGATGACAAGCTTATTAACAATCCGCGCGCGTTCTATTCTTTCCCGTCAGGTCACACCGCGTCGTCGTTTTCCGTAACGACTGTTATTATTCTGAGCAGATGCCCTGTGTATGTATTTCTTCCGATTTTGATGCTTTCGATGACAATCGGCTTCTCAAGGGTGTATATCAGAGTTCACTACCTTACTGACGTGGTAGTCGGAATGTTTTTGGGAATAGCCTGCGGCGTTGCTTCGATAATGCTGTTCCACGCCATTGTTCCGCAGGATATCTTTTTCGTAGCTCAGTAAAATAAATTATTTGCAGAGGTGGTTTTATCACCTCTGCTTTTTTATTCTATAGGAAACTTCTAATCCCGCAGTTGATGAACACATTGGAAAAGGGACATTTTGATAGGCGGGCGAGAGTGCCCGCCGGCACTTTTTCCTATTTACATTATTTTGCGATAATGTTAAAATAAATATAAAGGCGGTGATTCATGATGACAGAAACAAAATACACGGCTGAAACAATTAAATACCTAAGGCTTCTTTCGGAAAAATATCCTTCAAAGCGGGCGGTAACGCGGGAGATTATTAATTTAAACGCTATCCTTAACCTTCCCAAGGGCACCGAGCATTTTATGAGCGACCTGCACGGCGAGTTTGAAGCGTTCCGCCATATTCTCAACAACTGTTCTGGTGTTGTGCGCGAGAAGGTCGAAAGGCTTTACGGCGGAGTTCTCAGCGATGATGAAATAAAGGAAATCTGCACGCTTATTTATTATCCCGTTGAAAAGCTTAGGCTGCTTAAAAAATCGGGAGGAATAAGCCGGGAGCAGTACGGCTTTATGCTTGAGCATATGCTTGAAATCGCGCGCGTGCTGTCGTCAAAATACACGCGCTCAAAGGTTCGCAAGGCAATGCCCGAGGATTACGCCTACATCATAGACGAGCTTCTTCACGCACAAAAAGACGAGGACGACAACCAAATCGTTTATCACAGAAATATACTTGATGCCATAATAAGCCTTGATGCCGACGATTTTGTTGTTTCGCTCGCGGGGCTGATTAAGAGGCTCGCGGTGGATCACCTTCACATTGTAGGTGATATTTTCGACAGAGGAGACTCCGCCGATAAAATAATCGATTTACTTATGACCTATCACTCAATTGATGTCGAATGGGGAAATCACGATATTCTGTGGATGGGCGCCGCAGCGGGCAGCGAGGTTTGCGTCGCGGGCGTGGTCAGAAACTGCGTTAATTACAACGCGGTGCGCACACTGGAGAGCGGTTACGGAATAAGCCTGCGCAGCCTAGCGCTTCTTTCCGAGCGGCTTTATCCAGATTTTGAGCCGATGAAGGCTGTGCTGGCCGCAATTACCGTAATGCAGTTTAAGCTGGAGGGGCAGCTTATTAAGCGCAATCCCGATTTCTTGATGAACGACAGGCTGCTGCTCGACAAGATTGATTATAACAACTTTACCGTAAGCGTTGACGGCGTTACATATAAGATTAATACAACCTGTTTCCCGACGGTTGATCCCTCTGATCCATACGCTCTCACCGATGAGGAAAGCGAGGTTATTGCCGACCTTAAAGCGGCGTTTACGGGAAGCCCTCAGCTGAAAAATCAGATTACGTTCCTTTACGACAACGGCGGAATGTACCGCATTTTCAACGGCAATCTGCTGTATCACGGCTGTGTTCCGCTGAATGATGACGGAAGATTAAAGGAAATCTCTTTGTTCGGAGAAACTTACAGCGGCAAAAAGCTTTTTGATATGGCTGAAATAAAGGCGCGCTCGGCGTTTTTCAGCAAAAAGAAGGAGCAGTCCGAGCTGGATTTTATGTGGTATCTGCGCTGCGCCGAAAATTCACCTTTGTGCGGCCGAAAAACAAAGGCGTTTGAGCGGGCGTATATTGCCGATAAAACCGCATGGCATGAAAACAAGAATCCTTACTACCGATATTATTATGATAAAAATACCTGTGAGATGATTCTTGAGGAGTTTGGATTGAGTTCGCCGACGGCGCACATTATAAACGGTCACACCCCTGTTCAGACAATTAAGGGAGAGCTGCCGATTCGCGCCGAGGGCAAGCTGCTGGTGATAGACGGCGGCTTTTGCAGGAATTATCACGCAAAAACAGGTATCGCGGGCTACACGCTTATTTATAATTCACACGGTCTGCGTCTTAAAGCGCACATGCCGTTTGAGAGCATTGATGAAGCCCTGCGCGAAAACAGGGATATCTGTTCAAGCTCGGAAATCGTGGAAACCGAACAGCGACGTGTTATGGTGTATGCGACCGATGACGGAGACTTGATTCAAAAAGATATTGCCGACTTGTGTATGCTGCTTGATTTCTACCGAAGGGGAACTATTGTACCAAAGGAATAAATCAGTTAATATAAAATTTTTATGAATTTATTATAAAATTATTGAAATGCAGTTAAAAATATATTATAATTGTAATATTATATGGAAGGAGGATTGTTAATGGACTATTCCGAAAACGATTGTATGCAGAAACAGCCATTTTTTGATGATGAAGCATTGGAAAGGGAATTTTCCGATCCTCAGTTAGCTTTGGATTTTGACGGTGAAATAGCTTATTACGATGAGGATGTTCCTCAGAAACAATATAATAAAGATAATTCAAACGGAAAACCGCCAAAGAATAAAAAAGGTATAGTGTTCTTGATTATCGCTTCTGTTTTGCTTGTATGCAGTGCGGTGTTTGCTGTTTTGATGTTTATAAGAATGACAAATAATTCCGGCGGAAGCGAGGAAGAAACAACTGCGGCTTCGACTGCTGCACTGACTCAGACAACAGAGCAGCAAACAGAACAGCCAACAGAGCAGCCCCCCACCGTTGAGCCTTCGGGTGTTGTGACAAAACCTGATCAGGAAATAACTAATCCGCAGATTGAAGAAAGAAACAACAGAAATGTTCAGCATGAGAGCATAGATAGTAATTCTCAGACAGAAAGCACTGAAGATAACTCTGGTGATACGCAGTATGACGAAAATGTACAAAACGGCGAAAACGATTAAGTAATATAAAATGTATTTTTTGTATTTAACCCAATGAAAGATAGATTTTCAAATACAGTAATTTAAGCAATTGGAGGTGCTTTATGAATTGCCCAAAATGTAACTATCCCACAGCGCCGAACCAGAAATTCTGTGAGAACTGCGGAGCTGTCCTCGGGCAGGCCCAGATTGATGTTGAAAGAACTATGGCGGCGGATTTTGATGAGGTTCCCGAGGTCCCGCAGCAGCCGGAACAGCAGGCTTCTTGGTCAAACCCCGCTCCTCAGGAAGCAGAGCCTTACGTTCAGCCCGTTCAGCCCGCGCCTCAGGTGACAGAGCAGCCTGTTCAGCCCGCGCCTCAGGTGACAGAGCAGCCCGTTCAGCCCGCGACTCAGGCTGATGACAACGTGTGGCCCGAAGGCGGGTCGGTAGCGTCCGCATGGCAAACGCCCGTTAAAGATTTTTCTCAGATGTACGAGAATTATAACAAGCCGTCGCAGTTCTCAAACGGTCAGAACAACAGCTACGGCTATGCGGTTCCGGGCGGTCAGAACAACGGCTACGGTTACGCGATTCCCGGCGGTACGGTTCCCGGCGGCACGGTTAAAACCGTAAATAAAAAGAAAATTGCCATTATTATAACGTCAGCCGTAGTTGCCGTGGGACTGATAGTCGCTCTTATTATCATTATCGCTTCATGCGCGGGCGGCTCGCACTCTATAAAGAACGCCGACGGCGTTGAAATAGCCAGCGACAGCTCTATCCACCCCAACGACAGCGACGCCGAACAAAAGATAAACGCTATGCTGCAAAACAACGGCCTGACAGGTACCAACACAGGCATAAGCTATATGCAGTATTACGCAAAGGGCAACGCGGCCGTCCAGGAAGAAAAGCTGTTGAGCAAAGCAAGCGATCAGGAAAAGTCCACCTACAGAGCAACAATGGAAAGCCAGCTAAACGGAGCGGAGGCAAAGCTGCCTTCTTACCGAGCGGCAAGCGGAGTTGACGATATGGTGTGCGTTTATGTGCTGCTTGACGCCGATAACTCAGTGATTTATCAAAAAGTAATAAAATAGTTTTATAATTCCAGAGCGCAGATTATCTGCGCTCTGTATGCATTTTTCAAAGAGGAGAGCAACTTATGAATTGTCCTAAATGTTTCTGCGAAATAAAACCCAATCAAAGATTTTGCCAGAACTGCGGTTGCGAAATCAGTATGCCAAAGATAGACGAGATGAAAACCATGGCTGCGGATGAGTTTGACCAACCGCCGGAGCAGCCCGCCGAGCCGCAATATCAGCCTGCGGTGCAGCCTGCCGGCATGCAGTATCAGGAGACACAGCAGCCCGAGGGTTATCAATACCAACCGCCGGAGCAGCCCGCTTCAAATCCACATGATTTTTCACAGCAGTTTCAGCAGTATCAGCAGGGCTCGGGCATTCACGGTACCCGCAGCGGCGACGGCTCGCTGCCTCCCGAAAAGAAAAAGACAACAATGATAGTGCTCATATCCGTTATAGCGGCGCTTATAATCGGCGGCGCTGTTGTTGCCGCTATTCTGATTTTCGGCAACAAGGACGGCGACAGCGATAAAAACAGTTCCCCTGAAAGCTCTCAGACCTCAATAATTGACAGCACCTCCGGCTCAAAGGCAGAGAGTTCGGATGCTTTCGGCTTTGGTTCCTCATCCGATGTTTCTCAAAGTTCCTCATGGTATGACGATTCCTCATCAGAGGTTTCTGAAAGTTCATCACAGCCATCCCTTTCGGGAGATTCTCATACAATAACGAACTCCAAAGGCGTTGAGATCGCGAACGATTACTCAATTGACACCACCGACAGCGGCGCCGAATCGAAAATTACCGATCTCCAAAATATTCAGGGTGCGGAGGACAGCACAAATTCTCTTACTACAATTAAATTTTATGCGGTTGGCAACGCTTATGTTCAGGAAGAACAGCTTTTGGAGAAGTCATCCGAAACCGAAAAAGAGGCATACAAGACGGTTATGGATGGTCAATTAGCTGACGTAAATTTAACACTTACGAATATGCGTTCTGCGAGCGGCGTAAGCAATATGGTTTATGTATATGTTCTTCTCGACAGCGACGACGAAATAATTTATCAAAAGATTGCAAAGTAAAGAATTAAGAGGGCGCTTTATGCGCCCTTTTATTTTGAAAAATATTTGTCTGTAATCTTCATGATTTTGTTGAAATCTGATAAATAATGAGATATAATATATTTATGTCGCAGTGTTCGCGATAAAAGAAAAAACAGGATGGGAAAATATGCAGGATTATTGTTATAAATGTATGAGAGCTTTGAACGGCTCTATGGTATGCTCCAACTGCGGATATGATAATACCAATCAGCCCCAATCGGATGCCCCGTATCATCTTATCAGAGGTACGAAGCTTGCCGGAAGATACCTGGTAGGTAATGTTCTTGGCGAGGGCGGATTCGGAATAACCTATGTAGGCCTTGATACCACGCTGCTAAAGCGTGTTGCAATTAAGGAATTTTATCCTTCAGGCGCCGCAAACCGCACAAACTCCATTTCTGAGGAAATAATTGTAACCCAGGGAAGAGAGGGCTTCTTTAACAAGGGAGTAGAGCGCTTTCTTTTCGAGGCAAAAAATGTTGCCGCTTTTTCCGAGGAAGAAGGTACTGTAGATGTACTTGATTACTTCCAGGAAAACGGCACCGCGTATATCGTAATGGAATTTCTGGACGGACAAAATCTTAAGGATTATGTCAACGCAAACGGCTGCTTCAAGCTTGAGGAACTGGTAACGCTTATGCTGCCGCTCATGAAATCTCTTAGCTATATGCATAAAAAGGGTATTATCCACAGAGACATAAGCCCTGATAACATAATGTATACAAAGCGCGGTAAGCTAAAGCTGATGGATTTCGGCTCGGCACGTTATTATACAAATGAAGAACGCAAAATGTCGGTTATCCTTAAGCAGGGCTTCGCTCCCGAGGAGCAGTACCGCCAAAACGGTGAGCAGGGTCCCCATACCGATGTTTACGCGTTGTGCGCCACTATTTACGCCTGCATTACCGGCAGTGTTCCCGAGAGCAGTTTGGATCGCCTTGTTGAAGATACTCTCAAGACGCCGTCACAGCGCGGCGCCAGTGTGCTTCCTTATCAGGAAAAGGCGCTTATGCACGGACTTGCGCTTTCAAGGAAAAACCGTACTCCCGATATGGATACGTTGATTAAGGAGTTCACAACTCCGATAATGGATTTTGAGGCGACAACAGCTGCCGACAATTCTCAGCAGCCGGTTGCGCCGCCTCCTGTAGCTCCTAATTCCCGTAATAACGCGTGGAAGACTCAGCCGTCTGTTCCCGAATACTCAGCGGCGCCTCAAAATACCGGTGTTCAGCCGCAAAAGCCATCGGAACCACGCGCGCAAAAGTCCAAAACCCCTATTATTATTGCCGTTATCATTGCGGCGGTTGTTTTGATAGGCGGCGGCATTGCTCTTATTATTGCCCTTAACAGCGGCGGCGGAAGTGAATCCGAAGGAACATCCGCGTCACAGACATCGGTTGAAGTGTCGGACAATCAGTCTCAGAATCAGGGTTCAATTTCTGACAGTTCCGTTTCGTCAAAAATCGAAAGCAGTAAATCCTCGATCCCGGTCACAAATGTGCACGCTATTGTAAACAAGAAGGACAATACCACAATACTTGAGGATGACGATATTGATACAGGCGATGTCGCGACTCAAATGAAATTATCATCCTATCTTGAAGAGAGTAACAGCGACGAAATTGCCGAGAAAATGGAAACTGACGAGTATAGCTGCCAGATTTATTGTGTCGGTAACGTTTTGGTTTATGAATTTGACTACAAGAATGAGTTGTCCGATTCCTCAGAAATGCTGATTAAGCAAAACGCAAGCTTGCTCCCCGACAAACAAAAGTCTGCGGTGCAGCAGATTAAAAACGAGTCGGGAATCAATAATGTTGTTGTTGCTTATGTGTATATGGATTCCAATCAGGAAGTAATCGCCTCAGCCCTTTGCAAAAGCTAATTAATTTTGGAGGTATTAAATGAATTGCCCGAATTGCGATAAGCTTTTAAAGCCTAATCAAAAATTTTGTCCTGCGTGCGGCACCAAGATTGAGCTGCCTCAGGAGCAAGACAATAATAATCAACAGTTAACCGATGAGCAGCATGAGCTTATGTACGGAAGTACGGCCAGTCCGTTTGCGGATGAACAGCCTGAGCTTATGTACGGAAGTACGGCCAGCCCGTTTGCGGATGAGCAGCCTGAGCTTAGTGTTGAAAGAACAGGAGAACCTGTTTCGGCACCGACAGAGCCCGCACAGGAGCAGGTATCGAATCCCTCTGATTTTGATGACTCGTTCCGTCTGGAACCGCCTTCAACTCCTCCCAAAAAGAAAAACAACATCGTGGTAATCATCGTTATAGCCGGTGCTGCGCTGCTGCTTATCGCGGGCGGAATATTTGCCGCCATGAAGCTGAATTTGTTCGGCGGCAAAGATGACGGCAAAAAAGGAAAAGAGTCCTCATCGGTTTCGGACACAGTCGGAAACGGCTCTGACGATAAATCCGTACCGTCAAGTTCATCCGGTCCCGAAGCGGTTGTAAAGCGCTTTGAAAAGGCTCTCAACGATAACGATGAAAGCGCTATGCAGGAGCTGTTTACGCCCGATGGAAGAGAAGCAAAGGCAAAAACCGCGTTTACGGTTGTATCAGCTCTTGACAGCCTTACAAAGGATTCTCTTACATATAAATGCGAGCTTGAAAACCTGGAGTACGGCGACGGAGAGGAAACCGCCAGCGGAAATATAAAAATATCAGCGGATCTGCCTGTTGTCGGAACACAGAGCACCTCTCCCAAGGCTTCCTTTAAGAAGATCGACGGAGAATGGTATATTGACATGATTACGCTGTCATAATAACGGAATGATAAAACAACTCAGGTTTGGGGTGTTTTGATGAAGCGGATAAACGGAAATATATTATCATTAATCACGCTTATTCTTGTTTTTTCCACGGTGATCACAGCATGCGGTGCAAACCGGTCCGGCAGCTCTTCCTCCACACCTGATTCCGCGCACGCTAAGGGCAACGGAAACCTTCATACTCTGTATTTCAAGGACAGTACCAAAAGCGAAAAGGTAGTTGTTACTTTTTTGAACAGCGCAACCGGGAAGAGTGAAGAGGTTGAAATGGTAAAATGCGAAGAGGATGACGATTCGTATACATTTTCGTGCGAGGGAAACGTCAAGTATTATAACGTTGCTCAATTTAACTGCGACGGCAAAAACACCAGGAAAATCGCCTTCAATAAATGCGTCAGCGGCTGGTATAAATCAAAAAACGGATTAATTCCTTATACACAGGGCAAAGATACTGATTTCTTTCCGGAGTTTAAGCGGGTTACGCTTGACTGCAACGGTTATGAAAAGAAAATCTATTTCTGGACGCCCGAGGACTATGACGCCGATTCCGATGAAAAGTATGCCACCATATATGTGCTGGACGGGGATGATGAGATTAATCTCAATAATCCTGAATCCAGGTCTGACGGCTGCATGTATATTCCCGAGCAAGTCAGAAGCATGACAGAAAATACCGGGTACAAGGCAATTGTAGTGTTAGTCAGCACCTACGGTGATATGACTAAAATAAATCGTGACGATGAGCTGGTTCCCGATATAGGGGAGATTGCGGAAGAAGAATACGGCAAGCTCACAAAAAAGAAAGGCGGAGATTTTGCCCGCTTTATGGCAAAAACGCTTGTGCCGTATGTTGAGAAGCACTACAATGTTTATACCGACGCGCTTCATACCTCCGTTACGGGAGCGTCGCTTGGCGGTTTGGAAACTTTCTACATTACCATGGAGTATCCGGAACTGTTTGGTACGGCAGGCGCTCAGTCGCCCTCATTTTGGACCTATAATGACGACGTGTGGAGAAAATACCTCAGCGGAAAAGATTTTGGCAAAAGCACCCCGTTTGTCTATCTTTACACAGGCCCCTCAGGCGGCGACACCGATCCGCACGTTACCGATATGTACAACCGCCTTATAGATATGGGCTATCCCGCCGACAAAACGGCGCTGAGTTATAACGAGTTCGGCGGCCATCACGTTAACTACTGGCGCAGCTATTTTTCAGAGTTTTTGTCAGCGATGGTGTTTCAGAGCGTCGAACCGCTTCAAACGAAAAAATAATAATAAACTTTATATTGACAAAACGACCGGCTCGGTAAGGAGCCGGTCGCTTTTGCGTTAATACGCTTTTAGTTTTGCGATTGCCTTAGCGGCGTCTTCAGCCTTGAATACGGCTGTGCCTGCCACACATACGTCAATGCCCGCTTGTGCTGCCTGAGCTATTGTCGCTTCGCCTATTCCGCCGTCAGCTTCTATAAGCAAATCAATTCCTCGGCGCTGACATTCCGCTTTTATCGCGCCGACCTTAGGCAGCATATCAGCCATGAACGACTGCCCTCCAAAGCCCGGCTCCACGGTCATAACCAGCACAAGCGCGAGCTTGTCCAAATAAGGGAAAACAGCCTCGGCGGGCGTGTTGGGCTTTATTACAAGTCCGGGCTTTATTCCGCGCGACTTTATTTTTTCAATAGTCGCGTCGATGTCAGAATCGCATTCCACATGGAAGGTGATGATATCCGCGCCCGCGTCGGCGAAATCGTCGATATATCTCAGCGGCTCGGAAATCATAAGGTGAACGTCGAACGGCTTGTCTGAGTAGGGGCGCACCCACTTGATTACCGGAGCGCCGAAGGTGATATTGGGAACAAAGTGACCGTCCATTACGTCAAGGTGCATCCAGTCGGCGCCGGCGATATCCATGCGTTTTATTTCATCACCCATGACGGAAAAATCACAGGATAAAAGAGAAGGAGCAATTTTCATAATTAATAATCCCTTTCTTAATACAGATTACGGCTTTTGAATAGCGGGAGCGATAATTGCCGCCGCAGCCCAGAACAGGGTGTAAATGAACACCTCAAGCGTGCCCATAACGCCTACGCTTGCGTAGAGCACCAAAGGCGATGCGATTAGTATACCGAGAATTACAGCGATAAGCTGAATTATAATTGCCATTGATATGTTCTGCTTGATTTTAACGCAGCCCGATACGGCGCGCGCCAGACCCGAGGTTTTTCCGTGGGTTATAAGATACGCGCGCGAGCTGTCCTCAACAACGGTCTGGGCTTCTTTAAGCACGTTGCCGAGACCTGTGGGCAGCACCCTGATGCTGCGGTAAAACAGGTTATAAAGCTTTGCGACAAGGTCGTCGTTGATGTTATAGTCGGTTGTGCGGATAAGAAAGCTGATTCCGTTTGCCTCGGCGCGCTGCATCTCGCTTTTAAGCTCGGGGTCGGGACGGTAGCGCGTAACCAGCAGGGCGACAAGGCTGCCCGCGCGTGACAGATAGGTAATTTGTCTGCCGTTCGCGGTATATTTTTCCTCATAGTCATCCGACGGTATTTCAACCTGGTATTTTTCCATAAGGCTGCGTGAGCCGACAAGAATTCTCTCGCCGTTGATCCAGCCTACAAGGCCGAGCTCGTCCTCGTAAAGTACGCTTTCGACCTCGGGAAGTGTTTCATGCGTTTCGGAAACAACCGAGTCAAACGCGTTGGCGATCGGGTTTTGAGCCTCTTTGAGAATCGCGATTCCGCACAGCAGAGATTCGTCGACGTTGTAATCAACAAAGGTCTTGATGCCCTCAAGGTCGATTGAATCCGCCGGGAACAGCTCACCGGCGTCAATCATAATCGCGGTGCTGTCGCAGAACTGTTTGATTGAGGGGTACCCCGACATCATCGCGCCGTAGCCCGTAAGGGTTTTGCAGAGCTTTCTTACGGGGAAATTGACCGCAAGCAGAGTTGAAACGGGAATTGAAAGCGCGGTAAGCAGCGCCAGGGTATTTACCGCGTCCGAAAAGGACGCCTTTACAATACCGTAAAGCACGGTTATTACAAGCGCCACAATTATTGTTATGGGCGCAAGCTTTGACGCAAGATCCTCGCTGGGATCGGGCGCGTACGATATTTTAAGAAAATTTGATGCGAATTTTGTTTTATGGTGATAGGCAATAAGGCTCTTGTCGGACGGAGTGCCGCTGAGCATTTTGTTTGCAACACTTTCGTTGTTATAAATCTTCGCGGCGTATTTTTGCCCCTTTGCCGTAAGGAAACGGAAGTTATCCTTAACGCGCATCACCATCAGCAGCTTGCCGAGGTTGTTCGCGAAGAACGCCAGCAGAACAACCACACAGTAATAGTTGACGCTGAATCTCGACATGTCGCCTAAACAGAAGAATGAAACAATCGTTTGGATTACGGCGGCACCGCCCGCGACGGCTACCGCAGTGTCGGAATTGCCTTTAAGCTTCATAAGCGGCGTCAGACCGTTGAGCATTGCAACGCGGTTGAGCGCAACCGCCGAGCCGATGATAAGGAAGTTGAACACCGCGTACGCCGCGGGCGCAACGGGAATTGCCGAGATAATCGAGTCTGGGAACAGGCGTGTTACAAAGGCAAGTATTACCGCCACCAACGCCATGGCGCCCGAAATAACGCTGCGGAAAAACAGCTTGCGGATATTTTCGTTAAGCTCAAATTTTATGCTTTCCTCGTCGTCTTCGCTTGTGTAGTCCTCGACAGGCTTTGTGTTCTTTTTAGGCGTGTCATCATCATCTGATTCATCATTCGAGAAGAAGCCCACCACCGCGCTGAGCAGCTTTTCCTGAGTTGAACGGTTGTCCTCGTTTTCCTCCTTGGGCGTTTCCTCCTTAGCCTCGGTGTGAATGACATGAGCTCTTACAGACGGGCTTTTTGAGCGGATGTACTCCTCGTATTCACGGGCTACCACCTCGGAAAATCTGCCTGCTTTTACGTTCAGAATATTACCGGGTTCCTCAGGCCGATAAACGGGTACCTTGGATACAACCCGCTCGGGCTGAACGCTCGCGGGCTGAACCTCGGCAGGCGCCGCGGCATCGGGACCTTCCGATTCGGGCTTTTCCGGCTGTTTTTCTTCCTCCTGCTCGGGCTCGGGCTCCTCGGTTTTGAGGTCGATGTCAATTCCCTTTATGCTTTCAATAGCGGGTAATTCACGGAATTGTTCCAGCTCGTCAAGCACCTCGCCGGAAAATTGAGTTGACTCGTCATATTCGGGGGCCAGTGTGATTATTTTATTCTTTTCGGCTTCCGCGGCCTGCTTTTCGGCAAGCTCGGCTGCTTTGCGTTCGGCTTCTTCCTTTTCCGCCTGTTCTCGCGCGCGTGCCTCTGCCTCGGCTTCCTCCGGGGTTTTGAGCGTTTCGCCGCCTTCTCTGCCGTCCATCATCAGCTCGGTTTTCATTGTGGCGGCGGTTTTTTCGCCAACAATTGTGTTTGATACATCGGGCTGTTTCTGTTTGTCGGCGACCTCAAGGGGGTTCTCATTTTTTAGGCGGGGCTTTTTGTCGGCGTTGCTGAAAATGTCCTCTACCTTTGGTTTCGCGCGGTACCTTTGGGCGGTTCGCTGCATTTTTTCCTCGTCCGCGATCCGGTGCCTCTCGTCAAGGATGCTCTGTATTTCAAGCTCTTTAAGCAGGTCGTTTGTCTTTTCGTTATCCGACATTTTCTTACACTTCCTTTCGCTTACCTTCGCTTAGCTTCTGCCTTTCAGCGCGTGGTACATCAAAATTCCCGCCGCAACGGAGGCGTTGAGCGAGTTTATGTTTCCCTTCATGGGCAGAGAAACGATTATATCGCATTTTTCACGTACCAGACGGGATATGCCTTTGCCCTCGTTGCCGATGACAATTGCGCAGGCGCCCGACATGTCGCACTGTGTATAGTCGGTTCCGTTCATGTCCGCGCCGTAAACCCATACGCCGCGCTCCTTTAGTTCGTCAATCAGATTTGAAATATTTGATACGCGCGCAACGCGCATGTATTCAACCGCGCCCGCGCTTGCCTTTCCTACGGTGTAGCTCAGCCCCGCGCTGCGCCTTTTGGGAACAATTACACCGTGAACGCCCGCGCATTCGGCGGTGCGGATAATAGCTCCGAGATTGTGGGGATCCTCAACCTCGTCCAGCACCATTATAAACGGAGGCTCGCCCCTGCTTTCGGCATATGAAAATATGTCGTCTACCGTGGCGTATTCCTTAGCCGCCGCAAGCGCTATAATACCCTGATGAGGGGCGTTCCCGCTTAAAAAATCAAGCTTTACGCGGTCAACCTCTTTTACGGGAATTTGCCTTTCGCGCGCTTTGGCCAGAATTCCGACAACCGCGCCGTTCTTTTCGCCGCGCGCCACCAAAATTTTATCAATCGGCCGCTTGCCGCGGATGGCTTCGCTTACAGGGTTCCTGCCCGCTATTACGTCGGGCTTGGCTTCAATGTTTTTATCCTTCATTTTAATTCCTCACAAATTGTGATTGTTCTTTACATACATCATAATTATAACATATTATCATAAAGCGTAATATTCCAAAATAGAATTATAAGCGATTATTTGCACAAACTAAGGTGTTATTTAGCTTATTTCATCGAATCCGGCACAAAAGCGCCGTAATCAAAGTGCTTTGGCAGTATTCCGTAAAGCCCTGTCGCGGGGTCACGAAAGATTTTGAAGTGGGGCGCGAACGGTGTAAGAGCAAAATAAAGCGAGATAAACAAAAATAGCAACAACAGCGAAGGGACAAAAAGCTTTTGGAGCGGAAGCGGCGAGATGTACAGAAATACAGACAGCGAAACGGCTGCCGCCACGCTTACCGCAGCCGAGAATTGCGGGCTGAGCGCCGTTTGCCGCAGCAGTATATACAGAGCGCCCAGCGTATAGAGTGAAATGGTTTTTGACGCGGTGTATTTGTAAATTGCCGTTCTGTAAATCAGCGCCTCAAGCTGCGCCCAGATGAAAAACGGAAGGAGCAGAGTTTTGCAGGCTTCCCAAACGCTTCCGTTTACGGCGCCGAACAAAATTCCAAGGAGCTCCTGACCGCTGAGCGAGTATAAATGCTGCATAAACGCCGACGCCGCGGCTATGAATAATACGCCCGCGGCTTCAAGCAGTAAATATTTTTTATTTTGCATTAAAATGTACCTCAAATTACAAAATTGTATTATTATATATTGGAATTAAAACAGATACTTTGAAAATAATAATCATAATAATACTAACGGTAAAATTCTTTTTGTTCAATATAATGTTGATAACTCTGTTGAAAATGTTAAAACGATAGTGAGATTATGGTACATATAGATTGAAAATTATGTTATTGACGCGAAATCACCGTTTTTTTTGTTTTGCTTTATTATTTTTCGGAAAAGAAATTTCCATATACTCCTATACAGATGGTAATATCTGCTTGTCAATAGCTTAAATGAATTAATTGATTACATTATTGTTTTTTAAATCAGTACGCGTACCAGAAAAGCGCTCAATATCATTGCCGTTAAATCCGCGGCGATCGCGGCGGCAAGCGTGTGCCGTATTTTTTTTATACCTATGCTTCCAAAATACATTGTAGTCGCGAAAAATGTCGTTTCGCTTGAGCCTGCCAAAACCGATGCTACCCTGCCCGCGAAGCTGTCGGGACCGTAATCCTCAAACACCGAAACGAGCAGTGCCGTTGAGCCGCTTCCCGAAACAGGGCGGAGCATCGCCATCGGCACAACCTCCGTCGGGAACCCCACAGCGCCCGCGACAGGGGACAGGGCTGTACCGATTACGTCAATAGCCCCGCTTGAGCGCAAAAGTCCCACCGCGAATATCAGTCCGAGAATTGTGGGAGCTATGTTGTAAAGTGTTGAAAAGCCCTCTTTAGCGCCCGCTATGAAAGTATCAAAAACCGGTACTCGGCGCACAAGCCCGAAAAGTACAATAATTGCCGCGAATGCGGGCATGATAAATTCCATGATGTCACCTTGTAATTCTGTTTCCCGTTTTTGCGATAACAAGCGCAACCGTCAGCGCGCACGCGGAGCTTATCCACACGGGGACAAGAATCTCAAACGGGGCGGCGCTGCCGTAGCTTGAGCGCAGTACGCCGAGAGTTGTCGGCATTAGCTGCAGCGACGCGGTGTTCATTACCACAAAAACGACCATTTCGTCGCTTGCCCTGTCGCTTCTGCCGTTAAGCGTGTGAAGCTCTTTCATCGCTTTCAGGCCGAGCGGCGTTGCGGTGTTCCCAAGCCCCAGCAGATTTGCGCTGATGTTCATTGAAATTGCCTCAAACGCGGCGCTGTCCTTGTTAAGCTTTGGAAATAGCGGGCGCAGCAGCGGAGAAAACAGCCTTGCCGCCAGAGCGTTCAGTCCGCTGCGCTCGGCTATTTTCATGAGTCCCGACCACAGACAGATTATTCCCGCAAGCGTGAGGAGAAGCTGGATCGCGTCGGCGGCGCTGTCGACAAAGGCGTTCGACAAATTCTGTGTATTTCCGAGAACAACCGAGCAAATAACGCTAATTAGGATAAGAAAGCTCCAAATATAGTTAAGCAAAAGCATCACCTCATGTTTTTTTGCGCAAATCTTCGGAAATTATTGACAAATTAACCATAAAATGGTAATATGGTGTTAGATTTTGACGAAAGCGAGCGTTTTCCCATGATTTATACTAATTTCAGAGAAATTGACAAGGCAGGCAGAATTGTGATTTCAAAGGATATCCGCCGCCACTTTAACATTCAGGCGGGCGATATTTTGCAGATTAACGCCGACGACGAGTGTATTACAATACGCAAGGCTGAGCCGAAATGCGTGTTCTGCAACAACCCCGAGGACTTGACCGCGTTTAAGGACAAATATATCTGCGCCGACTGTCTTGAGCGCCTTAAAGCAGACTAAACCTACATAATTATATTGGAGAGTATGTGAAAATATGAAGCTGTATCTGGCTAATATAGCGGAAATAACCCCTGAGCATTGGGAGCTGATTTCACCCGAGCGCGCCGAAAAGGCTCGGCGGTACCGCTTTCACGACGACCAAAAGCGCTGCGTTGCGGGCGGACTGCTTATGCGCCGCTTTTTGGGCGATACCGAAATTTTTACCGATGAGTTCGGAAAGCCGAGGGCTAAAAACGGCATATTCTTTAACCTTTCCCACAGCGGCGAATGGGTGGCTATGGCGGTTGACAGCGCCGAGGTCGGCTGCGATATTGAGCGGTTGAGGCAGGCTGACGCCTTAAAGCTGGGCAAGGTGGTGTTTACCGACGCCGAGCTTGAAAGTATCAGGGAAAATCCCGACCGTCTTGGCGTGTTTTACAGGCTTTGGACAAAAAAAGAAGCCCTGCTTAAATGCATGGGCAAGGGCTTTCACCGCGCCGCCAAATCCGTTGAGGTAATTAATGGCAGCTTTTGCGAGGACGGCGTTATTTACAATATGAAAACAAAGGCATTTTCCGATTATACAATCTCCGTCTGCGCCAAAAACAGCAGCGCTGATTTTGATATTGAATTTGTACATTTTTAAAACGCGCTTCCGACTGCTTTGTCGGCGGCGCGTTTTCTGCATATTTATTGTACCGGTACAACAGCGAAGAATACCAAATCCTCGTCGCTGTTGTTTATCAAACTGTGAGTGTGGCCTTTAGGGCAGTAGTGACACTGACCCGCCTCAATGCCGATAACCTCGCCGTCGTCCTCAACCGAGCCGCGTCCGCTTAGAATATAAATAATCTCGCTGTCGCCCTCGTGAGTGTGCCTGCCGATTGTTGACTTAGGCGGCAGTGTGCCGTGAATTATCTTGTTCATTCCGCTTCGTTTTTTAAATCAAAAATCATATCAAACTCTCCCTTATAACTCAATATAATACGGGCAGATATCCTCGTAGCTGCCGTCCTTCATCAAAAAGCCGCTCGGAATTGTACCCAGCTGAATAAAGCCCAGCTTTTCGTACAGGTGACGCGCGGCAGTGTTTGTTTTGACAACCGCGTTGAACTGAAGAATTCGGAAACCGTGGAGCCTGCCCTGCTCAATACAGTCCAGAACAAGTTTTTCTCCGATTTTCATGCCGCGTGCCTCGCCGCTTACCGCGTAGCTTGCGTTGCATATGTGACCGCACCTTCCGACGTTGTTTGGGTGAAGAATGTACAGCCCGAGCAGCCTGCCGCTCTCGATATCCTCGGCAACTCCGCAGTAGGTCTGGGCACCGAAAAAATCCGCTCCGCTTTCAGCGTCAAGACATTCTGTCTGCGGAAAGGCAATGCCGTCAATCACAACCTCGTTCCAGATTTCATTCATTCGCTCGATGTCGTTTTTTGTGTATTCTCTTATGGTAATATTCATAAATATCAGTCCTTCACTGTCATTTTACCACACCATTTTCAATAATACAAAGCTTTTAGGCAAAATCTTTGAAAAAATACTTGCTATTTTTAAACTAATCGTATATAATACTCTACAGTTGAATACAACCTTATCAAGAGCGACGGAGGGAACAGGCCCTGTGAAGTCCGGCAACCTGCATTGCAAGGTGCTAAATCCTGCGGTAATTACCGAAAGATGAGTTATTCTGAGCGCCTTTCGGTTGAAGGGCGCGTTTTTTATTTAATACTATCTTCTGTTAAAACTGTTTAGTATTTGTTGCGTTAAATTCCGCGTAACTGCGTTGTCGTCCTCGGAATCCGACAGGATTCCTGCGTCCTCCGCCTTGTTATGCGAAATTTTCCACTAACATCTGTTTTAAACCGTTTTATCAGATAATAGTATATAAGGAGTTGTTTATATGGCAAAGTTTTTCTTTACATCGGAATCAGTAACCGAGGGGCATCCCGATAAGGTGTGCGATAAAATTTCAGACGCGGTTCTCGACAGCATTCTCGAGCAGGACAGCAACGCTCATGTGGCATGCGAAACCACCGTTACCACGGGTATGGTGCACATCATGGGCGAAATCAGCACAACCGCTCAGGTCGATATCGCCTCTATCGCGCGCAAAGTTATTGATGACATCGGCTACAATAATCCCGACTACGGCTTTGACGCTCAAAGCTGTGCCGTGCTCACTTCGATTGACGCTCAGTCATCCGACATAGCTATGGGCGTTAACGAGAGCCTTGAGCTTAAAGACGGCGAAACAGACATCAATAATCAAATCGGCGCGGGCGACCAGGGTATGATGTTCGGCTATGCCTGCACCGAGACCCCAGAGCTTATGCCGCTTCCCATTTCGCTTGCTCACCGACTTGCCAAGCAGCTTACAAAGGTGAGAAAGGACGGCACGCTTAAATATCTCCGTCCCGACGGCAAAACCCAGGTTACCGTTGAATATGAGGACGGCAAAGCGGTCAGGGTTGATACCGTTGTCATTTCCACACAGCATGATCCCGACGCTTCTCTTGAGCAAATCAGAGAGGATATGATTGAGTATGTTATTAAGCCCGTGATTCCCGCGGAGCTGTTTGCAGATACAAAGATTTTTGTAAATCCGACAGGACGTTTTGTTATCGGCGGCCCCGTCGGCGACGCCGGACTTACAGGCAGAAAGATTATTGTTGACACCTACGGCGGCTTCTCGCGTCACGGCGGCGGAGCGTTCAGCGGAAAGGACCCGACCAAGGTTGACCGCAGCGCGGCTTATTACGCACGCTATATCGCCAAGAACGTTGTCGCGGCAGGGCTTGCGGAAAAGTGCGAGGTTCAGCTCGCTTACGCTATCGGTGTAGCAAAGCCCGTTTCGGTTATGGTAGACGCGTTCGGTACGTCAAAGTACACCAACAAGCAGCTTGCTCAGGCGGTTGAAAAGGTGTTTGACTGCCGCCCCAACTCAATTATCAATCAGCTTGAGCTTAAAAAGCCCCAGTATTACGACATCGCCGCTTACGGTCACCTCGGCAGAGAGGAGCTCGGCGTTAAGTGGGAGCAGACCGATAAAACTCAGGAGCTGCTTGAGGCAATCCGCAACGCTTAATGGCTAAATAAGTGTGTCGGCTATTGACAAACCGACAAAACCGCATATAATAGAATAGAAGGTTGTCTTCGGGGCGGAGTGAAATTCTCCACCGGTGGTAAAGTCCACGAACAAGCGTAAGCTTGCCGAGCCTGTGAAATTCAGGCACCGACGGTTACAGTCCGGATGAAAGAAGACGCGCTTTGGCTGTTTCAGCCTAAATATGCGTTATCGCCCCGTTGTATAAAGGTACAGCGGGGCTTTTCTTCGATTCAGCCTTTAAATTATATTAAAGGAGTTGTTATTATGACAGCAAAAAGCAATCAAAAAACACTTACAACAAAGCTTGCCGTAACGGGCATGCTTACGGCAATCGCGGTTGTCCTGCAGTACATCGAGTTCTCTGTTCCGATTGTTCCGTCCTTTTTAAAGCTCGATTTCTCCGATTTGCCCGAGCTTATCGGAACCTTTGTGCTGGGACCGTTATGGGCGGTTATTATCTGCTTATTGAAAAACCTGATTCACATTCCGTTCGGAACCTCCGGCGGCGTAGGCGAGCTTTCAAACTTTTTACTCGGCGCCACCTTCTCGCTTGTCGCGGGTTTGATTTATCAGCACAACAAAACCCGTAAAACCGCGCTTTTGGCGTGCGGTTTGGGCGCGCTCGCGATGGCGGCCGTAAGCTTTCCTACTAACTATTTCATAGTGTATCCCGCGTACGCGAATATGTGGTTCGGCGGAACTACAGAGCCCATTGTCGGCATGTATAAAACCATTCTGCCCGCGTCGGACACGCTTGTAAAATCGCTGCTTATTTTTAATGTGCCGTTTACGCTGGCTAAGGGAATTATTGTGGCTGTTATAACGATGTTTGTCTACAAGCCGCTCTCAAATCTGATTGTGAGAATGAACAATTCGCTCTCGTCACGCAAAAAAGGTTGACAAAACCCGACAGAGTGATATAATAGTCATGAAAAAATAACAGAGTAGAAGCTGACGCGTGAAGTGTTTCGCGGACGGGGAGTTGCCGTGAAAACGAAGGGGTTTAAACCTGCGATGTCGGTTTCGCATCCCGCTGTAACTTTGAAAAGTATTTAAGGCGGGCGTTTGCCCGCCTTTTTGTTTTTGAAGGCAGCTTACTTTGGAGGGGAAATATGGTACCTGTCAGAATAGTGAAAAATTCTTTTAGAGAATTAAAGAATCTGCAATCGCTTGTTATGATTGCAATGCTGCTTGCGCTGCGTGTTGTTTTGGGAATGTTCGCCAACACTACGCTGCCTGTTTTCGGAAACGCCGTTAAAATCAGCGGTTCGTTTTTGCCGATTGCAATTGCTGGCGCGATGTTCGGTCCTCTGCCCGCGATGCTGATTGGGGCGTTGGGCGATATTATCTCATTTTTGATTGTGCCTACGGGCGCGTATTTTCCGGGATTTACCATAAGCGGCGCTTTGACCGGACTTATTTACGGATTTGCTCTTTACAAAAATCAAATCACAATTCCGCGCGTGGTAATAGCCTGGGTAGTAAACACGCTTGTTGTCGAAACATTTTTAGCGGCATACTGGCTGTTTTTGCTCTACAGCGCGAGTATGGGCAAGACTTATAACGCGTGGCTGCTTTCGCGGGTGATAAGTCAGGCTGTAAAATGCGTGCCTGAAATAATGATCATCTTCGGCGCGGGCAAGCTTATTTGCGCCGCCGAAAAGTCGCTTGGAAGAAAATATTAAAATACTCAAAAATGCCCCCGCACCGATAAAGTGCGGGGGCTGCTTTGTCATTCGCTGTCAGAATTTTTTAATCATTTCCGCGACATAGCGCTGGATTTCCGTAATATCCAAAACACTTATCTTGCCGTCGCGGTTGGCGTCGGCGCGCTTGATCATTTCCGAGTCGGTTTCGTCAATAATGCGGTTGCCGCTATCGTCGGTAAACTCGGCAATATGACGCTGAAGCAGGGTCGCGTCGTCGATATTTACCTTGCCGTTTTTGTCAACGTCGCCGACAAATACGATGGGGTTCTTGTCGACGTAAATTCCGTCTTTAAAAATAACCCTTTCACCGTCGGCGGTTTTGATGGTCAGATTATTTATTTCTAAGTAAACTATGTCTTGCAGTTCAGTATCATAACTTGTTTCAATAGTGATTTCGGTTTTAAGCAGAGATTCGCCCTTCATCACCAAGACAGGGTAGAGGGAAGTGAAATTGCCGCTGAGAAGGACATTGTCTTTGCCCGGCTCATAAACCATATCGTCGGAAAACGCGGAATACTCATCCAAAGTAGTTATCGGAGACTCGTGATATAGAGTAAAGTCGAGGCTGAGGATCTCCAAATCCTCGGGAGCGACAAAGTCGAGCGTGTGCGTACCGAAGTCCCATCCCGTAAATTCGGGAGTATCGGGGCAGTAGTTTGACCAGCCAAGCAAATGGTACATGGCGTCGTCGGTGCAGTGACCGGTAGGATCCTGAGTGGGGTCTTCTGTGGTGGCTTGGGTGGGATCACTTTGAGGCTCAACAAACTTGCTGTCCTGAATGATTATCTTATCGCCCGATTCGGTGTGCACCTGAAGATCCTCGATTTCAAGGTATACGTTAAATTTTTCTTCATAATTACAGAGATATTCAATATATAGAAGTGACTCGCCTTTTTCTACAAATATCGGACTGAGCGATGACACGCTGCCCTTGAGAACAGCATCGTAATCGTCACATTTTGTGTTGTAAGCCATCTGTCTGGTGAAGGACGAATAATCTACCAGCTCACAATCGCCATAGTCGCAGTATAGCGTAAACTGAAAGCTGACTATTTCCAAGTCCTCGGGTGCGTAAAAATACACAGGGCATGTCATGCCTGCGGATGTCAGTCCTTCGTAATCAGGTTCGCCGTAATTTGATGCAGCCGTAAGTGTGTATGATGGTACGCAGTAACCTGTCGGGTTTTCGGTTGGATCCATCGTGGTATCTTCCGTGGGTTGGACGTGAAGAGGTTTGGCAGATGCCGCAAATGTTGAATACCCAAACATTCCGACTATCAGTGTCAGCGCTAATATAACGGCTGATATTTTTGCGATTTTCATTTTTATATACTCCTTTCATTATTATCGTACAATAATTATCTAAAGTATATCATAGTTTTAGACGGTGTGCAATATATAATTATAAAAGTAACAGGAAAATTTTTGTACAAAATATCGGAATATCATTGCTGATAAAGCAAAAATAAGACACAGGTGATTCACAGATAAATCACAGATGGAAACGCTGAAAAACGGCTTAGGTAAGCCATTATCACACTAATCACAGAAATCACACTTATATATAAATAATATTTTTTTCAGTGTATATATAGTTTATCTGAAATTTATAATAATATATAAAGTCAAAAACTACTGTGATGTGTGTGACAAGTGTGACCCGTTGCAGAAACGTTTGACTTACAATCTGCGGCACGGTCTTGACCGTGCCCTACAAATAAGATAGTATGGTTAGATAAAAATCAAAAACTGGTTGCGCCGGTCGGCTGAGCCGACTTTCACGACGCGAATCAGATGTTTGAGATATATAAACACTAAATTCCCGCGAGATAAGTTGCGCCGGTCGGCTGAGCCGACTTTCACGACGCGAATCAGATGTTTGAGATTGACCAAACATGGCGACCCGCGAGAGAAGTTGCGCCGTTATAGCGAGTTTTCCTATAAACCGATTTATCAAAAGGCGCGCTTCCTGCCGCGTGGCGGCCAAAGGCGGAGTTGGATGGAACGTCACCTTCCCGGCAAAAATCCCCTGCCGAAAAGCAGGGGATGATTTTAACTGTTTAAGTTTATTTCGCAAACTCTGCGGCTCGGCTCTCGCGGATGATATTAACCTTGATCTGTCCGGGATAATCAAGCTCTTCCTCAATCTTTTTACAGATTTCTCTTGCGAGCGGAATCATGCGCTCGTCCTTAACCGATTCGGGCTTAACCATAACGCGAACCTCTCTGCCCGCCTGAATAGCGTAGCAGTTTTCAACGCCGTCAAATGATGAGGCAACCTCTTCAAGCTTTTGCAGACGCTTAATGTAGTTTTCAACGTTTTCGCGTCTTGCGCCCGGCCTTGCGGCTGACAGCGCGTCGGCTGCCTGAACAAGAATCGCGACGATTGTTTTAGCCTCAACGTCGCCGTGGTGAGCGTGGATAGCGTGGATAACCGCGTCGCTCTCCTTATATCTTCTGGCGAGATCCACACCGATCTGGATGTGGGTTCCCTCGACCTCGTGGTCAATTGATTTACCGATGTCGTGCAGCAGACCCGCGCGTTTTGCAAGCGTGGGGTCAAGTCCGAGCTCGCTTGCCATCATGCCCGCGAGATACGCGACCTCGATAGAGTGTTTAAGCACATTCTGGCCGTAGCTGGTGCGGTAACGCAGGCGGCCCAGCAGCTTGACAAGCTCGGGGTGAATATTGTGAATACCAAGCTCAAGCACGGCGCGCTCGCCCTCGCGCTTGATGGTAGAGTCAACTTCACGGCGTGCTTTTTCAATTGTTTCCTCAATTCTGGCGGGATGGATTCTTCCGTCGGAAATAAGGCGCTCCAAAGCAATTCTCGCTACCTCGCGCCTAACCGGCTCAAAGCACGAAAGGGTAATTGCCTCGGGAGTATCGTCAATAATAAGGTCAACGCCTGTAAGGGTTTCAATCGCCCTGATGTTTCTTCCCTCGCGGCCGATAATGCGGCCCTTCATTTCGTCATTGGGAAGCGGTACTACCGAAATTGTAGCCTCCGCGACATATTCCGCGGCAAGCTTCTGAATGGAAAGTGAGATAATGTTTCTAGCCTTTTCATCGGCTTCGTCTTTAAGCTGCTCCTGATATTCCATGATTTTAACGGACTTCTCATGGTTCAGCTCGTTTTCCAATTGGGAGAGTAAGTAACTTTTTGCCTGCTCGGCTGTATAACCCGAGATTTTTTCCAGCATTTCAAACTGGCTTTTCTTGATGGTCTCGATTTCTTCCAGCTTTGCGTCGGCTTCTTTAATCTTGCGGGAAACCTTTTCGTCCTTCTTCTCTACGTTATCGAGCTTGCGGTCAAGCGTTTCCTCTTTCTGCTGGATACGGCGCTCCTGGCGCTGAACCTCGCGCCGGCGGTCGGCAATCTCTTTCTCGCTTTCGTTGCGGAAGCGATGAACCTCCTCTTTACCCTCGAGCACCAGTTCCTTTTTCTTAGCCTCGGCGTTTTTAATCGCGTCGGAAACAATGCGCTTTGCTTCCTCTTCCGCGCTGCCAATCTCTTTTTCGGCGGTATTTTTTCTAACGGTAATACCAACGAAAACGCCTGCAGCTATACCGATGACAGCGGCAGCGACAATGCTGATGATTAAAATCACTACGCTAACCATCTCCCTGACACCTCCTTGTTTCATTTTTTTAAAGTTTAACAGCTTTAATCTAAACAAAACCTTTCGGTGCCGTTATAATATTCAATTGTAAGAATATAATATTTTTCAATTTAATATAAAAACGTGGATAAACAATTAAAAAATATCTATATATAACGGCTCCTGAAAGAGTCTGATTAAAAAAAGCAAATTGCAGAGCCCGCCGGATTTAGCGGGAACACACAATTGCAGACCCCATAGTTATAGAGTCTACAGATATTTTATAATAAAAACAAGTGAATGTCAATAAGAAAAGTGTCTGTTTTGTGAATAATAATTCCAATTCAGCAATAAAGTACATGGCGTCGGCATAAAAATTCTATCATTCAGACAATTTTGGTTAACGGGTGGAAAAATTTTCAAAAAAATATGTTATTTTTTTGACAAACTATTGAAGAAATGAAAAAAATGTAATATAATAAACATATCTTAATTTTAGGAGGAATTTTTTATGTCAGTAAAAGTTGCAATTAACGGCTTCGGCCGTATCGGACGTCTTGCGTTCCGTCAGATGTTCGGCGCAGAGGGCTACGAGGTAGTTGCTATCAACGATCTTACCGATCCCAAAATGCTCGCTAACCTGCTTAAGTATGATACAGCTCAGAAGGGCTACTGCGGCACTATCGGCGAGAACCTGCACACTGTTGAGGCAGGCGAGAACTCAATCATCGTTGACGGCAAGGAAATCACCATTTACGCTAAGCCCAACGCTGCTGAGCTTCCCTGGGGCGAAATCGGCGTAGACGTTGTTCTGGAGTGCACAGGCTTCTACTGCTCAAAGGCTAAGAGCCAGGCTCACATCGACGCAGGCGCTAAGAAGGTTGTTATCTCCGCTCCCGCGGGAAAAGATCTTCCCACTATCGTATACAGCGTAAACGAGAACGTTCTCACCGCTGAGGACACCATCATCTCCGCTGCTTCCTGCACAACTAACTGCCTTGCTCCCATGGCTGATACTCTTAACAAGTATGCTCCCATCCAGAGCGGTATCATGAGCACAATCCACGCTTACACAGGCGATCAGATGATCCTCGACGGTCCTCACAGAAAGGGCGACCTCAGACGTGCAAGAGCGGGCGCTGCCAACATCGTTCCCAACTCCACAGGCGCAGCAAAGGCTATCGGTCTTGTTATCCCCGAGCTCGACGGCAAGCTCATCGGCTCAGCTCAGCGTGTTCCTGTTCCCACAGGTTCAACCACAATCCTTACAGCTGTTGTTAAGGGCACAGACGTTACCGTTGAAGGCATCAACGCTGCTATGAAGGCTGCTGCTTCCGAGTCCTTCGGCTACAACGAGGATCCCATCGTTTCTTCCGACGTTATCGGTATGAGATACGGTTCACTCTTTGACGCTACCCAGACCATGGTTTCAAAGGTTGCTGACGACCTCTATGAGGTTCAGGTAGTTTCCTGGTACGACAACGAGAACTCTTACACCAGCCAGATGGTAAGAACAATTAAGTATTTCGCAGAACTTTAATCAACGTGACGCTGTATCCGGCGCGCCTTTGGCAGGCAACTTCTTTAGGTAATGTTTGCGTAACGGCGCGTCCTAAAGCGCGGAAACAAATAGTTTTCCGATTTAATACTTAACATTTCAGAGCGTGCTTCTTCGGAGGCGCGCTCTTTTTTTGCGCTTTGAATGATATTTTTGTTAACATATTATAAAAATTACACTAAAATTTCGTTTGTAAATTTTTCAATTTGCTTGAAATTCACAGAATTTTTTGGTATTATATATATTAGAAAGATATAATCTGGGATAACTATGACTATTTACTTATAAGAGCCAATAGGAGCAGCTAATATGAACTACAGCTTTAACGACGAACGCAGCGAAATAACAATGTTCTGTGAGGGCGACAGCGTGCGCGCTTACAACTACTTCGGCGCGCATTTTGAGGAGCGTGACGGTAAGTCGGGCGTGCTGTTCCGCGTATGGGCTCCGAATGCCGCGGGTGTTTCGGTTGTGGGCGATTTCAACGGCTGGAACAGGGACGAAGGCGAAATGCAAAGGTGCGACAACATCGCGTGGGAGCGGTTTGCCGAGGGCGCCGAGGAGGGGCAGAGCTATCAGTTCAGCATCCGTACCGCCTCAGACGAGATCCTTTTAAAGGCAGATCCGTTTGCGTTTTTCGCTCAGGTTCAGCCCAAGCGCGCGTCCAGAATTTACAATTTAAGCGGCTATGAATGGGGCGACGACGCGTGGATGGAAAGCCGCCGCGGCAGGGATTCGCTCAAGGAGCCTATGAATCTGTACGAGGTACACCTCGGCTCATGGAAGCAAAACGGGGACGGAAGCTTTTATTCCTACCGCCGTTACGCCGATGAGCTGACAGAATATGTCAAGGATATGCACTACACCCACGTTCAGCTTATGCCGATGATGGAATTTCCCTTTGACGGAAGCTGGGGCTATCAGACTACGGGCTACTTCGCGCCGACCTCACGCTTCGGCGAGCCTAAGGACTTTATGTATCTTGTCGACAGGCTTCATCAGGCGGGCATCGGCGTAATTCTTGACTGGGTTCCGTCAAACTTCCCTAAGGATGATTTCGCGCTTGCCAAATTTGACGGCACCGCGCTTTTTGAGAACGAGGATCCCAAGCTGGGCGAGCGCCCGTCGTGGGATACCTGCCTGTTCAATTTCGCGAAGCCCGAAGTGCTGAGCTTTCTGGTGTCCTGCGCCAATTTCTGGCTCGACAACTATCATCTTGACGGCCTGCGCGTAGGCTCGCTGTCGTCGATGCTTTATCTCGACTACGGAAAAACGGCGGGCGAATGGGAGCCCAACAAATTCGGCGGCAAGGAAAACCTTGAGGCGATTGAGTTTGTAAAGCGCCTTAACACGGCCGTGCATATGTATCATCCCGGAGCGCTTATGTTTGCCGAGGAAAAGACATCGTGGTCTAAGATTACACATAAAATCGAAGAAGGCGGCATGGGCTTTGACTACAAGTGGAACGGCGGCTGGATGAACGACATGATAAACTACATGACGCTCGACCCGCAGTGGAGGCCGTTTAACCACGACAATCTTACCTACAGCTTCTTCTACGCGTTTTCCGAGCACTTCCTTCTGCCGCTTTCGCACGATGAGGTTTCAAGGGACAAGGGAATGCTTGTCAAAGGGCTTGAGTCCTCAAACCGCGACAGGTTCGCGGAATACCGCGCGTTTATTACATATATGTATGCCCATCCCGGCAAAAAGCTGGTGTTTATGGGCGCCGAAACGGGTCAGGTTATAAACTGGGAGTACAGTGTTCCCGTTTGCTGGACTATTACCGAAAACGAGAAGAACCGCCAGCTTCAGCACTTTTTCCGCGAGCTCAACAAGTTTTATCTGGAGAACCGTCCGTTCTTTGAGCGCGACGCGAGCTGGAAGGGCTTCGACTGGATTCATCACGACGACTACACCAATTCGGTTATCGCCTTCAAGCGCACCGATGAGGATGACAACGAAATCATCGCGGTGTGCAATTTCCGCCCGATTCTGCATGAAAAATATGTTATCGGCGTGTCGAAAAACGCCGTTTACGCCGAGGTTTTCAGCTCTGACAGAGTTGAATTCGGAGGCTCGGGAATTCTTAACGGAAGCGAAATCCGTCCTGTTCCGAGGAAGATTCACGGCTGCAACCAAGGCTTGGCGCTGACGCTGCCGCCGATGGGTGTTATTTATCTTAAATGTGTGGGCAAAAACGACTGAGCCCGCCTAAAACAAGCCAAATAATTGGAAACAATTTAATCTATATAAGAAAACGGAGGTTTTTACATGCAAATGTTCCCAAAACAGGAAGTAGTTGCGATGCTGCTTGCGGGCGGACAAGGCTCCAGACTGGGCGTGCTGACAAAAAAGCTTGCCAAGCCTGCCGTACCGTTCGGCGGCAAGTACCGCATTATTGACTTCCCGCTGTCAAACTGTGTAAATTCCGGTATCGAGGCTGTGGGAATTCTTACCCAGTACCAGCCGCTCATCCTCAACGAGTATATCGGAAACGGCCAGCCGTGGGATTTGGACGGTATGCATTCGGGCGTAAACTGTCTGAGCCCTTATCAGGCTATTAAAGGCGCCGACTGGTATTCGGGTACCGCTAACGCGATTTTCCAGAATATCAACTATATCGAGCGTTACGACCCCGATTATGTCGTAATTCTCTCGGGCGACCACATCTACAAGATGGACTACAACAAGATGCTTGAGTACCATAAGGAGAAAAACGCCGCCTGCACAATCGCCGTAATCGACGTTCCGCTGTCCGAGGCATCGCGCTTCGGTATCCTCAACACCTATGAGGACGGCGAAATCTATGAGTTCGACGAAAAGCCCGAGCATCCCAAGAGCACAAACGCTTCTATGGGTATCTACATCTTCAGCTGGAAAGAGCTGAAAAAGTACCTTACCGACGACGACGCGCTTGAAGGCTCAAGCCACGACTTCGGCAAGGACGTTCTGCCCGCCATGCTCAACGCCGGCGAGAGAATGTTCGCGTATCCCTTTGAGGGCTACTGGAAGGACGTCGGAACCATCGACAGCCTGTGGGAGGCTAACATGGATCTGCTCGATCCCAAGGTTACCCTTGACTTAAAAGACATCTATTCGCGCAATCCCATGATGCCGCCTCATTATGTTTCACCCGAAGCCAATATCCAGAACTCTCTTGTTGCGGACGGCTGCGAGGTTGACGGCAATCTGGAATTCTCAATCCTGTTCTCGGGCGTTACCGTCGGCAAAGGAGCTACAATCAACTCCTCTATCATCATGCCCGGCGCGGTAATTGAGGACGGCGCGACCGTTCAGTTCGCAATTGTGGCCGAGAACACCGTTATCGGCAAAAACGCCAAGGTCGGCCAGCGTCCCGAGGAAGTTGAGGACCGCGACAACTGGGGTATTGCCGTAATAGGCGAGAACACCAAAATTGCCGACGGCGCGGTAATCAAGGCAAAAGAAATGATTGACAGTGAAACGGAGGTAGAGGCTAAATGAGAAGTAACGACGTATTAGGCTTTATTTTCGCGGGTACTCTCGACGATAAAATTCCCGAGCTTGCCGCTTCCCGCACAACGGCGAGTATCCCCATCGGCGGCAAGTACAGAGTAATTGACTTTGTGCTTTCAAACATGTCAAACGCGGGTATCAACAACGTAGGCATCATAGCAAAGAGCAACTTTCTTTCGCTCACCGACCACGTCGGCTCGGGCAGCGCCTATGATCTTTCAAAAAGAAGAAGCAGCCTTACTCTGCTGACTCCTTACGGCGGAAAGTCGTTCGGCAGCTATGTTGAGACGATCTATAACATGCACGGCTATCTTGAAAACTGCCGCGAGGAATATGTTATGATCTCTCCGGGCAACGTTGTATGCAACTTTGACTACACCGAGCTGTTTGACTTCCATTCAAAGAAGAATGCCGACATCACTCTTGTTTACAAGAACCATGTTGTTCCCGGCGGCTATGACCGCCCGATCACCGTTGACGTTGCCGCTGACGGCAAGGTAGAGCAGGTATTCGTTAAGCCCAGCGCTACAGAGGAGGTCGTTAACCAGGTATT
Source organism: uncultured Eubacteriales bacterium (assembly GCA_900315195.1). Taxonomy (GTDB): domain Bacteria; phylum Bacillota; class Clostridia; order Oscillospirales; family Acutalibacteraceae; genus Ruminococcoides. The sequence goes on along the minus strand of OMYD01000022.1, from coordinate 10,860 downwards.
CGGCTCGGTTCTCATCAAAAAGGAGATCCTCATGGAGGAGATCCGCAAGGCGTTAAGCCTTAACCAGCTCGATATCAAGCGCCTTGTTCAGGACGCCGTAGGCAGAATGAACGTTTACGCCTTTGAAAATAAGGGCTACACGGCGGCTATCAGCTCTATCAACGACTACTTCAACTTCAACATGGACCTGATGAAGAAGGAAGTGCGCGACGAGCTGTTTAATCCCAAGCGTCCTATCTATACAAAGGTACGCGACGACGCTCCCTCAAAGTACGGCCTGCAGAGCAAGGTCAAGAACTCCATTATCGCTCAGGGCTGTGTTATCGACGGCGAGGTCGAGAACTGCGTTATCTCGAAGGGCGTTTATGTAGGCGAGGGCGCAAAGCTTTCTAACTGTATTGTTATGCAGGATACAAAAATCGGCAAAAACACCAACCTCAACTATGTTATCATCGACAAGGACGTTACAATCAAGGACGAGCGTTCGCTTATGGGCTTTGAGTCCTATCCTATTTATATAGCGAAGAAGTCAATAGTCTGATAAAGCGGTCTTGCGCTCTGTCAACAGATAAATCAAATTCATCTTTATAGGAGGAAACACCAATGAGAATATTGTATTGTGCTTCTGAGGCCAATCCTTTCTGCGGCAGCGGCGGACTTGCCGATGTTGCGGGCAGCCTTCCGCATACCCTTTGCAGAAAGGGTCAGGACTGCCGTATTGTTGTGCCGCTTTACGGCACCATTCCGCAGGACCTCAGAAATCAGCTTAACTTTATCACAAACTTCACCGTACCCGTAGCGTGGAGACACCAGTACTGCGGACTGTTCTGGGCTCGCTGGAACGACTGCACCTACTACTTCAAGCGCGGCACACTTTACGGTCACTATGACGACGCTGAGCGTTTTGCGTTCTTCTCTCGCGCCATTCTTGAAATGCTGCCTTACATCGACTTCCATCCCGATATCATCCACGCAAACGACTGGCAGACAGCTCTTGTTCCCGTTTACTACTATCTGTTCTACTCACACAGACCCTGGTATTACAACATCAAGAGCCTGTTCACCATCCATAACATCCAGTATCAGGGCGAGTACGGCTGGGAAGTAAACACCGAGTGCGTAGGTATTCCCGCAAGCGAGTGCAACATCCTTGAGATGAACGGCAAACTCAACATGATGAAGGGCGCTATCGAGACCTCTACCCGCGTTTCCACCGTATCTCCCAGCTACGCTGCCGAGATCAAGGATCCGTGGTACAGCTGGGGTCTGCACGACGAGCTGAACCTCCGTCACTACAAGCTCTGCGGCATTAAGAACGGTATCGACCTGGCAAGCTATGACCCCGCTACCGACTATCAGATTTACTGCAACTACACCAAGGAAGATATGAGCGGTAAGGGCGAATGCAAGCGCAGACTTCAGGAAAGACTTACTCTCGAAGTCAACTGGAGCATTCCGCTTGTTGCAATGGTAACCCGCCTTGTATCACACAAAGGTCTTGACCTTGTGCGCATGGGTCTTGAGGAGCTTATGAACACCGAAAACATGCAGTTCGTTATCCTCGGCTCAGGCGACAAGGAATATGAGGATTACTTCAACTACATGCAGGCTAAGTATCCGGGCAGACTTATCTTCTGCCACGGCTTCGTTCCCGAGCTTGCAAGAAAGATTTACTCCGGCGCGGATATCTTCCTTATGCCTTCGGCTCAGGAGCCCTGCGGCCTTGCTCAGATGATCGCTCTCCGCTACGGTACTATCCCCGTAGTACGCGAGGTTGGCGGTCTCAAGGACTCTGTATTCGATTCAGCCGACAACTACGGAAACGGCTTTACCTTCAAGAACTACTACACAGCCGACATGCAGCACGCTGTTCGCCGCGCTCTGTGGGGCATTCAGGACGACCAGGGCTGGCACCAGCTTATGTGGCGCGCTATGATGAGCGACAACAGCTGGGATCGCTCGGCTCAGGATTACATCAACGTTTACAGCGATACTCTCAACTGGGCGTAATCCGATATTTGTAAAGCAAAATTATCTTTTGAGCATGGTTTGCTCTATTCAACAAAAACAGGGCGCAGACTTTTTGGTTTGCGCCCTGACTATTAAACCTAACGGTATTTATGAAAGGATTTATAATGAAAAAACTTATTAAAAACATAGCTGTTTCAATGGCTCTGGCGCTTTCGGCGTCCGTATTCGCGGCCTGCGGATCTTCGTCGAGCAGCAATGCCGACAGCAGTAATGCCGTAAGCGGCAAGTCTGAAAGCGGCGCGGCTGAGAGCAGCGTTGAGTCAAAGGCTGACGAGTCAAGCAACGCCGGCGAGGCTGACTTCAATAATCCGACAATAACTTTCAGGGACGGCGATTACGACGCCCTTAAAGCCTACGCTTCCGAAATGCAGTCAAATCAGCACCAGGGCGAGGTAGTAAAGATTACGGGCATTAACAGCCGCTCAAACTTCGGCGCTAAGGCCACAATCTCCCTGAGCGACGGCGGCAGCAGAAAAATCGGTACCACCTACAAAATTGACGGCGCGGACAGTATTGACGCTTATCCCGAAAATGACGCTACAATTACAGTCACAGGCGTCGTTACACTTGAGGAGAACGGACTGGGCTGCTATCTTGCGGTCCCCGCCGACATGGTTAAGTAATTAAATATACTAAGAATAATAGTTAATCCCCTGTGAGTTCAATTTGTGAAACACAGGGGAATCTTATTGTAAATAATCTTTAAAACACAAGTATTAAGTTTTTTAAAAAACTTGTCATTTTAAAAAAAATTTTCTATAATAACCCTATACTAATATCCAATAAAACACTTTAACATCTGTTGCGTTAAAATCCGCATAACTGCGTTGTCGTCCTCGGAATCCGTCAGGATTCCCGCGTTCTCCGCCTTGTTCTGCGAAATTTTCCGCTAACATCTGTTTTAAAGCATTTTAATGGAAATTAGTATTAGTAATATACAAATAATCAAATGTAAAAATATATTGAGGTTAAAAATGGAAAAACGGTTAAAACATGAGCGCAATAAGCTGTTTTTGCGGATTATTGTGATTATATTCGCGGTGTGGCTGACGGTGTCATCGGTGTTTTGCGGTGTGCGGCTCAGCATTGAAAAGGTAAGCGTCCAAAACAACGAGCTTGCCGAATTGTCCGTGTCAAAGCAGCTGTTGACAGTGGGAAACGGAGACTTTGAGGCGTTTTCGCGTATTCTGAGCGACCGTATGGACTTTGTTTACAATCAGGACGGCTGCAATAGCTTTGACAGCCAGGTTGTGTTTACCAACCGAAAAACAAACAAGGTGATTGCCGATACAGCGGATAGCATAGCCGTGCCGTTCAGTATTAAAACCCCTGAGGGTAAAAACGTAAGTTTTGTATCTCTGATTAACTACAATACCCTTCGCAACTCACTCAGTGACAGGCAGTTCGGCGATATTGAAAAATTGCTCAATACTGAGCGCGGCGACGGAAATTATTATGAGCTTATATGTACAAAGCTTGAGTTTGGCATTGTTTTGGAGCCTGTTGAGCTGAAGATTGTTTTGGTCGACGCAAAAGACAAAAGGTTTGTCATCGACGACAACGTGGCTGTCTATAAGCTTAATCATGTTCCCGTCGACGAGGAAGGGGTTTACGATAGCAGCGACATACGCCGCAATGTTATTCCCAAGGATTTTTTGCTTAACGGAGAATATAACAAGGATATCATCGGTACGCTTACAAAGGAACAGCGCAAATCAAACGTAGATATGATTCATACGGGCGGGCTCAACTATATTTTTTACGCTTACGACTATCTGGGCTTTAATGAATCACAGTACGCCGAAAATGACGATGTCTGGATCGTTCAATACGCCAGGGAGGTTAATCTTTTTGACAACTGCAAATGGGATTTAGCCGCCGGTGTCGCTATTATTTTCGGATTCTTTTTTACGATTGCCGTTATTCTCTGCGTTATGATTTGGCTAACCGTAAAGGCTCAGATTATTCAGGAGCAGAAGCGGCTTGACCTAACAAACGCTCTTGCGCACGATATAAAAACGCCCCTGTTTGTAATAAGCGGCTACGCGTACACCATTAAGGAGGATATCGACGCTGAGGAGCGCGGTGAATATATCGACAAAATCATTGAGCAAACCGACGAGGTAAACGGACTTGTTCACAGAATGCTAAGCTACAGTAAGCTGGATTCATACCGTATGAAGCTTAATAAATCACAGTTTGATCTGCTTGAGCTGACTGAGTCTATCCTGCAAAACTACACCGCGCTGCCAAACGGCAAAAAGCTTGAGTTTACACACAGCGGCGATAACATCATCGAGGCGGACAGGGAGCTTCTGAAAACCGCTCTCCAGAACCTTATTGACAACGCGGTGAAGTATTCTCTGCCGGATTCGGAAATAAATGTCACACTTGACGGCAGGACATTTTCCGTTTCAAATGAGTCCGAGCCGCTTACGAAAAGCGATTTGAAGGAAATCTGGCAGCCTTATGTAAGAAAAGACAAAAGCCGCCACCAAAAGGGCAACGGCCTGGGACTGTCTATCGTTAAATCAATTCTGGATTTGCACAAGGAAGCTTACGGCTTTGAATTTAAAGACAAAACCCTTATTTTTACCGCAAAATTTTAATTTTTGAAAAAACTGCTTGTTTTTGTCCTGTTTTTGTCATACTCTGTCTGCTATACTTTAATCACAGTCAAGGAAAAACCTACTGAAAAATGTAATTAAAGGGGTAGATAACCATGAGAAAGAGATTTTTAGTTATTGTTATGACAGCGGCAATTGCCGCGGCAGCGATGTTTACAATCACAGGCTGCGGCTCCAAGAGCAGCAGCAACAGTTCATCGTCAAAAGCGTCTGCGACAACCGCAGCCGCGACCACCAAGGCGAGCGGTCAAAAGACCAAAACCTCTGCCGATAATGATAATAACGGAGGACAGACAGATGAATACAACACCGTAGCGCCATACGAAGAAAACGGCTCAGCGCCTGCTCAGGCGCCTCAGGCATCTCAGTCGTCTCAGGATGACCCGGAGGACAATACCGTAGCTCCGTATGAGGAACAGTCAACCACTCATCAGCAGGAACAGCAGCAGGATCAGGATGACGAGGAATTTAATACTGTAGCTCCGTTTGAGGGCTGATATAAAAATGCCGCCGCGGCTATTCGCGGCGGCTTGTTTGTTTTTATTTGTTTTTACGTTTATCAAGATAGTTTTGCAAAATAATCGTGGCGGCGACCTCGTCGACCACGGTTTTTCTTTTTTTGCCGCGGGTGTTTGTTTTATATAAAGGAGGTCGTTTTTCTATTCAAAGTTTTATATAGCCTATTCAAAATAACTATCGGTTACAGTAAATAGACATTTTTTCTGTTTGGCAGTTAATCTGCGAAAGTTAGTAATCAGCCTTTTTTCTTCATCATTTAATTCAAAAGGTTCAAGTTTCTCAATAATATGATCCACTTCGGTATGCCCGATAAGATAGTCAACAGAAGTCTGGAAGAATTCAGAAAGTTTTATTAAGGTTTCAATATCAGGCTCTACACTATGGTTTTCATATTTGTTTATCGATTGTTGACTAACGCCAATAATATCGGCTAATTGTTGTTGGCTTATTTTCTTTTTGTTACGCAGTTTTTTGAGATTTCTAACCATAATAACACCCCTTGCTATAATATTAACAACTTTTAGGTGTTTGTTAAAAATCTTATTATTAGTTATTGACAACAACTGAAGGTTGTTATATAATACTAATAGTTATTATGAGGTGGTTTATTATGGAATTAAAAAAATCTGAGATTATCAGAAAAGCAATTGCTCTTTTAGCAATAATTTCATCAGTCGCAATAATGATATATTTTTTTATTGGTTTGTTACTCTCTATAGATCAAATTAATACTATAAAGAAAGATATTCAAACGTTATATGGTTCAAACGTGAAATTACAATCACTCGATTCATCAATAACGATTGTAATAGTAGTTTATTTATTTTACATATTATGGGAACTGGCGTTTATTATTCCGGGTATAATCAGCTTGAAAAACAGGCGCTTGTGTGGCGGTGTGTTGATGATTGTATTTGCCGCTTTATCTATTGTATTTTTAATACTCGGAATGGTATTATTCTTTGGAAGGATTAACGCCAAATCAAAAACAGGTTCTGGAACAACGAACGTCGAGGGTATAGTGGTTGCTATACTGATAATTCTTTTAAGAATAATAATAATATCTTTAATAGCTTACTATAAACATCAATACAAATATAATGGAATTGCTCCTCAAGCGAGAGTAGAAAACGATAACCATTATTCCATAGCTTCACCTATACAATTTAACGATTCACATATTCAGCAAAACAGAACAATAAATTCGCCGGAAAGCAGAAAAAGGTATTGCCGATATTGCGGAAAAGTAGTGCCTTCCAACGCAAAGTTTTGCGAAAACTGCGGAATGTCGCTTTTATAGATAATAACCAACATCCCACATCAATTTTTTGAATGTGGGATGTTTTAAGTTTTGCGAGAATCCAAATAATCCTGCAAAATAATCGTGGCGGCGACCTCGTCGACCACGGTTTTTCTTTTTTTGCCGCGGGTGTTGGTATCGTTTAAAAAATGATGAGCCGTTACGGTTGTGCCGCGCTCGTCCTGCATTTCAACGGGCAGCCCAGTCAGCTCCTTCAGCTTTTCGGCAAAGGCGCGCGCGTTTTGGGCGCTTTCGCCCTCGGTTCCGTCCATGTTTTTCGGCAAGCCCACCACAATAAGCTCAGCGTTTGCCTCTTTTGCCGCCTGAGCGACTTTATCGGGCAGCTTATTGGGCGATTTTTCAAAAATCACCTTGTACGGCGACGCCAAGAACTCCGTTTTATCGCTGAGCGCAAGCCCTGTTCTGGCTTTTCCCAAGTCAACCGACATTATAATCATATAATTATTCCTTTCAGCTTGATAATTACATTATAATTCAAAAGCGGAAAAGATACAAGCGGTTGGCAAGAAATTTCTACAAAAGAATATAAAATCAACCTGTCACGGTGTGACAAAACGATTGCGCCCCAAAGCCTATAATATCCTTATCAAAAACAAAGGAAGTTTAAACTATGGAGAGCGTAAAAACAGCACGCGTAAGGCGTGCGGAAGAAAAAAGCTTTGCTAAAAACGCGGCGGCAAATGTCATTTACGGGCTGCTGGGGTTTCTGGTGTCACGCGGAGCGGTTATGGGGAATCTGGCTCCGTTCGGGGCGTCATACGCGGCGGCTGTTCCGAAAAACAGGCTGGCTTCGTCGCTTGCGGGTACGGCTATCGGCTACGCGGTGCTGACTCCATCGGGCAGCTTCAGATATGTGGCTGTGGTTGTGGCAATCGGCGCGCTGCGCTGGCTGTTCAGCGAGCTTGACTTCATACGGCAGAGCAGGCTGTTCGCGCCTCTTTTGGCCTTCGGAACCGTTTTGTCAACGGGCGTGGCGCTGGTGTTCGGCAATATGGGAACAATATCCTCGGTGACCGACTGCGTTATCGAGGCGGCTCTTGCGGGCGCGGCGGCGTACTTTATGGCTATGACAGTCCGATTAAGCACGCGTCACAGGAGCATTTCGGCGTTTACCCGGCAGGAGAGCGCGGGCGTGGTGCTGACGGGCTGCGTGCTTATGCTGTCGCTCGGCGACTTGGCTGTTGAGGGCGTGTCCGTCGGGCGCGTAATAGCGGTCGCGGTTATTCTGCTTTGCGCGCGTTACGGAGGCGTCGGCGGAGGAGCCGTAAGCGGCGCCGCGACGGGCGCGGTTTTCAGCCTTGCCGACACGGGCTTGGGATATATCTGCGGAGGCTTTGCCTTCGGAGGGCTTATGTCGGGGGTTTTCGCGCCCCTTGGAAAGCTGGGCTGCGCTGTAAGCTTTCTGATGTCAAATTCAATAATGAGCCTCGCCTTCGGCAGGGAAAACATGCTGCCCGCGGTGCTTATTGAGAGCATGCTCGGAGCGGTGATTTTCATGATTCTGCCAAAGGAGGTCGGCAATGTTGTGTCGCCGATTTTCGGCAGCGAGAAAACGACGTCACTGGGCGAGAGCCTGCGCCGAAATGTTGTAATGCGGCTGGACTTTACCTCAAAGGCAATTGCAAACGTGAAAAACGACGTGAAATCGGTTTCGGAAAAGCTGAGTGAAATGTATTCACCGACATTTGAGTGGGTCTGCGAAAACGTCGCCCGTGATGTGTGCGGCGGCTGCGGACTGAAAATGTACTGCTACGAGCACAAGGGCGGAGTGACGCGCGACGACTTTTACCGCCTTGAGGAGGTTCTGGCGGAAAAGGGGAGGCTCAGCGACAGGGATGTTGAGGAAGCCTTTGTAAAAAACTGCTGCAAAAAGGGCGAAATCGCCGAGCATATGAACCAAAACTACCGCCATTTTCTGGCTGCAAAGGAAGCTCAGAGCCGTGTTGCAGAGCTGAGGGGCGTTGTCGCGGGGCAGTTTGCGGGCGTGAGCGACATTCTGCGCGACCTGTCAAAGGAGTTCAGCTCGACCGAGGTCTCGGACGAGGACAGCGCCGAGAGGATTATCGTCGCCCTTAGCGCGGCGGGCTACGCCGTGGCGGACTGCGTCTGCCTTCGCAGCGGAGGCGGCAGAATGACCGTTGAGCTTGAGCTTTCTCAGCGCCCCGACCAAAAAATCTCAAAGGGCGGCTTGGCGCGCGAGGTCAGCAAGTGCTGCGGACGGAGGTTTGATTTGCCCGCTCTGAGCTTTGAGGGCGGAAGAGTGCGCGCGGCGATGTGTGAAATGCCGCTCTACGATGTTGAAATCGGAACCGACCAGCACATAGCCGACGGCGGCAAGCTGTGCGGCGACTGCATTGACTATTTCAGCGACGGAATGGGCAACACCTACGCGCTTGTCTGCGACGGCATGGGCACAGGCGGCAGAGCTGCGGTTGACGGCAATATGGCGGTATCGGTTATGGGCAGGCTGCTCAGGTCGGGGCTCTCGCCCGACAGCTCGCTCCAGATTGTCAATTCGGCTCTTATGATAAAAAGCGAGGACGAGTCGCTGTCAACGGTCGACCTGGCGGGCGTTGACCTGTTTACGGGCGGATTAACGCTGAAAAAGGCGGGCGCTCCGCTGACATATATAAAGAAAAACGGCAGGCTGACGACGCGTGAAATGCCGTCGCTGCCCGCGGGAATTTTAAATAATATCAAATTTTCATCGGATACAATAAAGCTCGGTGCGGGAGATATGGTGGTAATGGTGTCAGACGGAGTAATTACAGGTGATGAAAGATGGCTTGAAAGACTGATTCGCTCATGGAACGAGGGCAGCGTTCAGGATTTGGCTCAGGCTGTAGTGCAGGAGGCTATCCGCCGCCGCGCCGAAACCCGCGATGACGACATCACGGCGGTGGCGATAAGACTGGTGGAAAGCTGAGCTGGTTTTTAGTGGTTAGTGGTTGGTGGCCAGCGGTTAGAATTTTGGCAGACAGGTTGTTCTGTAAAAAGCCTTGCGCCAGACCGTTTATGTAAATGCGTTTGTATATTTTTCATTTGTGTGGGCGCACACACGGGTGCGCCCCTACACTAAAAAGGACACGACCATAGAGCCGTGTCCTTTTTTAATATGCTTTTATATTTCCGAATTAATCAAAGAACTTTGAGTGGATAGCCTTAACAGCCTTGTCGGCGTCGTTGATGTCGATGAGAACGGAAACCTTGATTTCGCTGGTGGAAATCATCTGGATGTTGATCTGAGCGTCATAAAGAGCCTCAAACATCTTTGTGGCAACGCCCGCGTGGCTCTCCATGCCGGCACCTACGATAGAGATCTTGGCAACCTCGTCGTCGTAGAGAACTTCCTTGGCGCCGTGGCTTACCATGTAATCCTCAAGAGCCGCTACAGCATCCTTGCCTCTGGACTTTGCTACGGTGAAGCTGATGTCCTTTTTGCCGTCGTGACCGATGGACTGGAGAATGATGTCTACGTTGATGTCCTTGGCTGAAAGCTTTGAGAACATCTTAAACGCGATACCCGGGGTGTTGGGAACGCCGATAACCGAAATTCTTGCTACGTCTGTATCCTTGGCAACGCCGCTGATTAACATTTTTTCCATTTTAGTTTTCTCCTTTACTATTGTACCCGAGGCCTTGGCAAGACTTGAAAGCACCTCAAGCTCGATGTTATATTTCTTAGCCATTTCAACCGAACGGTTGTTAAGTACCTGCGCGCCGAGTGTGGCAAGCTCAAGCATTTCGTCATAAGAGATTTCTTTAAGCTTTCTGGCGTTTTCAACCTTGCGGGGATCCGCGGTGTAAACGCCCTCAACGTCGGTGTAAATCTGACAAAGGTCGGCGTGCATTGCCGCCGCTATTGCTACCGCGCTGGTGTCGGAGCCGCCTCTGCCGAGGGTTGTGATGTCGCCGTGACGTGAAAGACCCTGGAAGCCCGCTACAACAACGATGTTCTTCTTGTCGAGCGCCTCGCGGATTCTTTCGGCATTTACCCGTCTGATTCTGGCGCTTGTGTGTGCCGAGGAGGTCTGGAAGCCTGCCTGCCAGCCCAGAAGCGAAGTCGCGTGATAGCCCAGCTTTTCAATTGCCATTGCAAGCAGCGCGATTGAAATCTGCTCGCCTGCCGCCATAAGCATGTCTTTTTCACGTCTGGAAGCGTTGGGATTAATCTCCTCAGCCTTCGCTATAAGGTCGTCTGTGGTGTCGCCCTGTGCGGAAACAACAACCACAACGTCGTTGCCCTTGGCAAAGGTGTCGGTTACGATTTTCGCAACGTTCATGACACGCTCGGCGTCGCGCACCGAAGTGCCGCCGAATTTCTGTACAATCAAACTCATGTGCTTTTACCCCTTTATATGT
>OMYD01000060.1 GCA_900315195.1 uncultured Eubacteriales bacterium | reverse complement strand
CAGATCAAGTTTGCTATCGACGGCACATGGACCCACAACTTCGGCGGCGCTTTCGAGGAGAGCGGCGTTCAGACAGCGGCTGTTTACAACGGCGACAACATCACATTCGATACTGATGATGTTTGCACAGTTAAGGCTCAGCTCGACCTCAGAGAGTTCGACTTTGTTACTAAGGAAGGCGCTAAGTTCACAATCACCATCGAGTATGCTCCCGTTGAAGAAGTCGGCATTATCGGCGACGTAAACGGCGACGGCGACGTTACAATCGACGACGCTACTCTGATTCAGCAGAGAGGTATTGAGCTCGTTAAGTTTGACGAGGTTCAGGAGAAACTCGGCGACGTTAACCGCGACGGCAGAATCTCTATTCTCGACGTAACTTGCGTTCAGAAGTACCTTGCTGATTATACTGAGGGTACAGGTGAAGCAGGCAACCTGCTTCTTGCAGACGGCAGAATCATTCCTGCTGACAAATAATTAAAAGCATTTTGCTTTAACACTACCGAGGGCACTCCGAAAGGGGTGCCCTTTTTGTCTGTCTGCTGCAGCGACTAATATGGAATGACCTAATTATTGCAATTTGGGGTAAGCTGTGATACAATTATTTTATACTGATTTCGATTGAAACGCTTTAAAACAGATGTTAAAGTGTTTTATTGGATATTAGTATTAAGGGAGGGATAGGAAATGATTATTCACGATATTTCAATTGATACGCTGACCGCGCCCGTGTTCGAGGGCGACCCCGACACCGTCGTTACGACGCTGAAGGATATAGATACCGACGAATGCAATCTGACTTCGATTTCAATGTGCACTCACGCGGGCACCCATATCGACGCTCCGCTGCACTTTTGCGAGGAGGGCAGTTCGGTTGACAATATCCGCCTCAACACCTTTTACGGCAAATGCACCGTGATTACCGTTGAGGGAATTCTTACGGGTGACGACATGGAGCGCCTGCTCCCTTACTGCAAGCGCAGAATTCTTTTCCACGGCGAGGGCAATACTTATCTGTCCCAGTCCGCCGCTATTGTGCTTGCCGACAGCGATGTTGTGCTTGTGGGCACCGACGCGGATTCTATCGCGCCGCCGTTTGATGAGGCGCGTCCGCACCGTGAGCTCGCAAGAGCCGGAATTGTTGTGCTTGAAAATCTTAATCTCTCCGCAATCGACGACGGCGAGTATGACCTGTGCGCCTTTCCGATAAAGCTGGGAGGGCTTGAGGCCGCGCCTTGCCGCGCTATTCTGCTCGAAATGGAAAAGGGGCTTCACTGATGATTAAAATGGCTGTTTTTGATTTGGACGGTACTCTTGTCGATTCGCTTACCGACCTCGCACTCAGCGTTAATAAGGGTCTAAGAGCGGTCGGCCTGCCCGAACACCCGATTGATTCGTACCGAACCTTTGTCGGCAACGGCAGAGAAAAGCTGGTTGAGCGCGCTATGGGCAGCAGTTTTTCCGATAAAGACAAGTTTAATTCTGTAATGGAAATATTCAACAGAGAGTACGCCGCTCACTGCAACGACAACACCGCCGCGTACCAAGGTTGCGACGCTCTGCTAAAGGGCTTAGCTGAAAAGGGTATTATGACTGCTGTTCTGTCAAACAAGCCGGATGAGTTTATTTTCGAGATTTTAAACAAGCTTTATCCTACTCATCGTTTCGACGAGGCTTGGGGGCAGAAACCGCAGTACAAGTGCAAGCCCGACGGTGAGGCTCTGCGCGCGATTCTGGATTTGCACAATGTAAAGGCTGATGAGTGTGTGTATATCGGCGACAGCGATGTTGATGTTTATACCGCGCAGAATGCCAATGTAAAAATGGCGGGCGTCAGCTGGGGCTTTCGCGGCAAGAAAGAACTTCTTGAAGCGGGCGCTCCGTTTGTTGCCGATACCGCCGAAGAGCTGCTGGAGTATTTGCTGAGCCTATGAATAAGATAAATTATCAAAAAGATCTTGACCGTGTTATTGAGGCGCATCAGGCAAGGGGAGATGTGCCGAAGCTGCTCCTGCATGTTTGCTGCGCGCCATGCTCGAGCTACTGCCTTGAGTATTTGTCGCGGTATTTCGATATCACGGTATATTATTACAACCCGAATATTTCTATAAAAGAAGAATACGAGTACCGCCTGAGCGAGGAAAAACGATTTATTTCTTTGAAAGAATTTAAATATCCTGTAAAGCTGACCGAGAGCGAGTACAATCCTCAGGAGTTTTTTGAGGCTGTACGCGGTTTGGAGCAGGAGCCCGAGGGGGGGATGCGGTGCAGGGAATGCTTTAAGCTGAGGCTTGAGGCGTCAGCTAAGAAGGCTAAGGAGCAGGGCTTTGATTACTTTACGACCACGCTCACAATTAGTCCGTTAAAGAACGCGGCTCTGCTGAATGAAATCGGAGCTGAGATGGGTGAAAAATACGGCGTAAGCTGGCTTTACAGCGACTTTAAAAAGAAAGAGGGCTACAAGCGAAGTATTGAGCTCTCGCGCGAATACGAGCTTTACAGGCAAAACTACTGCGGCTGCGTTTTTAGTAAAAGGCAGAGTGTTAGTGATTAGTGGTTAGTTTTAGTGTGGAGTTTTGAGAGCGGAGAGTGGAGTTGTAGGGGCTTGCATTGCACGCCTGAAAAGGCTCCTTTCATAAAGGAGCTGTCGGCGAAGCTGACTAGGGATTTTTGCACCGCGCTGTCCTAACAAAACTTCCGTTCCCACGAGTTTAGTTGAGAAAGCTTTTGTTCCCGCGAGATTAGACACGCCGTTGCAGAAACTTTTATATTACATCTTGTTCTCCAAAGGCGGCTTTGGATGGAACGTCACGTTCCCACGTTTCCAATATTGTCATAATCACAATATATATTGTAACTAATATATTTCCAAACTTGAATTAAAAGATGTTAAGCACCCCGAAAAGCGCATATCCATGCGGTTTTCGGGGTGTGTTAATTTTCTGACAAACGTTTACAAAATGTCAATATCATGTGTTTATTTCTTTTAAAGAACACAACATATTGTGTTTTTGTTGAAAAAGACTATTGCAATTTCGAAATTGATGTTGTATAATATATCTCGCACGGGTTAAATAAATTATAAATATATTGCTATATATTTTTGAAATTAACGGATAAGGAAGGTCAGAACAATGAAAATTATCAAAAGAAACGGCTCAGAGGAGATTTTTAACGTTGAAAAAATCATTAACGCCGTAAGAAAGGCTAACAACTCCTCCGATACGCCGTTCCTCACCGAGGAGCAGATTATCGATATCGCCGACTATGTCGAGTATCGCTGCAACAAAATCAAGCGCGCGGTTTCGGTTGAAGAAATTCAGGACATGGTTGAGGATCAGCTTATGGCTAAGGGCGCGTTTGAGCTTGCCCGCCGCTATGTAAGATATCGCTATAACCGCTCATTGATTCGTAAAGCGAATACAACAGACAACCGCATTCTTTCGCTGATTGAGTGCAACAACGAGGAAGTCAAGCAGGAAAACTCAAATAAGAATCCCACAGTCAACAGTGTTCAGCGCGACTATATGGCAGGCGAAGTAAGCCGCGACCTCACCCGCAGAATGCTGCTTGCCCCCGATATTGTCGAGGCCGACAAGCAGGGTCTTATCCACTTCCACGACTCGGACTATTTTGCTCAGCATATGCACAACTGCGACCTCGTAAACCTTGAGGATATGCTTCAGAACGGCACGGTAATCAGCGATACCCTTATTGAAAAGCCCCACAGCTTTTCAACCGCGTGCAATATCGCGACTCAGATTATCGCTCAGGTTGCAAGCAACCAGTACGGCGGCCAGAGCATAAGCCTGACTCATCTTGCTCCCTTTGTGCAGATTTCAAGAGAGAAAATCCGCAGGGAGGTAAAGCAGGAAATCGAGGAAATGGGCGTTGAGGTAAGCGGTGAAAAGCTTAACCAAATCGTTGAGGAGCGCCTTCGCAAGGAGGTAAACCGCGGCGTTCAGACAATTCAGTACCAGGTTGTGACCCTGCTCACCACCAACGGTCAGGCGCCGTTTGTAACGGTATATATGTACCTTAACGAGGCTGAAAACGAGCAGCAGAAGGCAGACCTCGCCATGATTATTGAGGAGACCCTCAAGCAGCGCTACCGCGGCGTAAAGAACGAAAAGGGCGTTTGGATCACCCCCGCGTTCCCCAAGCTTATTTATGTGCTTGAGGAGGACAACGTTCACGAGGACAGCAAGTACTGGTACCTTACCGAGCTTGCCGCCAAGTGCACCGCCAAGAGAATGGTACCCGATTACATTTCCGAGAAGGTTATGCTTGAGCTCAAGGGCGACGTTTACACCTGCATGGGCTGCCGCAGCTTTTTGACTCCCGACCGCTTTACCGACGCGGGCGTGGGCAATGTTGCAAACGCGCTCAACTACGTTCCCGGCAAGCATAAATATTACGGCCGCTTCAATCAGGGCGTCGTTACGGTCAACCTTGTTGATATCGGTCTATCTGCAAACCGCGACATGAATAAATTCTGGCAGATTTTTGACGAGCGCATGGAGCTTTGCCACCGCGCTTTACAGGCAAGACACGAGCGCCTTAAAGGCACGCTTTCCGACGCCGCTCCCATACTTTGGCAGTACGGCGCGCTTTCCCGCCTTAAAAAGGGCGAGACAATTGACAAGCTGCTTTACGGCGGCTACTCAACAATCTCGCTCGGATACGCCGGTCTTTGGGAATGCGTTTACAGCCTTATCGGCAAAAAGCTCACCGAGGAAGAGGGCAAACAGCTCGGCCTTGAAATCATGAAGAAGCTTAACTCCTACTGCGCTAAGTGGAAGGCTGACGAGAACATCGACTACAGCATCTACGGCACTCCGCTTGAGAGCACAACATACAAGTTCGCAAAGTGCCTGCAAAAGCGCTTTGGCATCATCAAGGGCGTTACCGACCGCAACTATATCACAAACAGCTATCACGTTCATGTAACCGAGGGTATCAGCGCGTTTGACAAGCTCAAGCTTGAAAGCGAGTTTCAGGCGCTTTCACCGGGCGGAGCGATCAGCTATATTGAGGTTCCCAACATGCAGCAGAACCTGCCCGCGGTACTTCAGGTTATGAAGTTTATCTATGAGAACATCATGTACGCCGAGCTCAACACCAAGAGCGACTATTGCCAGGTTTGCGGCTACGACGGCGAGATTCAGATTGTTGAAGAGGACGGCAAGCTGCTTTGGGAGTGCCCCAACTGCAAAAACCGCGACCAGGACAAGATGAATGTCGCGCGCAGAACCTGTGGCTATATCGGCACACAGTTCTGGAACCAGGGACGCACCCAGGAGATTCAGGAGCGCGTGCTTCATCTGTAATAGCGTTATAAATTTGTATTTGGCAATTGAAAATATGATTGTGTGTTTTTGATTGTGTGTTTCCCGTGTCGACCGCGGGGCAAGGCGGCGGGGCTTTGGCTCCGCCGCCGTGTTTTGCACAATATTTTTGAGGTTTTGTTATGAATTACGGAGAGATTAAGAATTTTGATATCGCTAACGGCGAGGGCGTGCGCGTCTCGCTGTTCGTTTCGGGCTGCACCCATCACTGCAAAAACTGCTTTAACCCCGAAACCTGGAATTTTGACTACGGAGAGCCCTTTACCGCAGAGGTAGAGGACAAAATAATCTCCGAGCTTGAGCCGGACTACATAAACGGGCTGTCGCTATTGGGCGGCGAGCCGTTTGAGCCATCTAATCAGGCTGTGCTGCTGCCGTTTCTGCGCCGCGTAAAGGAGCGTTTCCCCGACAAGACCGTCTGGTGCTACACGGGCTATTTGTTCGATACACAGCTTCTGAGCGAAAGCCGCGCGCGTTGTGAGCACACGGATGAAATGCTCTCGCTTATTGACGTGCTTGTTGACGGCGAGTTTGTTCAGGAGCTGTACAACATAAGCCTGCAGTTCAGGGGCTCATCAAACCAGAGGATTATTGACGTGCAGAAGTCGCTTAATAGCGGAAAGCTTACGGAATATGTTCCCAAAAGCGGAAGAATAGAGATTTAGTATATATAAAAAAGGATGCGGGATTAAAACCTGCATCCTTTTTTATGTATTTGTTTTTCCGGTTAAAAATCAGTGAAAATATTTATATACGGATTTCGTCCGGCGGCACTTGAATCAGTGACATTAAGCGTTTTGGTAAAGCTGTTTTTGCTGTTGACCTGATTATCGGTGATTGTCATTTCATATGTGCCCTTGTCCAGGTTGAGAGTATATCCTGTGCGGCTTTTTACATCCTCGTCAACAACCTTGTCGCCTGACGTAGAATTTTTGATTGTGATATGGTAATTTGCGTATTTGTTGCCGTTTGAGTCCACAACATTCACAACTGTGCCGCGTCTTACGGAAGCGGAAACGGAGGTTTCGATCTTCAGTCCCGCCATCTCAAACGCCTTTTTAATGCATTCAAGCTGATAAATCGAAACGCCTTTTGTGCGGGTAGCGGCGTCGTAAACGTGGTTTGCGCACTGTTCAAAGGTTTCGTCGGAATGGAGCGCGAACATTGATTTGTGCCAGATTTTTGCCAGCAGCTCGGTGCCGATTTTATACTTTTCGTTGCCGTCAATGCCCTGATTCATCATGTAAGCCGCGTGAGATATTACGGTGCAGTTTGAGTGGACGCCGCCCTTATCGGTAAAGAGGTCGAGAATGCTCAGGGGCGTGTCCTTCAGAAAATCAGGTACGGAAAATGTCAGGTGCCAGTTGTCGCCCTTATAGACGGTCGGGTTGCCGTCTGAGGCGGGATTTTTAATATCGCGGAATTCGCTTTCTTTCCAGTTGCAGTTTCCGTCAAGTGTTCCGTCGGAATAGTCCTCGGCAATTTCGCCGAAGATATCCGCGTAAGCCTCGTGAAGCGCGCCGCTTTCGCCGTTATAATCAAGCTCTACTATGGAGTTTATTACCGAGTGAGTGAATTCATGGCCTACGGTATCGAAACTGGCTTTGTTGTCGGATCCGAACGAGAGCAGAGTAGCGTCGGATACGGTATAGGAATACGCGTTGGTTGTATCGCCGTCAAGATAATCGTTGTAGCAGACGATTATTTTTCCGTTAACGCCGTTAAAGCCCGAGCGGTAAAGAACATTGTTATAGAGGTCGTATGCGTTGTTTACTCTTGAGTATACAGTTACCTCGGTTTTGTTGTTCCAGTCGGGTGAGTTGCTTTTGGCGTCTGTGATGTCATCGTTTGGCGTTGCCGAGAGAATGAAGTCGGTCTTGAGATCGCTTCCGATAACCTTTCCGTTTTCGTCTACGATGTTTTCCTCGTCATCATCAAGAAATACCTCATTGCCGTTTTTGTCGTACAGCTTGCCGTCATCTACGGAATAAACATTGCCGTCACTGTCAATAATTGCAGTGTCGGGGGAAAGAGAGTTGCCGTTCAAGTTGTAAACTTTAATATTCTTTCCCGTGTCTTCCATTATATATTCGCCGTTTTCCTCCATTACGTTGAATCGGCGGTTGTCGCCGTCAATATCTGAACCGCTCGCGCTTACTCTTCTCGCGACAGATTCCGTTTCGGCGCTGCAGGTAATAACCTCGTATGTTTCGGCATTAAGCACAACCTTGAAGTTGTACTTCTTTTTATTGGCGTCAACAAGCGAGATATGCTCAATGAATGAGGGCTTAACCTCCTTGTTAATGTCAACGAAGTAAGCTGCCTCCGGAATTGAGACGCCGATGACATCTTCAATTTTGAAAGAATCGTTATTAAGAAAAGCGCCTATTATTTTATCAATTTTGCTGAAGTCAAAGTTCTTTGCCGTGTCGGCGGATATCGCTTTTACATTATTGCCGATTTTGACGGTGTTTGAGGACAGCGAGGTTACGTCTCCGCTGTCATTGGCGACAAGAACCACATCGCGTCCGTGTACGGGTACGCCGTTATGATATTGCTGCATGCGGTAGTAGGTTTCGCCGTCAAAGGAATTGACGCTTGATACCTTTAAATCGGTTTCGATATTGTCTATGCCTATATCGTCCGCAACAGCCGAAACAGCCTTTAGCGCGCTGTCTTGGTCGGTTACTTTAATATCCGTAAATCCCTCTTCAAACGAAACAAAGTTTTCGTTTGACATTGCCGCCGCTTTTTCCGAGTAGGTCTGCTCGGTGCTTGATTTTTTAGTGTCGGAGTTTTCCGAGGAGCCGAATATATTGTCCTTAAAAAGCAGGAAAGCTGTGACCCCCAGACCTATTACGAGCACTGCGGCAGCCGCGATAATGATTATTTTTTTGGAGGATTTTTTCTTTTCGCCGCTCATTCTCTTTCTCCTTTGTATTTATTTATTAGCGAGCCGATTATATATATCACATATGCCGGCGCGGATAAAATAATTATAGGCAGGAATACTTTTATTCCAAGCCCCGATGTCAGAATAACTACAAGGTGCGCAACAGCCGCCGCAACCATGGTGATCACGCAAATCATAAGGCATGAGGACGAATCATCCCAGTTTCGCAAGCCGAAGACTCCCGCGATAATTTGGGCAATAGCTGAAAGCAGGCTGACTACGGAAAAGGTCTGAAGCAGGGAAAGCAGTCTTATATAAAGGTTTGTGTCGCCGTAGGCGAACAGTACGGTTTTTATGCCTACCGCAAGCGAAAAGGTGCCGCAGATAATCATTAATGCGCAAGCGATTAAGAACAGCTTTGAGGAATCTTTAACGTTGTTTTTCATAATTATTATCCTTTGTGAAATTATTATCTGAGTTTATTATTGATCTTCTTGACGCCTCGCACAGGGAAACAAATACAATAAACAGCGGAGTCGCAATCGGCAGGGCGATGTTTACGACCGCCTGAGCCATATAGGCGACTACAGCCGAGGCGAAAACAAGCGCTGCGGGGTTTTTCTTAGCGGCTCGGAACGCGCTGACAAGAGCGCTTCCGGTAAATGTAAGGTAGGACAGAAGTCCGAAAATACCGATATTGAGCAGGTAGTTGATGTATTCGTTGTGAGCGGCGTCCGTTGAGCCGTCGCCGAAGCGTTCCGCAAGCTCCGCGAAATACGGCGAGAAGGTGTAATACAGCGTTTCCGGTCCCGTGCCGAACAGTTTTTTGAAAACGCTGAAGCCCTTGTACGCTTCAAGCGACTTGTTCCACATAAAGCCGCGGTGGGTGCCCCATGCGTCTGAATACCGCAGAACGCGTTCCTTTTCTCCCAGATCGGAAGTGGTGTCAATTAAGGTGAAGTAGATAATTGTGCCGATACCCGCCAGTACCGCCAGACCGAACAGCGTGCCGAGCGCGATCGGTACAGCCAAATGAAAGCGGTTGATTTTTGTCTTTAGAGTTACAAAATACAGCGCCGCGGTAATTACAGCCAAAGCAGCGATTGCGTAGTTTGTGAGGCTTGACATCATTATCTTGTAAGGAATGGCGCTGAGCTCCTTGTAGTGCTCGCCGCCCGCAATTGAAATAAGCAAAAGCAGCTTTACGCTTGAGAGCATAACGGTAAGCGCCAGCAAGAATTTGCGCAGCTTTATCGGATTGCGCGAATAAACCACGGTAAACACCATTACAAAGGCGCCTAAGCCCAGCACGACGGAATCGCTGTCGCAGATGACCGCCGCCATTGAGCCGAGTACGGTAACCGAAAGATACACCGCCTTGCGCCAAAACTTTTCGGTGTAAACAAACATGGAAACAATAACCGGAAGCGTTACGCATATTACGCTTGAGAACATGTTTTTGTTTCCAATCGTTGTCATAAACTCATTATAAAAGCGCTGGTCGCCCGAGTCTGTGCTAACGCGGAACGATTCAAGTATTCCCAGAGGATCAATATAGAAGCCGTTGAGTACGGCTAAAATATAAATCACTCCGCTGACTGCAGCCATTGCTATGAATACATACTCCTTAAACCTGAAGCAGCGGGTAATCAGGAAATAAACCGCCGCGTAAAAAAGCATCAGTATCAGGCCGTTGTTTCGCCCGTGCGTGTTGTTAAAAACATTTATTTCGCCCGTTACCGCCATGTCTATGTATTGTGAAAACGCGGTTGAAATCGCGCATGTAAGCACAAACGCTATTACAGCCAAGTCGGTGAAGCTCATCATATTCAAAAGCGTTCGCGCGCTTGGGTCGGGCTTTCGGGCGTCATTAGACGATTTTGTAATAAGCAGCATTACCTCGGCAATTACCGCCAGAGCGGTGATGACCAAAAAGAAGTAATACTTTTGGTGGCGGATTAAGGCAAACCCGTTTCTGAAGCTTATGAACGGAAAGCTTTCGGTAAAGGTAAGGTTTACAAACAGCGGAAAAACAGTAAAAACAACCACCAGATAGTAATTGCAGATAACGTTTATCAGCGTGTACCGCTCGTAAAGCGGTTTAATCTTCTTTTGTTTGTTTTTTGAATTACTCATAAAACAGCCTTTCGCAAAAAATTATATATATAATTTTAAACCTTTGTCACATAATTGTCAATCGAAAAACTATTGTAATTCTCTTTTTTTATGGTATACTTAAAGTATCAAGTGCAGACAGGCTGTGATTATATGAAAAAACTTATAATAATCGGATTTGACGGAACTATCGCTAATACAGCTCCCGGAATTCTTTACTGCATGAACACAACCGCGCTTTCAATGGGCTATACTCCCGTGTCCCACGATGAGCTTTACGGCGTTATCGGGGTATCGCTTGAGCAGGGATTTATGAAGCTGTACGGTATGAAAGAGGACGAAATCGAGTACGCCATGAACCAGTACAGCAAGCTTTATTCAATCAAAGGCGAGGAAATGATTCTTATTTACGACGGAATTGATGACTCGCTTAAAAAGCTTAAAGAAAGCGGCTTTAAGCTTGCGATTGTTACCCAGAAAAACGAAAAGTTCATCAACAACATGCTGGGCGTATATAATTACATAGGCGAATTGTTTGACACGGTCTGCGCTACAAACGTTGAACTTGAGATGACCAAGAAGGATATGCTCTTAAAGGTCTGCGCCGATTTGGATGTAGACCCCTCCGACGCTCTGTTTGTTGGCGACAGCTACGTTGACGCCGAGGCAGCGCAGGAGGCAGGCGTTGAATTTGCCGCCGTGCTGTACGGCTGGGGCTTCCGAAAAAAGGCGGACGCTGAGCAGTATAACTGCCGAGAATATATAAACACCGCCCGTGAGCTGGGCTACAAGCTGCCGGTTATAGAATAACCGGTTGAAATATTAAAAAGCAAGCGCGCTGATTTTTCTTCAAATCAGCGCGCTTTTTTAAGCGTTTTAAGATATGCTTTTTGTTCGGGCGTTATGCGATAGCTTTCAACCGCCTTTTGTATCGCCTTGTTGTGTGTAAATGTGTCCTGCACGCCGCGTTCAAAAAACGGAACGACCGAGTGGTACTGCTTTGCGAGAGCGGTGGCAAAATACCACGCCCGCATCATGTTTACATAGTACTCGTCAGAGCGGATTTCAGCTACCATTTGCGGATACGCTGTGTCAAAGGATTCGTCGAGGAAATGCTCCATAAGCATTTTTATGCCGAAGCGAATGGTGTAGGTTTTTTCGCTTTCGATCCAAAGCCGAATTTCAGGCAGCAGCTCCGCATTGTGCTTTTTGAAGATTTTGGGCGATAGCTGGTCGCAGGTTGCCCAGTTGTCTGCAAACGGCAAAAACTCACAGACCTGTTTTTTGCAAAGCTCAAAATCCTTTGTGAGTGAAATAATAAAGGCATGAAGCTGGTTCTCATCAAAATAGCGGTGAGGAAGAGCGCTTAAAAAAACGCTTATGTCGCTTTGCTTTGCAAGCTCCTTTGCCAGAGCGCGCAGCTCGGGAGTGCGCACGCCGATGATGCTCTCCTTGTCAACGGTCGGGATCAGCTTGCTCTGAAAATCGCGGTAGGAAGTATCCCGCAGCTCAAAAAGTCGTGATATTATTTCATTTTGTATCATGGCTTTCACCTCTTCCTCAATGTTGCGCGTGAGAATCCTATATTGACAATTTTCCGCGGGTTAGTTAGAATAATTACAATATCTGACAAATTTGAAGGTGCTTTATATGACGGTAAGAACACGCACTATTATTTCGCTTTTGATCAACGCGGCGGTATTTTTGGCAACAACGGCAATAGTAATTACCTCGCTTTTTGTAAAGAGCGAGATACTTGAACACAGCTACCAGACCTTTTGGTTTTTTACAACCGACTCAAACATACTTACGGCTATAGCTCTGCGCTTGTTATGATCTGCGAAATAAAAATTCTTCAGGGCAAGCGGACAACCGTGGCGCGTGCCTTTACTCTGCTTAAATACGCGGGTGTTGTGGGGCTTATGCTGACATTTTTCACCGTGCTCTGCCTGCTGATTCCGATTTACGGAATTGCTATGGAGTGGGGCGGAACCGGCTTGCATATGCATGTGCTGGCGCCCGTGCTGTCCTTTGTGTCGTTTGTGTTTTTAGAGGAGCATACAAGGCTGAGCGTGTCGGACGCGATAATCGGAATTATGCCCGTAATCATTTACGGCGGAGTGTATTTTTCGCAGGTCATTATTTTTGGGAACTGGATAGACTTTTACGCATTCAACAGCGGCGGAAGATGGTACCTTATTATGCCGCTTATAATTGCAATTTCGCTTTCTATGAGCCTGTTTGTAAGATTTTTGCGCAACAAGGTCAGGGAGCGAAGAAAGGACTAAAACCTGTTTAGAAAGCCCGCGAACCTGTTGCCGAGGTTTTCAAGAAAGCTGCATATCGCGTCGCGGTATTCATGGAATCTTTCAACCGTTCCCGTAACGAGCGAGGCGAGAACATATAGCAGCAGCAAGGCAAATGCCGCCGCTCCCAAAAGAAAGCCGAGCAGCGAGAAAAGCGTTACCGTAAGATGAAAAACAAGGGTTTTCCGCTCCTTGGTAACCGCGTCAAAAACGCCGCGCAGCAGCAGCACAAAAAACAAAATGCCGAAAAGCAGGAAAACGGGGAAATACAAAAAGCCGCTTATCAGGCACAGCGCTCCGCCCAAAAGAAAAAGCAGGCTGAGCGGGATTGAGTTAAGACCGAATTCGATTACCGAGTCGGCAAGCACTGTTTTTGCTTTGGTTTTCCGCGTGAATATTTTAACGCAGGAAAACCGTATTAAGATATAGATAAACGCTAAAACCGCCGCGGTTAAAAAACCCAGAACAAACGCTGCCGCAGGGTTGAACAGCTTTACATTTTTTAAAAGGTTTGCCTTTGTATATTGTGCCGTCAGGTCTTTTTCGGCGCTGTATAAAAAGCCGAGCGTCAAAACAAACGCCGAAAGCGCAAAAACCGCGAACCAGAACACGGCAAGGAAGTAATTGCGATCCTGCTTTGCTTTTATAATTGCGGAGTCGCTGTTTTTGAAATAGCCGATAAATGATTTCGGAATGCTTTTTAATCGTTTAAGCGAGTGTTCGCGTATTTTTTGAGCGTTCATGGAAACCTCCGGGATGAATCTTTAGTTAATAATAGCATACGGGCGATATTATTTCAATAACGCAATTGCATTTTATACCCGGGTTGCGCTTGACTTTTGAATGTTATTGAGATATAATAATCAAGTCGCGAATACAGCGAATATTTCGGGGTGTAGCGCAGTTGGTAGCGCGCCTGCTTTGGGAGCAGGATGTCGGGGGTTCAAGTCCCTTCACTCCGACCATATTTCTTAAAGACATTTCCGAAATGTCTTTAAGAAATATTCTCAACAAGCAACGGATGAAGGGAATTGAAGGCGAGCGTTAAGAAAACGTCACGGTGTGACGTTTTTAGCGAGAGAGTTGATGAACTTTTAGCTATGAACACGCCGCAGCAAGCGAGATGAACTTTTCGCAAGATGAAACACTCTTCACTCCGACCATATACGGGGGCTTAGCCCAGCTGGTTAGAGCGCTTGCTTGACATGCAAGAGGTCACTGGTTCGAGTCCAGCAGTCCCCACCAAAGAAGTCCGCAGATTACCTGCGGACTTCTTCCAAAATTTAACCGGAGGATTAGCTCAGCTGGTTAGAGCGCCTGCTTCACACGCAGGAGGTCAC
>OMYD01000083.1 GCA_900315195.1 uncultured Eubacteriales bacterium | reverse complement strand
CGATACAATCGAGAATCTTTTCTGTGTAGGACGCAACGGTCAGCACCGCTATAACAACATCGACCACAGCATGTGCACTTCGTTTGAAACCGTTAAGAACATCCTGTCCGGCGAAAAGAACAAGGACAACATCTGGAACGTAAACACCGAAAAGGAATATCACGAGGAGAAGGAAAGCAAGTAAACTTTATAAAAATCAGCCGAAAGCAATATGCCCTCGGCTGTTCTTAATTCTGATTTGGAATTATGTTATCTGTTGTCTACTTTTTCGGGATAGAGGTCGTGGTGCGCAAGGCGCTCCCAGGCCAGCTTTTCGTATTTTGTGCCCTCTTTGCCGTAGTTGCAGTACGGGTCGATTGAAATTCCGCCCCTGGGCAAAAACTTGCCCCGAACCTCGATGTACTTCGGGTCCATAAGTCGGATCAAGTCCTTCATAATAATATTCACGCAGTCCTCGTGAAAGTCGCCGTGATTGCGGAAGCTGAAAAGGTAGAGTTTAAGCGACTTGCTTTCCACCATAAGCCTGTCGGGAATATATGAAATGTAAATCGCGGCGAAGTCGGGCTGTCCCGTAATGGGGCAGAGGCTTGTGAATTCGGGGCAGTTGAATTTTACAAAATAATCGTTGCCGGGGTGCTTGTTCTCAAAGGTCTCAAGCACATCGGGATTGTAGTCGGAGCAGTAGGCGGTGTTTTTGTTGCCCAGCAGGGTCAGGTTTTCATTTTCTCTCATTGTTAATTCCTTTTTAATTCATCAGTGGATCTGTTACGCCGTTTGCTTCAAAAGCGGCGGCTCTGTCGCGGCAGGTGCCGCAAACTCCGCAGGGCTTGCCGTGTCCCGAATAGCAGCTCCATGTAAGCTCATACGGAACGTTAAGCGAAAGCCCGCGCCTTACGACCTGCGCTTTATTCATTCCTATAAAGGGAGCGGTAACGCGCAGACGGTTTCCGCTGCCGAGGTATATCGCGCGGTTAATGCTGTCGTTGAACTCCTGACTGCAGTCGGGATAAGCGTTGCCCGCGGCGTCGTCGCTGTGAGCTCCGTAGAAGATTTCCTCACAGCCAAACGAGAGCGCGACGCTTGCCGCACAGGACAGAAAAAGCCCGTTGCGAAACGGCACATAAGTCGAAACAGGCGCGCCGCCTGTCTTTTTTAGCTGCTCGCCGTAGCTCTCCAAGGGAATATCCTTGTCGGAGCCCTTGAGGAGCGAGCAGTCGCTGTCCTCAAAAATGGAGGCGAGGTCAAGAGTTTTCAGCATAACGCCGTAGTGAGCGGCGACCGCTTTCGCGGCGTCAAGCTCTTTGCTGTGCTTCTGTCCGTAGCTGACGGAAAGGCACATAACCTCGTCGGCGCCGTATTTTTCTACGGCAATAGCACCGTATTTTTCTACGGCAATAGCAAGGCAGGTTGACGAGTCAACTCCGCCGCTGAATAATACCAATGCTTTCATATTTCCTCACTTTTCGGCGATAATAGTATAAGTTCCTGCAGGCTCTTGTCTTCGCGGAACCTGCCGCGGTAGGTTGTGGTCACGGTGTACGCCGAGGCGTTGCGGATGCCGCGCGCCGTCATGCAGCTGTGGCAGCCCTTGATTACAACGCCGACGTCGTCAGTGCCCGCCGCCTCGCTGATGATCTCGCAAATATCATTTCCGAGCCTTTCCTGCAATTGCAGGCGCTTTGCCGCCATGTCGCAGATACGCGCGATTTTGCTCAGCCCCAAAACTTTTCCGCGGGGGAGATAGGCAACGTTTACGGTCATGTCGTACATCAGAGCGAGGTGGTGCTCGCAGTAGCTGAACACGGTTATATCGCGCATAACAACAGCATTTTCGGTGCTGCCGCTGTTTTCGGCGGCAAAGGTCTTGCCGAACATTTGGGCAATATCGTGGTTAGAGTACGCGGTGCCCTCAAGCACTTCCTCAAGCATCTGGGCGACTCTTGCGGGAGTTTCGCGCAGGCCCTCGCGCTCGGGATCCTCACCGATCGCTTTCAGCAGGCCGTGAACGTGATATTTAATAGCTTTTGTATCCATATACTACACACCTCTTTTTTCGGGGCTCCAAATAAACTTGTGAAGCTGCAATTGCAGCCGCACTCCGTTCATTTCGTGCTCTATCATGTAGTCAACCATCTCGGAAGGGCGGATCTTGCCGAAAACCGGGCTTAAATAAACATGACAGCGCTCGCTCAGCCTGTAATCCTCAATAATCTCACGGGCTCGGTCAAGGTCGTCAATACTGCCGGCAACGAACTTAACGGTATCGTGCTCACAAAGCAGCTTGAAGTTGTCGCGCCGCATAGCGCTTTCCATATTGCTTGACGGAAGCTTGTAGTCCATTGTAAAAGCCGGTCTTGCGCCGACGCCGATGAATCGGTTAAGCGGAAGGCTTCCGTTTGTCTCAATCTCAACGCGCAGCCCCATCGAGAGCAGCTTGGTGATGAGCACTTCGATGTCCTCCTGCAATAGCGGCTCGCCGCCCGTGAGCGTAACATTCTTTACTCGCTTTCTCTCGACCCAGTCAACAAGGCTGTCGGCGGTATATTCAATACCGACGGCTCCGCGGCTGTTCGCCCATTTTGTGTCGCAGTAAGAGCAGCCCAGATTGCAGCCCTTAAAGCGGATAAACGCCGCTAGCTCGCCTGCGTGGGCGCCTTCGCCGTTAATGCTGACAAAGCGTTCTACCACAGTAAGCATATCTCAGTCCTCCTCATATTCGGCGCAGTTGTCGGGTGTTTCGTAAACCGTCACACGCCTGACGGGCAATTTTTCAGCCAAGGCTTTATAAAAATGCCGCGCAAAATTCTCGGCGGTGGGGCGGAAAGGAACCTCTTTTAAAGAAAACCCCTCGCTTTTCAGCGAGTCAACGGTAGAGGGCTTCAGGCTGCCTTTTTCATATATAAGCGTGTGGTCAAAGTCCTTTGCCAGAGCGCGCACGGCGCTTTTAAGGTCGGAAAAGTCGATTACCATTCCGCGCTTTTCGCCCGATTCAACGAGCTTCTCATCGCCGACGGCAACTTCGACCCGCCATGTATGGCCGTGAATGTTGGCGCATTTGCCGTTGTATCCGCATAAAAAATGAGCGCTGTCAAAGGAGGCGGAGGTTTTAAGAAGAAACATAATTTCACCTATAATATTAGTATAAATAAAAAACGCCCGCACCAAAGCAGACGGATTTCGTAACAAACGAAAAAAACGCGGTAAAGCGCAAGCCCGTAGTTTTGTTTAAAGACAGGATGGTGCAAACGAACTGTCTTAGTGTATTCTAGCACATTGGGGTTAGTTTGTAAAGGGGGAAGCAGCACTTAGTTTCCGAAGTCGGCGGCAAATAAAAGCCGCTTTTCAAAATTATTATTCCGTGATGAAATATAGTGAGCTGTCCAAAGCCCTAAAAAGCTACTGTTTAGCACTATATTTTTATTTTTGAACAAAAAATTAGATTTTTACTCTTTATTATAATATTTTTATAATTAAAAATAATTATTGTGCAGATTACATAAACGAAAGTAAAAAATATCCATATTTCAACAAAAATATTTCTTAAAAGAATAATTTTTACTATTATTATATTTAAAAAAATAATACAAAAGTATCATTAAGTATTGAAAAAAATTTTTTTATATGCTAGAATAGTCTTCGAAGATAGGCTAATAGGCTTACTTTTGGAAAATAAAAGAATGGAGGACAAAAATGAGAAAACAAATCAAGTATCTTTCCAAGTCGACGCTTGCGGTTATGCTCACTTTATGCATGATTATTTCATGCTTTACAGTCGGCATAGTTGCGACAAACGCGGCGAACGTGGAAGAACAGCAGGCAGTAGGCGCAGTGCTGGACGACGACGATGCTGAAGCGTCTGACACAACAGCCGACAAAGCCTCTGACAGCGACACGTCCGAAAACATCGGCGCGTCTGACGACGGCGCTGTAGGCGCTTCAATGGACGACGACGCGGCTGTCAGCGCAAACCTCGGCTCAACAACCGATTACGGTGTTGCGGGCTCCTTTAACAGCTGGAGTACTTCAACCAGATTCAACAGCAGCAACCAGTTTTCGGTTTCCCTTTCCGCAAACACTACCTACACGTTTAAGATTACTTATAACGGCGGCGAAAAATACTACGGAGCAGATACTACTTTCTCATCAACACAGAGTGAGTATTATTTCAACGTAAGTAAAGGTAACGCTACGCTGAAGACCTCTGCGGCAGGTAATTATGTATTTACATTCAAGCGTGTAGACCAGGGCGACGGCGCGGTCAACGTAGGAATCAAATTCCCGACAGCGGCTACTTATTACGCAATTTCCAAGGGTTCAACAGCAAACGGCGACTTTAGATTAAGCACCGCTTCCGCAACCGCGGGTACGGCTATTTATGTTTATACTACTCCCAACCGCGGCTATCAGGTAAACACGGTTACCGCAACAGGAGTATCCACTGTAAACAACTTGGGCAACAACACATATTCATTTACAATGCCCTCACAGGCTGTTACTGTTAACGTAACATTTAAAACAGCTACCTCGTATACTCTGTATGCTCAGGTAACCTCCGGTACAGGTACCGTTACTCTTACCCTGTCGGCAGGCAGCACAGTATATTCGGCGGTAACTACCTCGGGCACAACTCAGGCAAGCATTACGGCGTATGACGGCGAAACCCTTACAATCACTGCGGCGGCAGGTACAGGCTATAAGCTTGACACCCTGACCCGCGACGGTTCAACTGTTTCCTCGGGCAGCACATGGACTGTTTCGGGCGCTACTGCTGTACAGGCGACTTTTACCAAAAAGACAGCAGCGAATCAGTTTACCGCTACCTTGGGTTCTACAGTAACCAATAATTCAAATCTTTATACAAAAATCAAGGCTACATACTTCGACTACCGCACCGACAGCGAGGTCAGCGGCAGCTGGATTCGCAGCATCAAAAACGTTGCTGACCGCGGTGCGCATACAGCTACCTGCGAGCCTTATACAAAGCTGAACACAGCATTAAAGAATTATGCAAGCGGCAATAATATTGCATATCCGGTTTATTTCGGTAACTTCCTTGATAGACCAAACGGTTATGCGGGCGTCAGCAGCAGCACCAACTACAACTTTAAGAATAAGGTAAACAACTCTCAGGGCCTTGGCGGCGATCACAAATCTATAACCGGTCTTACCGGCAAAAAGCTTTCATCAAACGGTCTTCCCACCTACTACAAGTCAGGCGCGACCAACGAAAACGGCGCTGAGATGAAGCTCTTTGATAAGGACTGGCTCACTGATTCAACCAAAAACGGTCAGGGTGTTCTGGCGT
Organism: uncultured Eubacteriales bacterium; assembly: GCA_900315195.1. Classification (GTDB taxonomy): domain Bacteria; phylum Bacillota; class Clostridia; order Oscillospirales; family Acutalibacteraceae; genus Ruminococcoides. The sequence goes on along the minus strand of OMYD01000083.1, from coordinate 2,034 downwards.
CTACCATCGACGCTCAATTCCCCGTTAAGAAGGATGGTAACGATTATGTGTTCAACAGCCAGAGCGGTGCACAGAACCTTTACTTCAAAAACCTTCCCGAATCACCGTATTATAATTTAAGCACCATTTATTGTGATGTCAGCAATGTTAATGATGACTATCAGAATATTGACTGGTATGCGTATATGTATGAAGGTCCAAACGGCGCTTCCAAATGGCAGCAGATGTCATGGAACAGCTCTGCAAACTGCTGGAGCTTCCCTTACGACGGCGATTATTGTAAAGTGATCTTTGTAAGAAAGCTAAAGAATTCCGGCGGAAACTGGAATAACGCATACAACCAGACAAACGATCTTACTTTCCCTGAAGGTAACAGCCAGTATATCAAGTTTAAAATTTCCGGTTGGCATGACGGAAGTTACAACCAAAGTACCAATCAAAATAACATGGGCGGATCTTGGCAGTATTATAACGCAAGCCAGAATTCCTCAGGCAACACCAGCAACATTACACTTGACTACTACGAAAACTCAAATAAAGTTTATTCACCCAACTACAATAACGCGGGCTTCTATCCCTTTGACTGGAAGCATACGGGGCATCAGGCATATGACCTCGGCTTCGGCGTTTCAATGGAGATGAAGTTTACACTCGGCCCCAACGGTAAGCTGGCGGACGGTACTGCTCAGAAGTTCTATTATTCCGGAGACGACGACCTGTGGGTATTCATCGACGATAATCTTATTCTTGACCTCGGCGGCGACCACAAAAAGTCAACCGGTACTATTGACTTCAGCACAGGTACAATTACCGGTACATCCACTCTTGACGCCGGCAGCGGTGCTCAAAGAAATAAGAAGTTCCTTGACTGGAACAACAACAGCGGATATGTATTCGATACAACAAAGACTGTTCATACCCTTAAGATTTTCTATATGGAGCGCGGTATGTTCGACTCCAACCTTTACTTCACCTTTAACATGTATCCCTATGACGATACATATGAAGTAGAGAACGTTGTTGATGCTGCCGATGTTAACCCCGGTCTTCAGTATATCTTTAACACCGATGAAACCTTCACCTTCACAAATACATCGGCAGACGGCAAGGGCAAGAACTTAGCTTATACAAAGTATAAAACATCTACAGGTACTAAGATTAGCACAGGTACAACAAACGCTACAACCGGTAATTTCACTCTGAAAGATGATCAGTACGACGAGTTTACCAAGAAGTTCACTGTCGGTCAAAATCTGAAACGATTACACTACAACCTATAAAGTTGTGGATGTACAGAATAATAACAAAGTAATCAAAGCAGGAAACGGTACAGATACAGGTAACTTCAACTACCTGACAACTCTTGAAGGCGCGGATCCCGAGCTTGATATTACTCATATCCGTACAACATTTACTAATAAAGTAAATACAACATCATTTATGCTGACAAAGGAGATCGTCGACTACGACGACACAGCTACAGCCTTCCCGTTCAAGCTTTCTATGGATATAAATGACGGCGCGGATCTTGTAGACATTGATACGTCAGGCGTTGTGTATTATTCAAGCCTTGACGGTTACACCGAACCGCATACCCTTACCTCCGCCGGTACGGGAACGATCCACCAGGATGAATACCTCCTCTTTGAGGGCATTCCGGTAGGCGTTAACATTAATGTCGAAGAACCGACAGTCAGCAACACCAACTATACTCCCAATACCACAGGCAACGCAAACTGCTACATGGAATATGATATCGATCATTCGAATGCTTCAAATCCCGATTTTCTGTATCCAAGAGCTGATTTTAGCACAACAAACAGATATAAAAAGATCTTTGTTAATCTTCAGTCGTTTGATATCATTACCATGTACGACGAGCTTAAGACCTACTGCGCGGATTATCGACTTCCCACCAGACTTTACGGTGAAAAGCTCTATAAGCTGCCGGTAGGTAAGCTTACTCCGGCTATGGTTGACGCAGGCTACGCGTCTGTTGATGACAGCGCCCATACCGTTTCTCTTACCAAGGCG
>OMYD01000007.1 GCA_900315195.1 uncultured Eubacteriales bacterium | reverse complement strand
TTCGATTCCCCTTATCTCCACCAAAACAAAACGGTACGCAAAGCGTGCCGTTTTTGTTTTGATGATAAAGAGATAACGGGATGTGACGGCGAGTGCTCGCCGCACAGGCAAATAAAGGCTTTTATATCATTATACTATTTGCCGCTTTGCTTTTTTGCCGCTTTTTTTCTTTTATGCTCTCTGTAAATATACCGAACGCTCAGCTTTCGCGTAAACCAATCTATTTCCTTATGAAAACAGACATTTATCTCCGCGCCGATCATCATGCACACCATACAGAAATACATAAACACCATGACGATAGCTAACTGTGTAAGTCCTTTATAAATTGAAAAACCGTTAAAATCGGTTACATAAACCGAAATTGCGAAGAGTAATACATGCCAAGATGCGGCGCAGAACACCGCGCCCGGAAGCTGACAGCGGATATTGAACTTTTTTCGCTCCGCACGGGTAAGGTTGGGAATGCCGCGGTACATAAGCGCGAACAGGAACACCTGATAAAAGAACATTATAATATAGCGCAGGCTGTAAATGACCTCGACATAGTACGGCATATCGCCGACGTACTCCTTAATCACGTTATTCAGCATTGAGCCCAGGAAAATAATAATAACCGTGACGAGTATAATAAGCAGGAAAAGGAACGTAAAGAGCATTGCGCGCAGGCGGATTACAATCCAGTTGCGGTTCTCGTAGGTATTGTGCACGCGGTTAAGACCGTTTGTTATTGCGTGAATTCCCTTTGCAGCCGACCACAGCGTAGCAACGATCGAGATTATTGATATGCTCACGTTCTGTCCGTAAAGATCTGAGATCGATGCATTAAAGTTAGTAAACTCGACCACGATATTTTCGGTGCCGAGCAATACTTTAAGAAAGTCCGGAGAAATGTTAATATACTGCAGCAGCGACACAAGGAACAAGGCAAGCGGAACCGCGGACAGTATTAAAAAGAACGCCGTCTGAGCCGCGATGGCGAACACGTTGTCGTGATTCATTTTTTTCCAAAACGGCATGAACCAGTTGTAAACACGTTTAATAATTTTTATCATGATTCCTTACCGCTTTTGCCCGACTGAATGTCATACGATGTCCGAGTCAGTGCTTTTTCGCTCAGAAAATGCTCGAAGAATTTTGAAGCTTTCATCAGCTTGCCGGGTATGATTACCATTTTGCCTTTTTCCGTCTTTTTAAGGGCGTACTCGGCAACAAAACGCGGGTCAAGCCCCTTTACCGAAAAGCTGACCTTTGCAACATCATTGAAGTTTGTATTGACCGGTCCGGGACAGAGCACGGACACCTTTACATTGCTCTTTTTTCTGCGCAGCTCCTCGTGGATTGCCTCGGTAAGGCGCACCACATAATTTTTGGAGGCGTAATACGCGGACAGCTTCGGCCCCGCCGCAAAACCCGCCATTGAGCCGACATTTAAAACCGTGCCGCTGTCGCGCTCAATCATGTCGCGCAGGAACAGCTTTGTCAGAATGTGAAGCGAGCAGACGTTTGTATGGATAAGCTCAAGCTCACGCTCAAGCGGAACATCCATAAACTCGCCGTAAGCGCCGAAGCCCGCGTTGTTTATAAGCATGTCGATGTTTTCATCGCAAAGGTGCTCGTAAAGGTCAAATGCGTCCTGCTCGCGCGAAAGGTCAATTGTGATAACCCTTACATTTACGCCGCTCAGCTCGTCCTTTAAGGCGTTAAGCTTATCGGTGCTGCGGGCGGCTATAATAAGGTCCCAACCGCGTGAGGCTAAAATCCGCGCGAATTCCCTGCCTATGCCCGAGCTGGCGCCTGTAATAAGTGCTTTCATTGTTTTCACTCCTTCTCAGCGATCGCGCACAGTCTGCCTGTTTCACTTCTTGAGTGTAAGCGAATGTTCTGATATCCCGCGCGAAGCAGCATTTCGTTTATTTCATTCTTGCTTACCGATTTAATATTCAGCCGCTCCTCAACCGCCTTCCAGCGGTCGGGGGTTTCTTCGGTTTTCATCATTTCAAACACAAGCAAAAGCTTTCCGCCGCTGCGCAGAACACGGTGAATCTCCATTAAATCGCGGAGCTTGTCAGGCCAGAAATAGTAGGTTTCAACCGCCGTTACCAGATTAAAGCTATCGTCGGGGAACGGAAGCTGCGACACGCTTGCCTGAGTTATTTCAGCCTTGCCGCACAAAATGTTTTTATGATTATGTTTTATGGATTTTTTTACGCAAAGCTCTGAATAGTCAATTCCGTACACCTTGCCGCTGCCGACCATGCCGCAAAGCTTGCCGACGGTTTTTCCGCCGCCGCAGCCTATGTCCAGAGCGCGGCAGCCGTTTTCGATATTAAGATAACTAAGCGCCCAGTCGGTAAGCTCGTTGTGCCCCTTGTTCATGGAACGGATCATGAGCCTGCCCCAGAAGCCCTGAGGCTTTACGGCGTTTTCGGTTAATTTATGATACTTCATTTTGCTGCTCCTGTTTGAGTAAGTGATAATAACAGTATATCACAAAAAATATGTCGTTTTCAAGACAAATTATACTAATTCCTGATAGAAAGCAGACTTGAATTTGCGAGGATATCTTTCGCAAGACGAGGCGAAAGACGCCGCAAGGCTGACGCCTTGCAAGGACGACAACGAAGTATTGTGGAAAACAGACCGCAAAGGCTGTCCACTTTTTATTAGGTATTAGTATTCGAAATACCGAACAGCTTTACGGCGTTTTTATACATAATGTTCTCATAATCCTCAGCGCTTACCATGTCGCGGAACTCGTTAAAGTACTGCTGACACAGCGAACGCTGTCCCGCGCGGTTGTAAAGCATATGATCCTTTCCGTCGATTGGGTTATCGGTTCCGAAAAGGATTTTTTCGCTGCCGCACTTTTCAATTGCGCGCAGAGTTGTTTTGACCGATACCCATGTGGTGTCACCGTACAGATTCGGCAGCTGAGAAATATACTCGATTGCTTCCCTGCCATCGCTGTCAAGATCCATGTGCACCGCCACAAAGTTTATGTCGGGATTCGCCTTTGCCGCGTTGAAAAGATGAAGGGTTTTCCCCTGCTCGATGTTGCCGGTGTGCGATACCACGGGAAGGCTGAAACGGCGCGCAAGCTCGTAAACAGGCTCCATTTTAGGGTCGTCGGGAGCTGTTTCGGAGCGGAACGGATGGATTTTAATTCCGTAAATATACCGCCTGTTTTTCTCGATAAGGCGGCACAGGCGCTCGTTGGGGCGCTTTTTGTCGGTTTGCAGCCAAAGCAGCGCGCCGAGCTTGTCCGGGTGGTGCCTGGCGGCGCGGATCGTCTTTTTGCAAACGCCGTACTGTGTTTTTCTCAGCGGCCAGAACAGCCGCTTGCCCTCCTGAAAATACTCGGTGCTCTCAATGCTGCTCACCAGCGAAAAGTCAACGTTATAACGCTTCATGGAGTAAAGCACCTTGCGCACGCTCAGGTTGAGTATCAATATTCTGCCGATATGGGCGTGAGAATCAATTACCATTCTCAATAAACCTTCTTATCTCGTCAAGTCTTTCCTCGGCGGCACGCCTGCCGAGGTCATAGGTCTGCTGTATTTTATCGGGGTTATGCTCTATTCTGCCGATATCAAGCGGCTTTTCGGGGCAGATAACCAAAGCCTTCCCCGCCTTTTCTCGCAGGAACACATAGCCTCGCTGCTCGTTGTACATAATGTGGCGGTTGGCTACCGCCCTGAGCGCCTTTGGATAATTTTTCAGGCTGCGGCGAAACATCCACATATGCGAGGCAGGCTTCTTTTTATAGTCACGCGGGCGCGTTAGCACCACAATGTTTTTATCGCAAATGCCCTCGGCGAAGCGGAGCGGAATTGAGTCGGAAATGCCGCCGTCGAGATATCTTTTGCCGTCGATTTCAACAACGCGCGATACCATCGGCATTGAAGCCGAAGCGCGTATCCACTCGTAGCAGAAGTCGTCTACCTCGTCAATCCTTTGGTACCGCGGCAAGCCTGTTTCCACGTCCGTCGCCACTACATAAAACTGCATGGGGTTTTCCGAGAATGCCCGCTTGTCAAACGGGTCGAGCCTGTCGGGAATATCGTGATAGCAAAACTGCGCTCCGAACAAATCTCCTGTCTTTTTTAGTGAGCGGAAAGAACAGTACTTAGGCTCCCTGCAATATTTCAGATTGTAGCGCAGCACACGGCGCGGCTGTCTTGATTTATAGTTGCAGCCGAAAGCCGCCCCCGCCGAAACGCCCGTTAGCGCCTCAAATTCAATGCCCTGCTCCATCAGGACGTCGATTACTCCCGCGGTAAAAATGCCGCGCATCGCGCCGCCCTCAAGGACAAGGCCTGTCTTTTTGTTTTTCATAATACCTATCCTTTTTTCTATTATAGAATTTTAATTGTTCCTATGTTCAAGGTGCTGCTTTATTTTGTCAAAGGTTACTCCGTATTTTTCTGCAATATCCTTTGCGTAGCTGACGCCCTGAGGCGGCATTACCGCAACCTTAAAGCTCCTTTCACCGCGCTGAACGCCCGTTACAAGGCTTTCTACACGGCTTCCGCCCTCAACCGAGCCGTTTAGCTCGTCAAGGCTGCGCGCAAGCTCGTGCATATGGGTGTTGAAAATGCACCTTACGCCCAGATAGCGCATTGCCTTTACAACGTCCTTGGCTATAAAAAGACCTTCTGCTACGCTTGTTGTGGCAAGGCTTTCGTTTAAAAGCATAAAGCTGCGCGAGGTTGCGACGTCGAAAATCTCGGAAAGGCGCTTGCTTTCTTCTCCCAGTCTGCCAAGATCCACGGTGTCGTTTTCATCGGCGGGAAAATGCGTGAACATATTGTCGCACGGGCTGATTACAGCCTTTTCAGCGGGAACGTACACGCCCCACTGAGCCATCATCATTGCAAGCCCTACAGCCTGGGTGAAGATTGTCTTTCCGCCTCGGTTGGGGCCTGTCAGAATATAAATTCGGCGCTCGTCGTCAAAGTCGATATCGTTTCGGATAATGTTGATATTGTCGCCGTTTACATTGTTGATAGCAAGCTTCAGGTTATATATTTCTTTAAAAAAACAATTTCTTTCGTCGGGCGGCAGGATTTCAGCCTTACAGACAGGCATTCCCTTTTCAATGATTTTGTCAATCAACTCAGCCCAGCGCACATAGAAGATAATTTCGGGCATGAGGTTGATAAGCATGTAGCCGCTGATGTTTACATACCGCTTCAGCGTGGACTTTATATCGTCGCAGGTCTTTTTCATAATGCTTGTAACGGGCTTTGTTATAGCGTTTGATATTGCGTCGCTGCCTGTAGCGGAGTTTGACTCGATGTGGATATCGTTTGACACCGCGCTCTTTTGATATGAAGCTATTTTAACGTCGACGGTAACGGGATTGGCGGCGTGGAAGTGCTTGAAGCCGCTTACGTCGTTGCCCTCGTGAAGCCCGTCCTGCTTGTTGGTAAAGTTCATAAATCGGCGCATTAAGCCCGCGTCGGTAAAGTATGAATCATTTAGCGACAGCACGCCCGCCGACTTCGGGCGGAGCATGTCGTCAAGATTAACGCCGATGGTAATGCTTTTCAGCTTGCGCGCCTTTTCCATTGTTTCATCAATGTCGGCCTTAAGCTGAGGGAAGCCGCTTTCACGGTCGATGTCGGTAACGATTTGGCGGAGTGTTTTCATGCCCTCACTGGTAATGTCGAGCTCCTCAAGTGTATTTTTAATCATGGTGATGCAGCTTACATACTCGTCGACCTCGCGCAGACGGTTGATGAGCGCCCAAAGCGACGGTCCCTCCTGATCCTTCTGGAAACGCGCCACATCCTTTAAGTCGGCTAGCCTTGCAACAAGCTCCTCCATTGCGGCTCTCAGCTTCGGAAAGCGCAGAAAATCCTCAAATACGCCGCCCCGGTAACGGATTACCTCCTCGTCGTCGGTCACCTGGGTAAGCAGGTTGCGGATATGCTCGCGCTCGTTGCGCACGTCGGTAAGATTGTCGAGCAAAAAGTCGATTGAAAGGTCGTTTACAGCCTCGGGCGTAAGTTGATTAACCTTGTACTCTTTTCCCTGAGGGAACAGTAAGCTGAAGTCCTCCATGTCATACCTCACTTTTAAAAAAATTCATTATTCTGCTTTTATAATCGGGCGCCTCGTCAAACACACAGTGCCCGTATTCTTCTCCGTAAAGCCAGCACTCGCAGCCGAGTTTTTCCGCTATTTCAACGGACGCCTGAGCCGTGAGAACCCTGTCGTTTTTCGCGCCTATTACAAGCGCGGGGCATTTTATCCTGTCAAGGCTGTCATAGGTGTTGAGATTATCGCAGGACTTGCCCAGAATAACAAACCGCCTGAAGTCCTCAGGCGAAATATTTTGGTGCGCAAGCCGAATAAACTCGCCGTATTTTTCGGCAAACTCCCTGCCGTAAAGCAGGTCTATAAATGAATCGCAAAACTCGTCAATGTCTCCCCTTTCGGCACATCGAACCCACTGAGCCATAACAGCCTCGGAGGTGGGATTTAGCCGCGAACAGGTTGAGCCGAGCAGCAGCTTTCCGACCAAATCGGGGTGATTTATCGCGATATACTGAGCCATCATTCCGCCCAGAGAAGCGCCGAAAACACAGGCGTTTTTCAGGCCAAGAAGCTCCATTGCCTCGGCGGTATCCTCCGAGAGCTGCTCAACAGTATAATTCTCATAAAGAATTTTAGTTTTATCAAAGCAGTACACCGTGAAATCTTCGGCAAAAACCTTGTAAACGACAGCGATACTGTCGGCTGAATTCATTATGCTTTTAACGCTCAGCCCCGGCAGCATAACAAACGGAGTTTTTCCCGTGCCGAATGTGAAATATTCCATTTCATTATTTTTCAGTTTTACGGTTGAGCGGATTGCGTTCATAGTTTTATTTCCTTTTTAGAATTATTTCCTTTTTAGTACAGCAAGCGCCGCATGGTGAAGCACCTCAAAATTTTCGGGAGCATTGTCCTGCAGCATTTTCAGGTGTTCACTTTCCCAACGCGAGAGCTCATCACCTGAAAGGGACGCTCCTACGCCGCGGCACGCCTTCATTCTTCCGTGCCAGCTTTCCCTTGTAAACGGCACCATAACATCATATTCCTCGTGATCAGCTAAATCAAAGTACCGATACGCCGCCTGAGGAATAACTATCGGCTTGCGGGTCTCGCCTTTGCCCGTCCAATTCGGGCTGTATTTCAAAACTATTCTTTCACTCTCGCCCGCGATCTTGTCCTCAAACGGCAGCCACGCCATATAGAGGATCAGCAGCTTACCGCCGGGCTTGAGCATTTCGGCAAGCTTAGGCATGACCTTTTCGTGGTCGAAATACCAAAAGCATTGACACGCCGTTATAACGTCAAAGGATTCTTTCGGAAAGCTTAAATCCTCTGTAGGTGTAGCCAAATAATTGATATCCATTCCTGCCGCTTTTGAAAGTATAATTGCCTGCCCGATCTGCTCGGCGGAAATATCCGTTCCAGTCCAGTCGGCTCCGTATTTATACATATTTCGCGGCAAAACGCCCGTGCCTGTTCCCAGGTCGAGCACCCTTTGCCCCTTTACGCACAAGCCCCTGTCAGCTATCTTTTTGTAGAAAATCCAGGGATAAATATCTCTGTATTTGGCGTATTCCTTTGAGGTTCTTCCCCAGTCAAAGGCTTTGCCGCCGTCTATCCTTTTGTCGGTGATTTCCATAATATTCTCATTTCTTTTATCCTATTGAGCAAAGCTTGCCCCTGAGCACATACCCGATTTTTTCATAGCATGCGTTTGACGCCTTATAGTCCGCGTCGGTATAAAGCGTGGGAACATATCCGTCGTTCATCGCTTTCATTGTGACCTCATACACTAAGTTTTCAGCATAGTGCTTTCTTCGGCACTCGGGGCGCGTATAAACAAGATTTATCGACGCCATATCGCCGTTCGGGGCGTACTTGCAGCTTGCCGTGCTGTGCCCCTGCTCATCCTTCCAAAAGTACATCTTCCCTGTTCCGATAAACTCCTCGGCGTCGGCGCGGTAGCCCTCAATGCTTTTTTGATCGATACCGAGCTCCCGATGGAACATGTCGAGAAACTCCGTCACCTCGTCAACATCATCAGCTGTGCAATTGTATATTCCGCCGTCGGATACATCGGTCGGCTTAACGGGAATCAAGCAGTCATACGCGAACATGTTGATAAGGATAGACAAGCTCATGCCTTCCTCTGCAGACCTTTTGATAAAGTATTCCGCAAGCTCATATTTTAAATTGAAGCTGTGCTTTCCGTCGAGCAGTGAGTTCTCTTTGACAAGCGAATACGCGCGCTCCATTTCTTCAATGGAAGGGTTATCGGGCGTCCATATCCAAACGGGATACGGAGGGCAGGAATAGCAAATTATCAGCTTTTCGTGATCCGTCAGCAGCAGCTTGCAATCGCCGCCGATAACAAGCCGCAGGATAAAGAAGGTGTATTTATCCTTGTCCAACAGCAAAAAATCTCTTTCATCCGCAAAATTATCCATTGTTATAATCTCCTTTATAAAGATATAGTCTAAACAATGCCTTTTGACAGTAATACAACCGACTCGACATGCCTCGAGACAGTTCCATAAATGTCCTCTGTAATAGGGAACATATCGACCTGCCATGTTCTCAAAACCGGTTTCATAGTATAAAGTTTGCTATTCCGTATATCAAATGACAAATAGTAAAACATGCAGCAGGAATAAGCGCAATGAAGTTTTTTCTATCCAGAGCAAAAAGGATGAATGCAACACAAGGCGGCAATGTCAAATAAATTATAACCATCGGATTGACAATGCCGTTGTAATACAATACCCATCCTAAAAAGTATAAACCAATGCAAACTGCGGATGATATCAGCAACGGAGAGATCCTTATACTGTCTCTTTCTTTGTTTATAACGATACAGAGAGCGGCAACGAATATGATTTGACAAACCGAACCGATGGTATCAACTATCGGAGTTATCGACTCTTGACGAAGGATGTCGTTCGGCGCAGGAACAGCAAACCATATAAAATTGGGTATCATTATGATCAGGAATAGCAGCGCTCCCCAAATATCAAATCTCAGCTTATATTTTTTGAACATCCCCACAACCTCCGATTTGTCTTTCTGACAACATTTCTATTGCGCAGACCCTGTTCGAGACATCAAAACTACGGATTCGACATGCGCCGTTCTGGGGAACATGTCGACGGGCGTGACCTCTTTTGTTTCATAGCCTATTTCATTAAAATATTTCAAATCCCTTGCAAGCGTCGCCGGGTCGCAGGAAACGTAAACGACGCGGTCGGGATTCATTTTTCCGATTGTGCGGACAAGCTCCTCTCCGCAGCCCTTTCGCGGCGGGTCGAGGATTACTACATCGGGGCGCACGCCCTCGCGTTCAAGCCGAGCGGCCGCTTCGGGAGCGTCGGAACACATAAAACGCGCGTTGCATATACTGTTAACCGCGGCGTTGTTTTCCGCGTCGCGCACAGCGTCCTCGATTATTTCAACGCCGATAAGCTCTTTGCAGTCCTTCGCCATTGTAAGTCCGATTGTACCCGTTCCGCAGTAGAGATCGAGCAGGGTTTCTTTTCCCCTGAGCGCCGCGTACTCCCTCGCCTTTTCGTAAAGGCGCTGAGCCTGAGCGCGGTTTACCTGCCAGAATGAGAACGGAGATATTTTGAATTTCAGCCCGCAGAGCACATCGGTTATATAGCCGCTGCCGTATAAAGTGCGGTTTTTGTTGCCGAGAATTACATTTGTTTTTTCTCTATTAGAATTAACAACAACGGTTTTCAGGTTCGGCAAACCTTGTTTCAGCATATCGAGAAGCAAGTCCTCGCGCTTTAGTCCGTTGCCGTTTATGACATAGCAGACCATAAGCTCTTCGGTTATTTCGCCGTACCGGATATACAAATGCCGCAGTCTGCCCTTGCCTGTTTTTTCATCGTAAATGTCGTTATCGGTCTGAGAAATAAAGTCGCGCGTGATTTTCATCACCGCCGCGAATATTTCGGGCTGCAGAGCGCAGTCGCCGCAGTCAATGATCCTGTGGCTGTGAAAGGCGTAAAAGCCCATTTGCAGGCTGCCGTCGGGCGCTTTTCCCACAGGGAGCTGCGCCTTGTTGCGGTAGCGCAGAACACGCTCGCTCGGAATAATCGGTTTTAGCTCGGTTTTTATGCCGCCGATACGCTCAAGGGCGTCAGCGACCTTTTGCCTCTTCAGGCGGCACTCCTCCTCATAGGATATATGCCTCCATACGCATCCGCCGCAGCGTGAAAAGCAGCCGCAGTCGGGCTCGATTCTGGACTTTGAAGGTGTAATAATCTCCTCTATTTTGCCGAACGCGTAGGTTTTTTTAACTTTTAGGATTCTGACATTCAGTTCATCGCCGACCGCCGAAAGCGGCACAAACACCGCTATTCCGTCGTCGGTTTTGCCTACTCCGCTGCCCTCGGCGGTTGCGGAAGTGATAAATAAATGTATAATATCGTTCTTTTTCAGCATATATATTTCCTTTTTAGAAATTTAAAGAATTCATAATACTTAATCTGTCTATATTCTACCATTATCGCTGTCATTTGGCAACAAAAGAGGTGCAAAATTAGGTATTTATTTTTTTGTCGATTTGCTTTATAATACTATTAGATAACATGGAAATGGAGTGCGTATTGTGGATTACGATAAGCTTTTAAACGAAATCAAAAGAATTCATTTCATCGGAATCGGCGGCAGCGGCATGTGCCCTATCGCTGAAATTCTTATGAGCGAGGGCTTTGAAATTTCAGGCTCCGACATGAACGAGGGCGAAACGCTTGACAAAATGAAGGGCTACGGAATCCCCGTTTACATGGGTCACGCGGCAGAAAATATTAAGGGCGCCGAGCTGGTTGTTTACTCGGCGGCGGTTAAAGAGACTAACCCCGAGCGAATGGCGGCTGTGGAGCAGGGCATTCCCTGCATTGAGCGCAGCGTTATGCTGGGCGTTGTTACAAGGCGCTACAAAAGAAGCATCGCCGTAAGCGGCACTCACGGCAAGACCTCGACAACCGCTATGCTCTCGCAGATTTTAATCGGCAGCGGCTTCGACCCCTCGGCTATTATCGGCGGAAAGCTGCCGTTTATCGGCGGCAACAGCTATGTAGGCCAGAGCGATATTATCGTTTGCGAGGCGTGCGAATATGTCGATACGTTTTTGGAGCTTAACCCGTTTATCTCGATTATTCTCAACGTCGACGCCGACCACCTCGACTACTTCAAGAATCTTGACAACATCAAAAAGTCATTTAATCAGTTTGCAAAGCAGACCACGGGTCTTTTGGTGCTTAACGGCGACGACGAAAACACCCTTGACAGCGTCAAAGATGTTAACATCGAAAAGATAACCTTCGGCTTCGGTGAAAACTGCGACTACCGCGCCGAGAATGTAAGCGCCGACAAGGGCGTTCACGAGCAGTACGACCTTTATTACAGGGGCGAAAAGCTTTGCAACATCAAGCTTATTGTACCCGGCAAGCACAACGTATACAACTCACTTGCCGCGGCGGCAACCGCGCATTATCTGGGCGCTTCACCTCAGGAAATCAGCGAGAACCTGCACAAGTTCGGCGGAGTTCACCGCCGCTTTGAAATACTCGGCACACCCTGCGGAATTACCGTTGCGGACGATTTTGCTCACCACCCCACCGAGCTTACCGCGACACTCAACGCGGCGATGAGCATGGGCTTCAGAAAGGTATGGGCTGTGTTCCAGCCTCACACCTTCTCACGCACCGCTATGCTGCTTGACGACTTCGCAAAGGCTCTGCAAATACCCGATGTTGCCGTTATTTCCGAGATTCTGCCTGTGCGTGAAACAAATACCTACAACATCTATTCGCGCGATCTTGGCGCAAAGGTGCCCGGCTCGGTCTGCCTCGATACCTTTGAGGAAATCACCGACTATGTGTGCAAAAACGCTCAGGAAGGCGACTTGATTCTCACAATGGGCGGCGGCAACGTTTACATGTGCGCCAATAAGATTCTGAATCAGCTTAAATTTATTGAGGAACAGAAGTAAATATTTTTCGACAAATAAAAGCGGTCGGGAAAACGTCATCGTCTTCCCGACCGCTGTTTTTCACTTTCTATATAAGCGCTCGGTTTCGTAAACGGGCTCGGTTGTTACGCGGATACCCAGCTTTTTAAGGATTCTTGTGTCGGTTTCCGAGAGGATAACCGTAGCGTGGGCGTCGGTGTCGCGCAGCTTCGGGAGCTGCTCCATAGCGCTTTTTGCGGTTGGGTTTGTAACCGCTGACATAGCAAGCGCAATTAGAATTTCATCGGTGTGCAGACGCGGATTGTTGGAGCCGAAGCTCTCAACTTTAAGCTTCTGGATAGGCTCGATAACTTCCGCCGCGAGGATATCTATATCTTGGTCGATATGCGCGAGCGACTTTAGCGCGTTAAGCAGCATTGCCGAGCAAGCGCCGAGCAGGTTGGTAGTCTTGCCTGTTATAATTGTTCCGTCGTCAAGCTCAACCGCCGCGGCAGGAGCGCCCGTTTCCTCAGCCTTTTTAAGCGCGGGAGCGATTACGGGACGGTCGGTGGTCTGGAGCTTGTTCTGCTTCATAAGCAGGCCTATTTTATACGCCTCATCGGGCGAGCCGACACCCTTTGTCTGGTTTGAAAGGGCTGAGTAGTAGCGGCGGATGATCTCCTGATTTGCGGCGTCGCTTACGACCTCGTCGTCAATAATGCAGTTTCCCGCCATATTAACGCCCATATCAGTAGGCGATTTATAGGGCGACTCGCCGAGAATCAGCTCAAACATGGTGTTGAGTACGGGGAAAATCTCGATATCGCGGTTATAGTTTACGGTTGTTTTACCGTAAGCCTCCAAATGGAACGGGTCGATCATGTTTACGTCGTTGAGGTCGGCTGTGGCGGCTTCATACGCCACGTTGACGGGGTGCTTGAGCGGAAGGTTCCAGATAGGAAATGTCTCAAACTTGGCGTAGCCCGCCTTTACTCCGTGCTTATGCTCGTGGTAAAGCTGGCTGAGGCAAACCGCCATTTTTCCCGAGCCGGGTCCCGGAGCGGTAATAACTACCAGCTTGCGAGTGGTTTCGACGTAGTCGTTTTTGCCGTAACCTTCGTCGCTTACAATAAGGTCGACGTCGGTGGGATAGTTGGGAATTGAGTAGTGGTGATATACGTTGATTCCGTTTTCGGTAAGGCGCTGCTCAAACTTTACGGCAGTGGGCTGGTCGGCAAAGCGGGTAAGCACCACCGAGTTGACGCAGAGACCGCGTCCGCGGAAAATATCGAGCAGGCGAAGCACATCAAGATCATATGTAATGCCCAAGTCGCCGCGAACCTTGTTTTTCTCGATATCGGCGGCGTTGATTACAATAACAATCTCAGCCTCGTCTTTAAGCTGCATAAGCATTTGCAGCTTTGAGTCGGGCTTGAACCCCGGCAGCACGCGTGAGGCGTGGTAATCGTCAAACAGTTTTCCGCCGAATTCCAGATACAGCTTGTCGCCGAATTCCGCAATTCTGTCACGGATGTGCTGTGACTGCATATCAAGGTATTTTTGATTATCAAATCCGATTTTCATATAAATCCTCCTATGCCTTCCAAAATCCATATTATTTTATCACATCATTACCCAAAAATAAATTTTATAAAGAAAAAAACCAAATTTTTGAAACGGTAAAAGGCAGGCTCAGACAAAACTGAACCTGCCCTGTAAATTTATTATGTTTTTGAGTAACTGTTAAGGCTCAAGCTCCTCCGCAAGATCGGGCGGAAGCTCGTTGTCGTCAAGTTGGGATACTGTATTACTCATAACGATATCAGTGAAGCAAAACTCAAGCAGTTCAAACTCAATTTCCCGGTAAGGTTTTTTCAACTGTAATCCTCCTTTTCCGCTTATATCAGTATAAGTAAGCGGAAGATTTTACACTGTAGTCATATAAAGCGGTTACAACATCACCCAGAGTACCTTCCTTTGAATAATTATTCAAAATATAGTTGCGGATGGTAAAGCTGCCGGTTGTACTGTTTGTACCGTTTGAGATAGCTACCGAATGCGTATCCAAAACATTCGGAGCCGGAATAAACGCCAAGTCATAAGTTAAATACTCGCCCTTGGTTCCCTGTGAAAGCACGTTGCCATTGCAGGAAAGCGTGGGAGCGGAGCTGAAGCTTTCCGTTTTTTTGAAGAACAGCCTAAGGGTTGTATCGTCGTTGAGCAGCAAGCTCGACCCGCTGAAACTTACTCCGAAAGCGGCAAACTGATCTTTGGTGTATGATATTTTACTGATTTCCGAGGGTGAGGCAGGCGTATAGCTGTCAAGTCCGTAGTCAACCAGATCGTAGTCGCCTGTTTTATAGTTGAACTGAAGCTGCGCCTTTGCGCCGTAGTTCAGCATGGATCTTGCGAGAGCCTGCAGCTGCGCGGGCTTTTGTGTACCCGCTTCGCCGTTTTCGTTTCTTACCACGCTCACAAGATATTGTTTTACAGAATATGACTCGGTATTTGTCTTATTACCCGCGTTTACCGTAGCGGTAATTGTGTCGCCCATTTCCTTCGGCGCCACATAATAAGCCGCGCGGTATTGTCCGCTTTCCGATTCAACCAAAGCAGCCGTTGTTGTGCTATCGTTACATGTAAAGCTGATTGTCGGGTTTGCGGTGAATTGGTGTAAATCAACATAGAAGTACAAGCCGATTTTTCCGTCGACCGTCACGCTGTGTCCCTCAAAGGTGGGGCGTTTATATACGGTTTTGGTGTCGGTGTATTCCTGTCCGCCGTAATGAACCGACGCTGTATATACATCCTTGTCGTCGTCCGAAACGAACGTAACGCTCTTTTCAAATGTAAGCGTTCTGCCGCAGGAGCAGGAAAGCGTCAGGGTAGCGGCGGCGTTGTTGCTGCTCCACACCCATGCCGGTGTGAATGTGTGTGAAGGATACTGCACCCAATCCCCATCTTGTTTTTCTGTATTCGGTACTTTTTCGTTTTTGAGCTTGAAACACCTGCTCTCACTTGAAGCGGGCGGAACAGTTAAATCATCTGTCTGGTTCCATTTATTGCTCCATTTATTCGGTACAGTATCAATGTTTTCCGGATTCATTCTTGTAAAAATAACATTCGGCCACGTTCCCGCGGGAATTGTTACCTTAAATATATAAGTTTCGTTATCAACCGCGCTCATTCTAACCCATTGATTGGTGCCGGTTGTGTTGTTAAAAAAGTATGCATATTGGAGCGCGCTATCGCCTACCCACCAATACGTATTTTTGCTGTTTTTTACAGCACTGCAATCCATATACAGCGTATTGTCTGTCACCAAAGTCGGCGTGTCATCAACAAGCCCATCAAAATAACTCCATGTACCGGTATTTTTCTCGCCGGAACCTGCCGGAGCTACCGTAAAGAAGTCATTACTGCCCGGCGGAAAAAGGTCGACAGTCTGATTCTTCTTACTTGACCAATCTAACCCTCCGTTGATATCCTTCCTTACGAAGATAACTCCTGTCCATTGATGAGTAGTCGGAACGTCAGCGGCAAAAACACCGTCATGTCCGGTAACAGCCGACATGCTAACCCACTGTTCGTCACCGCTGCTATTAAAGAGGTACATTGCGTAATCTCTGTTATTGCTTAATGTCCAGCCCGGTGTGGGTGACAAATAAAGAGTTTCAGCAGTAATATGCGGCTCGGCTGTATCGCCTTCATTATAAATTACAGCTACGCCGCTGCTGTTTATATTGCCTGTTATAACACCGTTTGTAACCGTGAAATCGGCACCTGAAACGTGGTCGCGGTATGTTCCGTCAGCCAGTCTGTGAACAGTCAGGCTCACGCTTCCGCCGCCGTTGGTCTTGACAATAACCATACCCTTTGTTCCGCGCTCGTTATATGCCGCCTTATAGGATGAATTATAACTTAGGTATTCGCTCTGGCCCGCAAAAAGATTCTTGAACTTATTTGACTCAACAACAGGGGTTGACTTCCATGTTGTGTCGGCGCCTGCCGAACCCATTACCGCGTTTTTTAATACATCATTTACCATTACGCCGGGACGAACAAAAAACAGTGATGTTGCGTCCGCGCGGGAGTTGATCATCGCCCAGGTCTTAACGATGGTATCGAGAGAATCGCCTCGTGTATCTCCGCCTTCGTTTGCGGCATTCATATATGTATCGTGCGATTCAGCCCAGAGAACCGCCTGATTAGCGCTGATTCCCTTTTGATAATAGCTTGCATGCAGCCCATCCGCGTTATTATCCTTAACAGCATGGCGGGCAATATAGCAGGTATAGTCGTCGGTTAAATCCATATACTGAATGTACTGCTTGTTTATTTCCTTGCTGTAGGCGTCGCCCAGAATTTCGCCGTAAATATACAGCGGATCTCCCTTCTTTTCTGTCTGATAATTGTTAATTCCGTTTATTATGGTCGGCCAAAAGTCGCTTTTTGTACCGGTGTCATCTGTAGGCAGCTCTATGTGCTTCGCGGTGTCAAAACGGAATCCGTCAGCGCCGCAGTCTACACATTCCTTCATCAGGTTAAGAACCTTATCCTGTATAAAGCTGTTTCCGGTATTAAGCTCAGGCATACCCAAGTGCCCGTGAGTCATCTGAAAACGGCTGGAGCTGCTGTTTCCTCCGTAGCTGCTGCCGTCGCTTTTAACATAGAAATAACTTTGATTATTGAATTCGGGATTAACATCCGAATGAAGGCTGCCAAAGCTTCCGTCTGATGTTCCGTTGTTTGCAAGATGATTTGAAACAATATCAACTATAACCTTAATACCATATCTCTCCGCCGCAGTACACATCTGAGTGAACTGCTGTTTGTTTCCGAGCCATGATTTATAGTTGGTGCCGTTTGTAACCGCTAAATCGAGCGGCTGATATAGCTTCCACCAGTTATCCTTTCCATTGGTGTAGCTTGCGTTGTAATCCTTAGGCGGCTGAACCGGAGAGGTCTGGATCGCGGTGTAGCCCGCCTCTTTGATGTCGGCAAGATTCTCCCTGATTGTGTCGTACGACCAGCAGAAGCAGTGCAGAATCGCGCTTCCCCGAACGGTATCCTGAGCAAGCTCGGGATGCTGTTGATCGTATGCCGCCGAAACCGTTTCCGCAGAAGCCTCCGCCGCGCTGCCGGAAAAACTGCCGACCGCCGCAATTGATAGAACCATGCAAATACAGAGTAAAAAGCTGATTATTCTTTGACGTTTACGCATTGATTATTCACTCCTTGTAAATGTATTTGAAGATATTAAAACAAAAATTATTCATTTTAGTTATACAATTTTTTGCATGTTCGGTCAATATTATTCTTAAATCTTTTCATAATTTTTTACAGTTTTGTTTTCATTTTTCATGTATATTGTCAATAAAGAACAAACGGCACAGCTCTTTTTTGCTGTGCCGTTACTCTGATAAATTATTTACCGTCCGATTTGTCCTTCTTTTTTCGTGTAACCAGAATAAGCATAACAATAACCCCGGGAACTATAACAAACAACAGAACCGCACAGATTATTATAGTGATAAACCATGTTGTTGAAACGCCGAGAAAGTTCTCGGCTGAGCCGTCGTCAGCATCGTTTTCGCTCTCCTCGCCCGAAATGAGATCGTTGCTTTTTCCGAGCGCGGGATTCTTTGACTTTCCGTCGCCTTTGGCAGTTGCGGGAACAGTAGTTTCCTTGGCCTTTGTTGTCGGTTCGGTCTTATCCTGCGAGGTCTGAGAGCTCTCAACGCCGAGCTTCGGTATAGTTCTCGTTTGAACGTGGTCGGAATCGTTATTGCATACCCTTTGCTCCTCGCCGTCCTCGGTTTCTGTAGCCTTTTTTACCGTTTTCCACTCGCCCCAGTCGTGCCCGGTCGGTTCGAGCACTACCTCGCTTTTATCGGTAATTTCATTCTTTCCGTTTTCGTCCCAGAAATATTTGCCGCAATCACCGCACTCGTAATGCTCTTTAAACCCCTTTTCGGTGCATGTCGGATAACTGAAGCTGATATGCGCCAAGGGGTGCTCGTGCCCGGATTCGGTATCATAAAAAGAAATTGTGCCGGACCTTGAGCTGGTGCTGTAGCTGCCGTTTGAATAATTTGCGGTTACTTCAAAGGAATAGTTGCCGTTGCCGCCCTTTTTAAGCATGTCTGTAACATCAAGACTGGTATTGAAGCAGGTCATCGTTCCGCTGAGCGTGCCGTTCTTATAAACCTTTACAACGTAATTGTCGGGAGCGCCTGAGCCCGGCTCCGTCCAGACAGCTCTGTAGCCGTCCCAATACAGATTTGTGGGCGCTCCGCCTCCCGCGGCGCTGACCGAAAGCGGGACAATGCACACAAACGCGATAAGCAGCGCAAGCGCAATAAGTGAAAACTTTTTGATCGGTGATATGGTTTTCATGTCGGTTTCTCCTTAAATAATAATTGAGAAGTATTCAGACATTTATTATACATGAAAACCGTTGACTTGTCATCATTATTCGGACAATTTTTTTGCTAATATATCAGATAAGTACTGAATATCTGAAAACCCGCCCCAAATTACCTGCTCTCGGCAGCCATTTCTATCATGTTGCCCTCAAACGACAATTCAAGCCTGTCGCCGTAAGGAACATAAGTAAAGCTGTAGTTTCGGCAGATCGGCTTGTCGAAAATTACAAACTCGGATTCATCGGCAATAAATTCTCCCTCAATAATCTCCTGCTCGCCGCCGTTACTCATTGTAAGCTTTGCACGCTCTCCGTTAAAGCTGAGGCGCGCCTCTCCCCCTCCGTCAAGCTTAGCGGTCCAGCTTCGCCCCGTAAGCTCCGCTACACTGCCCGACGCGCTTTTTGAGCAGCCGCAAAAAATAAAAATCACGCATATAAAAAACAACCCGACAGCTTTTTTCATTTTTTTCACCGCAATCATATTAGTATTATAATATATTACTCGGCGGGCTTTATTTTTATTCATTTACAGTTTTGTTATTATTCTTGATTAGCAAAATAATTTTTGATATAGTATTATCAGATTTGAAGAAACGGAGTGAACCTTTTGCAGCATGAGATTACGCAGACCTGCAATGTGTTTGAAAAAAACGGTGAGGTAATGAACGCGGGCTGGGCGCGCAAATCGGTATTTAATTATAATGAACCCGACAGCAAAATGAGCGGCAAGCACGGCGAGCGCGACTGCTACTTTATAAACAACGGCGAGGTTTCGCTTTATTTATCGGTTGAAAACCTGGGGCTTGAATTTGCCATTAAAATTGCCGTTGCCGACCTAAAACGCGGCGGCGTAATAAGCGACTATGTTGTAAAAAAGCTTAACCTTATTAAAAATCAGCTTCCCGAGGCAGGCGATAACGGCGAGTTTCTGTATTCGGATAAACGCGTTCAGCTCCAGCTTACAAATACTCCGCAGGGCAGATTTTTAAAGTGCGATTTTATTGATTTTGCCGGAATAAAAAACTTATATTTTAATATAGTTCTAAAAAAGAATTATGGCGACAGCCTTAACGAGCTTGCCCCGTTTGAGCGCAACCGCAAGTATTTTTATCTAAAGCGCTTTGTGCCGAAGTTTGTAGCCGAGGGCGTAATCCGCGTAGGCGGACTTGAATACACAATTAGCGAAGCCACGGGCAGAGCGTATTTTGACTGGACGCGCTTTTCAAAGCCGCGCCACCATAACTATCAGCGTTTAAGCGCCGACTGCATTATCGACGGCGTCCGCGTTTCACTGTGCCTTGCGAGCCGCGTGGGAGACAACCGCTACGGCAACGAAAACTGCTTTTTCACAAACGGCGCTCTGCACAAGCTCTCAAACATCAATGTAAGAGGAAACACAAAGCGCCTTGAACGACCGTTCTTTTTCCGCGGCGGAACCTCGGCGGTCAGCATTGAGTTCAAGCCCTTTACCGTCGGCGGGCAGGCTATGCTTGCGCGTATGGGAAGCACCGTTGTAATTTTCGGCAGACTTTACGGCGAGCTGAACCACCTTGACTTGGAAAAAACTCTTGTTCTCGACAACGCGCAGGCGCATTTTATCTTCACCGAGTTTTAGCCAATACGGCGCAAGCCGACAATACATAATTAATAATCAAAAAAAGCGGAGCAGGTTTTTCCTGCTCCGTAGTGTTTTAATCGAATCGCCAGTCTTTTTTCTTTTTTTCTTCCGCTTTTTTTATGTCCTCTTCCGTGTCCTTAGACAATCTTATAACCATCGCGATTGAGGTTACGAACATTATTATAATATACAGCAGGATTGCGAAAACCGCGCCTATCGACATGTATTTTACATTTTCGTTTCCGAGCAGACCCGCGATTAAGAACACGCCCGCAAAACAGCATATAACTGACGCGATGTTTTTAAGATTTCGTTCCTTATCAAGAGAGCAAAAGAAAAATCCTACAATCGGAATCAAAATCAGGATCATGCTGATAACAGCCAGCGAAAGAACCGAACCCTTCATATCAGACGTTACGCTGAAAAGAAGAATTACCATGTTGAACGGCGACTTCATCGCAACCAAACCGTCATCATTAACACGAACATCCTGAAAATATGGGAATGTGCACACTACTATCTGGACAAGATACAGCACACACATTGTAAGTCTGAGTCTTTTTCTGACTTTTATGTCAGGCCTCTTTATCATAATAAACCTCCGTTTACAAATTTATACATATTGTAACACAGATTTCGGATTTGCACAATAGGAAATTTTATGTTATAATATTAAACCGTTTGATGAAGTTTATCACATGTGAAAAAGGTGAACAAATAAAATCAGGAAGGAATAATTAAATGAGTTTTATCAACGAAGCCGTTGTATACAACATTTATCCGCTTGGATACTGCGGCGCTCCAAAAGAAAACGACCACGTACAAGCCTACCGCCTTGATAAAGTGCTTGACAGCATTGAGCATTTCAAGCGGCTTGGAATAAACGTCATGCTTTTTAACCCCGTGTTTGAAAGCAGCCGCCACGGCTATGACACGATCGACTACCGCAGGGTTGACTGCCGCCTGGGCGACAACGCCTCCTTTAAGAAAATCTGCGACACCCTTCGCGAGAACGGTATCCGCGTTATGCTCGACGGCGTGTTCAATCACGTCGGACGCGAGTTCTTTGCCTTTAAGGACGTTCAGGAAAAAAAGTGGGATTCTCCATACTGCGGCTGGTTCCAGAACCTCAACTTCGGCGGAAGCAGCCCCCTCGGCGATCCGTTCTGGTACGAGGGCTGGGCAGGTCACTACGACCTTGTAAAGCTTAATTTGCAAAACCCCGACGTTGTAAACTACCTGCTCGACGCGGTAAATTTCTGGATCGACGAGTTCGGCATTGACGGCCTGCGCATTGACGCGGCGGATGTGATCGACTGCGAGTTCTTCAAAAAGCTGCGTCACACCTGCAAAAGCAAAAAGCCCGACTTCTGGCTGTACGGCGAGATGGTCGGCGGCGACTACAACCGCCTCGCGGGCGGAGAGATGCTTGACTCGGTTACAAACTACGAGTGCTACAAGGGCATTTACTCAAGCCACAACGACCACAATTACTTTGAAATTGCCCACTCGCTGAACCGTCAGTTTGCCAACGGCGGAATTTATCAGAACCTTTACACATTTAATTTTGTAGACAACCACGACGTCAACCGAATCGCCAGTGAGCTGCGCGACAAAAATCATCTTTACAACGTGTACACCATGCTGTACACCATGCCCGGCGTACCTTCAATTTACTACGGCAGCGAATACGCCGTTGAGGGCAAGCGCACCTGGGAAAGCGATTATGACCTTCGCCCATGCCTTGACCTTAACAGCGTACCTAACGCCAACCGTCAGCTTTTTGACCACATAGCAAAGCTCAGCCGAGTAAGACTTGCTCTTGAGGGACTTAAATACGGCAAATTTGAAAATGTAAACATCCGTAACGAGCAGCTGGTTTACAAGCGCTTTACCGATAATCAGACTGTGTTTGTTATGTTCAACCTGACCGACCGCTATGAACGCCTCGGCTTTGACAGCCGCTGCAACGCCAAGCTAACCGACGTTTTGAACAGCAACGAGGTGTTTGACTGCAACGGTTGGTGCGAGCTTGACATGCCCCCGTATTCATCGCGAATTCTGGTTGTAAACGACGGAAGCTTTAAGGTCGATTTGGGCGCGCAGCCTGAAACCGCTGCCATTGAGAGCCCTGCGGATAATTCTAATAATGAATTAAAAGAGGAAGAAATCACCCTCGGCAAGTACCGCCACTTCAAGGGCAGCGAGTACGAGGTAATCGGATTCGCCAAACACAGCGAGACCGAGGAAAAGCTTGTGCTGTACAGGAGCCTTAAATACCCCGATGAAGTCTGGGCAAGACCGTACGACATGTTCAAAGAGATTATTTTCCGCGACGGCAGACAAATAAGACGATTTAAAAAAATATAAATCATTATAACGAGAAAATCACCCCCGGTAACCCGAGGGTGATTTTTGATTAATTACTTAATAGTATTATTGGATCATATTACTCGTATACGCCGTAGTCCTCGCCTGTGTGCGCATAGTTGTTTTTGTACTCGGCAAGATAAACCTGAATATAGGTTACATCCTTAACCGTTAACTGGCCGTCCTTGTCAACATCGGCAAGAATCCTGGGAATACCCGACAGATGTTCAAACTCCGCTAAATCCCTCTGAATCAAGGATACATCCTGAACGGTAATAGTGCCGCTCTGATCTACGTCGCCGTAAATACCCTTTTTGACAAATTGTTTCTCGGTGGGATCCTGGCTGCCTTTTGTTACGTCGGTTGCCTCAACAACTTCCTTGGCGGGAACCTTAGTTGTTGTTTGCCAGCCTGCCGCTTTGCCGCCGGAGTATTTCATGTTTTCAAGAACATGTGAAGTTCCCTCAAGCTTAATCTTCATCGCTTCAATGGCTTTTGCGGTCGGGAACTGAGTTGTGGATTTGCCGATTGTGCCATTGAAGATAACATAAGTATTGGGTGAGTGAGCCAAATCAAAATCGGATTCTTCGGTGATATTAGTATTCTTTTTCTGGGCAAGACATCTGGCGGGGATTTCGGCATAGTAGTAATCTCCGTCCTCGGACATAGCTATACCCGGCCAGCCCGCTACAAGATATGTGTATTTAGAGTCGGTTGTCTCGTCATAAACATAGCAATGTACATTTGACCATTTTTCTACAATGCTCTTTGCGAGGAATACATATATGCCCGATGATGTGGGCGCTCCCTTTTTATAGAAATATGTAGCTGTTGATGTGTTTCCGCTTGCGTCCTTAGCGGTGAGGTTGAGTGTAATTGTCTCGCCTACTTTGTAGTCGGAACCGATTCTGATTGTAGGAGAACCGGTAAACTCAGTAGGAGTTGAGTTTTCAAGCGCGTATGTACCTGAAACAGCGTTTTCAAGCGAAAGCTGTACGGTCATGGTATCATCATTAAAGCTGCCTGACTCAACGGAAGCGATGGCTTTCGGGGTAGTGGCGGATTTATAAACAACCGCTACGCCTGTGCTGCCGATATCGCCGCTGAGGATGCCGCCGCTTACCGTAAAGGTGTTGCCTGTTACAGTGTCGGTATAGCTGCCGTCAGCAAGACCTGTGCCGCTGATATTGGCGGTTGCCTCGTTGCCCGAAATATTGGAAATAACGATTCCGCTGTTGCCGCGGGCTACATATACCATTGAGCCTGATTTGCCGACCTTCTCGGTTTTAACGCTTGCGAACGCGTTATGGAACTTGTTGACCTCGGAAACGACCGTGCTCTTATAAGAGATGTCTCCTGCTGCCTGACCCATGAGAGATGAACCCGGGCGGGCAAAATAAAGCGCTGTCGCTTTAGCTCTTGAGGCCACGATAGCCCATGCCTTAGCGATTAATTCATCTGAAACCTTGGCTGTGTTCGACAGACCGGAGGCTGACCCTGAGTCGCCCATGTAGGTGTCGTGTGATTCAGCCCACAGAACCGCCTTGGAAGCGTCGCCTGAAAGCTGGAAGTTGGTAGCTGAAGCCATTGCTACAGAACCGTTGTAAACACCGCCGAGCACGTTGTCGCTGGACTTATTCTCGGTAACGCGCATGCGGTCTGTGTATCCGCTGACGCTTCTGCTGGCGATGCCGTTGAGGATTTCACCGTAAGCGAAAAGCTCTTTGCCGTCATTCTTGCTGCTGTAGTAGGTCTTTGCCTTATCGAGCGTATTTGCCCAGAACTGGGAGCCGTATGTGCCGTCCTTTTCGGTTTCGATGTGCTTTGCCGCGTCAAAACGGAAGCCGTCTACACCGCAGTCGATACAATCTTTAAGCAGCGCCAGAATCTTTTCCTGAATTGTGCTGTTAGCTGTATTGAGGTCAGGGCAAGCTGAAACATGGCCCTGAACCATCTTCTGGGTTGAGCTGTCGTCAGCAACGCCTTTTTCGCTGTGGAAATAGGTGCTGTAGTTGTTGTAGATCTCCGGCTCGTATTCCTTTACCTCGGGGCCGAGCTCGTTGGGAAGATCCGAGCCTGACGCGCTTACGTTATTTGCCATGTGGTTGGCAACAATATCAACAATGATTTTTATGCCGTACTTATCAGCCTCTGTACACAGATCCTTGAGCTCATCTCTTGTGCCAAGCCAAGAGCTTTGGGCAATTGAAAGGCTTACAGGCTGATAGAGCTTCCACCACTGGTTTGCAACGTCGGATGACATGCCGTAGTTTTTCGGCTGGGTAACAGGCGATGTCTGAACGGTTGAATATCCCGCCGCGGCAATCTGCGGCAGGTTTGCCTTGATTGAATTGTAAGACCAGTTGAAGGCGTGAAGAATAACACCGTCTTCGGTTTTCTCCTGGATATTCGGCACGCTTGATACAGCGGAATCCGTATCCGCGTTGGCAGCGTTTGCCGACATCGAGAATGCCAATGAAGAGGTAAGTAAAGTTGTAGCCGCAACTATGCTTACAAGTTTTTTGAACATTTTCATCAAAAAACCATCCTTTCATAAATTATTCATAA
The DNA here is from genome assembly GCA_900315195.1 of uncultured Eubacteriales bacterium. Classification (GTDB taxonomy): domain Bacteria; phylum Bacillota; class Clostridia; order Oscillospirales; family Acutalibacteraceae; genus Ruminococcoides. The sequence goes on along the minus strand of OMYD01000007.1, from coordinate 35,682 downwards.
CTATTATACCAAATTCTCAGCGTTTTGTATATGTTTTATATCACAAATCCTCAATGCATTTTTTGTGCATTATTACGTTCATGCTGTAAAATGATGATATCTATTGAAAGCCTAAAAATCATTGACTTTTTGCGCCTTTTGTCATATAATTTAGTTTGGCTTTTAGCGATTAAATATAAGAAGGGGTGCATAAATGGAACAGACACAAAAGAAGGTCATTGTATCTTTAAAGGATATTTTTGTAAGTTTTGACGGCGAGGTCATACTCAATAATATTAACCTCGATATCTGTGAAAAAGAGTTTGTAACTATACTCGGTCCCAGCGGCTGCGGAAAAACAACCACCCTGCGGATTATCGGCGGATTTGTTGAGCCCGACAGCGGCGATATCATCTATGACGGCAAACGCATAAACAACCTTCCTCCCCACAAGAGGAACGTTAACACCGTTTTTCAGAAATACTCCTTGTTTCCACATCTTAATGTATTTGACAACGTAGCCTTCGGCCTAAAGCTTAAAAAGCTTCCGAAGAATGAAATAAAAGAAAAAGTAATGAAAATGCTTGCGATCGTTGACCTCAAAGGCTATGAAAAGCGCTCGATCGCAAAGCTTTCGGGCGGTCAGCAGCAGCGTGTGGCAATCGCGCGCGCTTTGGTATGCGACCCCGATATCATTCTGCTTGACGAGCCTCTGGGCGCGCTGGACTTAAAGCTGCGCAAAAGCATGCAGCTTGAGCTTAAAGAGATCCAGCAGCAGACCAAAAAGACTTTTATATACGTCACACATGACCAGGAGGAAGCTCTGACTATGAGCGACCGCGTCGTTGTTATGAACAACGGCGTTATTGAGCAGATCGGCACGCCCGAGGATATATATAACGAACCCGTAAACGCCTTTGTAGCCGACTTTATCGGCGAGGCGAACATCCTCAACGGCACTATGATCGACGACTGCCGCGTGCGCATTCTGGGCAGAGAGCTTGAGTGCGTCGACAAGGGTTTTGGCAAAAACACTCCCGTAGACGTTGTGATCCGCCCCGAGGACGTTATTGTATGCGACCCCTCAGACAGTCAGCTTACAGGCGTGGTTGAAAACATAACCTTCAAGGGCGTCCATTATGAAATCAGCGTTAGGGTAGGCAAATGCGAGATTCTTATCCACTCCACCGACAGCGCCGTTTTGGGCAGCGAGGTCGGTCTGAGGGTTATTCCGTTTAATATCCAGATTATGAATAAGCTGCTGCCTATTGCCAGCAATACTATTGAAACAACCGTAACCTACTCGGACGAAACCGGACGGTACTTTGAGTTTGAGCTTGAGGGCGAAACAATTACCGTTACCGACAAGTATATTCCCGCGGGCAAAAAAATAAAGATCCACATGCCGTTTGACGCTTTGTCAATTACAGGCGAGGGCGAAGGACACCTTAAAGACGTTTACATCGAGTCGGTTGTTTATAAGGGCGAGCACAACGAGATCATCCTTGAGTCCGACACCCGCAAATGGCTTATGCTAAGCAACACGGACGAGCAGGTAGCGACCTATGTGCCGCTGTGGTTTGACTTTTCAAAGGCGAGCTTCGAGGTGATCGGCTCACCTGACGACGGGGAGGGTGAGTAATGAAATCCAAAAAGCTCTCTATCCCCTATATCGCGTGGATGGTAGTATTCACCATGATTCCGATTGTCATGATAGGTCTGACCGCCTTCCGTGACAAGGCTGGCAACTTCTCATTAGAGCCGTTCGCGAACGCGTACGGTTACAGATTTGTGTTCTTCAAATCGCTGTGGATCGCCTTGCTTTCCACGCTCATCTGCCTTGTTTTGGCATACCCGCTGGCGTACATGCTCAGCAAAATGAAAAAGTCTACGCAAAAAACCGTTCAGCTGCTTATTATGGTACCGATGTGGATGAACTTCCTGCTGAGAATCTACGCTTGGAAGATTATCCTTCAGAAGCACGGCGCGCTTGACACGGCGCTGTCGATGCTTGGTATTCACGGCAGCTATATAGGTAACACCGCCGCTGTTGTTGTGGGTATGGTTTATGAGTACCTGCCGTTCATGGTGCTTCCTATTTTTACGGTTATGCAGAAAATCGACCATAACCTTATCGAGGCGGCTCAGGACTTGGGCTCAAACAACGCCTCGGTATTTAAAAAGGTCATCTTTCCGCTTAGTATTCCCGGCGTTATTTCGGGAATAACAATGGTGTTCGTACCCAGCGCCAGCACCTTCCTTGTCGCCGAGCACTTGGGCGGCATGGACGATGTAATGATAGGCGACGTCATTGACAAAATATTCCTCAGCGACCAAAACACAGGCTCGGCGATTTCGCTGATACTGATGTTGTTTATCCTTATTTTCCTTGTTATTATGAATCTGTTTGGCGACGAGGAGGCGATTGCGTAATGAAAAAGAAAAAGAGCGGAATCGTCACAAAAATCTATTTCGGACTGATATTTTTCTTTCTGTACATGCCAATCGGAATAATGATCTTCATGTCCTTCAACAAAGGCAAAAACAGCACGGTCTGGAAGGGTTTCTCTCTTAAATGGTACGGCGAGCTGTTCAAGAGCAAAGAGCTGATGAACGCGCTTGGCAATACCCTTATAATCGCCCTGCTCGCATCGGTTTTCGCAACAATTCTGGGAACCGCCGCCGCTATTGGAATCCACAACTTCAAGGGCAAGTCGCGCGCGGTTATTCAGAACGTGTCAAACCTGCCAATCATCAGCCCCGATATTGTAATGGGTGTTTCGCTTATGCTGCTTTTCAGCTTTCTGGGCGTGCTTTTCCATTTTGAGATGGGCTTCTGGACAGTTTTGATATCGCACGTTTGCTTCTGCGTTCCGTTTGTTGTGCTTAACGTAATGCCAAGACTGAGGCGCATGGATCAGAGCGTATATGACGCGGCTCTTGATCTGGGCTGCAACCAGTGGCAGGCGTTCTATAAGGTAGTGCTCCACGAGCTTATGCCTGGCATTTTCTCGGGTATGCTTATGAGCTTTACCTATTCGATGGACGATGTTGTTATTACGCACTTTACTCAGGGCGCGTCCTTCAACAACCTGTCCACCAAGATTTTTGAAATGCTGCGCAGGCAGGTGCGTCCTACCGTAAACGCGCTGTCGGCACTGCTGTTTTTGGCAATTATTATTGTACTGGTACTGATTAATGTTTTCGATCGCCGCGCTGAAAAGCGCCACGCGAAATAAATAAATGGGAGAATGATAATGAAAAAGATTCTTAGCGTTATTTTGTCAACCGTATTAGCCGGCTCTGCCGCGCTCAGCATGGCAAGCTGCGGCTCCTCCGACTCATCAGACGCGACCAAAGACTCAGCCAACGCAGGAAGCAAGGGCGTAGTAAACGTTTACAACTGGGGCGAGTACATGGCACGCGGCGATGATGACACTATGGACGTTATTGCCGAGTTTGAAAAAGAAACAGGCATAAAGGTAAACTACACAACCTATGACACCAACGAGGAGCTCTACAGCAAGCTCACACAGAGTAACGTAAGCTATGACGTTGTAATTCCTTCAGAGTACATGATCAGTAAAATGATTAAGGAAAACCTGCTTCTGGAGCTCAATTACGACAATATTCCAAACTACAAATACATCAGCGACCGCTTCAAAAAGCTTCCCTGCGACCCCGAAAGCAAATACACCGTTTGCTATTCATGGGGCGTAACCGCTATGGTTTACGACAAAACAGCCGTTGACCCCGCTCCCAAGGATTGGGACGCGCTGTGGAACGAGGACCTCAAGGGCGAAATCCTGATGTTTGACAACAGCCGCGACGCAATGGCGATCGCTATGCAGCTGTGCGGAATTGACCCCTCAAACTGCACAAAGGCTGACGTCGACAAAGCTGTTGAGAAGCTGAAGCAGCAAAAGCCGCTTCTGAAAAAATACGCCATGGATCAGGTGTTTGACGAGATGGAAGGCAGCCAGGCCGCGATCGCCTCGTACTACGCGGGCGATATTGCCGCAATGATGGACGAAAACGAGGATCTCGACTACTGCCTGCCCGAGAGCGGCTCTAACCTGTTCTACGACGCTATGTGCATTCCCAAATGCAGCAAGAACAAGGAGAACGCCGAGGCGTTTATCAACTTCATGCAGAAGCCCGAAATCGCGGCTGAAAACTGCAAGTACCTCCGCTACGGCACACCTAACACCGACGCTCCGGATTACCTTGACGACGACATCAAAAACAGCGAGCTCACCTTTCCGAGCGAGGATTACCTCAAGAAATGCTACGTTTTCCAGAACATTGACGACGAGGTTTACGCTTACATGCAGGAGCAATTCCTCAAGGTTAAAGCACAATAACTAACAGCTCATAACGAGGGACAGTCCGCGCGGCTGTCCCTTTTTTATATGTTTTTTAAAAAATCTGCTGAAAGTTATTGACAGTCATACGAACCTGTGTTATAATCTTGTAACTGTAAGGCGGTTACAAAATCTAACGCTTTGCTCAGTACAGGGAGGGAGCGCAATGAAAGCCATCCAGACAATTAACCTAACAAAGCGATACGGAAAGCACCGCGGCATCGAAAACGTCGGGCTTGCTGTTGACGAGGGGGATTTCTTCGGCTTTATAGGTCCAAACGGAGCCGGCAAGAGTACGACTATACGCACCCTGCTAGGGCTGATTTTCCCCACAAGCGGCACTGCGGAAATCTTTGGAAAGCAAATTATAAACGACAAGACCGAAATCCTCGCGCAGGTGGGCTACCTGCCCTCGGAAGCTATCTACTACGGCAATATGAGGGTGCGGGATATCCTCAGCTTTGCCGCAAAGTCACGGCGGATTGACTGCAAAAAGGAAGCCGCTAGGCTATGCGAAAGGCTTGAGCTTGACCCGTCGAGAAAGGTGGGCGAGCTTTCGCTCGGCAACCGCAAAAAGGTAGGAATTGTGCTGGCGATGCAGCACAACCCGAGGCTGTATATTATGGACGAGCCGACAAGCGGACTCGACCCGCTGATGCAGCAGGAATTTTATTCCCTGCTCAAAGAGCGCAACAGGCAGGGAGCCACTGTTTTTCTTTCATCTCATATCCTGTCTGAGGTGACGCGTTACTGCGAACACGCCGCCGTAATCAGGGAAGGCTCCGTTTTGGTCAGCGACAGCGTCAAGAAGCTGGCTCACACGGGCGTAAAACAGGTTACATTGCAGGGAATAGCCGCCGCGCCGTCAATTTCAAACGCGGCTAACATGAGTTTCAATAACGACTGCGCAAGGTTTTTATACAGAGGCGACCGGAATGAGCTTATACGCGCGCTGTCAGCGCTAAGATTTGAGGACATTACAATCGCGGACCCCGACTTTGAGGATATTTTTCTCCACTACTACGCAAAGGAGGAAGAATAATGACCGTATTTTTTCACGAGCTTAAACGCGGCAGGCTTTCGCTGATCATCTGGACAGCGGCAATTTCTTTTATGCTTGCCGTCACAATTCTCATTTTTCCGCAGATGAAGCCGCAAATGGATGATATGGATAAAATGGTCGCCAACATGGGAACCCTGTCCTCGGCGTTCGGAATGGATAAAATGGGTATGTCCGAGTTTATAAACTATTTCGCGCTTGAATGCGGCAACATTCTCGGCTTGGGAGGCGCGCTCTTCGCGGCTCTGCTCGGCGTTTCGGCTCTTGCAAAGGAAGAAAAAGAGCATACGGCAGAATTCCTGTACACCCTTCCCCTTTCGCGCTCAGGCATAGTTTTGCAGAAGCTGCTAGCGGTTGCGGTGCAGATTATTATTCTCAATATATTCACGGCAGGCTGTACGCTCGGCTGCATTTACGCAATCGGAGAAAGCGTTGAGGCCGAGGTAATGCTTCCGCTCATGCTGTCCTATCTGCTCCTCCAGCTTGAAACCGCCATGCTCTGCTTCGGCATTTCGGCATTCCTCAGAGGAAACGGCCTCGGCCTGGGTTTGGGGCTCGCGCTCGGATTGTATTTTCTGAACCTGATTTCAAACATTACCGAGGACGCGAAGGCGCTAAAATATATCACTCCGTTCAGCTACGCCGAGGGCTCGGACATAATAGCTAACCACTCAATCGAGCCCAAGTACCTTGCCGCGGGGACGGTAATGAGCGCACTGGCGGTTGCGGCGGCATTTTTAAAATATCGCAAGAAAGATTTAGCGGCTTAAATAAAAAATACATTAAAAAAAGACCGGAAAATTCGGTCTTTTTTTCTTTATCCGAATTAAACGGGATGAATCATTTTTTTGGTGTCTACCAGATCGCTGTTGATTCCGAAGCGGGCGTTTCTTCTCTTTTCAAAGAAGTCGAGCGCAACCTTGGGGAACTGAGCGTAGGAAAGAACATCCTCAGGCTGTTCCATCCACTCGGCTATCTCCATTCTCAGCTTTTCAAGCTCGGGCTCAAGACGGTCGGCGGGTCTGCCTGTGATGATGTCCATATCGCCGCAAATCTTCTTCTGGAACTCGGGGTCGATCGGCATGGGAGTTGTGCCGTACTCGCCCGCTACCATTCCCTTGAACTCGCGGGTGCACATGCTGTATCTTTCGCCCGTTATTACGTTGAACACCGCCTGGGTGCCGACAATCTGAGATGTGGGCGTTACAAGCGGCGGATAACCCGCGTCCTCACGCACACGCGGTACTTCCTCAAGCACCTCGGTAAGCTTATCTTCCTTGCCCGCCTGTTTAAGCTGCGACAAAAGGTTTGAAAGCATTCCGCCCGGAACCTGATAGATAAGCGCTTTTGCGTCGGTCGCGAGCATTTTGGGGTCAAGCAAGCCGCTCTCGATGTATTTTTCACGCAGCGTCATAAAGTACGCGCGGATCTCGGCAAGAGCTCTGATATCAAGACCCGTGTCGAATTCGGTACCCTGAAGCGCGGCGACCATTGACTCTGTGGGAGCGTGTGAGGTTCCGAGAGCCAGCGGACTGATAGCGGTATCAATTCCGTCAGCGCCCGCCTCAACAGCCTTGAGCAGGCACATTGAAGCCAGACCCGAGGTGTAGTGGGTATGGATTTGCAGCGGGAATTCGGGAAGCTCAGCCTTAATAGCTTTTACAAGGCTTTCGGTGCGCGACGGTGTTAGCAGCGCCGCCATATCCTTAATGCAGATTGAGTTTGCGCCGGCGTCAGCGATTCTCTTGGCGTACTCAACGTAGTATTCGTCAGTGAAAACGGGGCCTGTTGTGTAGCTGATAGCTACCTGAGCGTGACCACCCTCTTTGTTTGCCGCCGTAATAGCGGTTTTAAGGTTCTTAATATCGTTGAGCGCGTCAAAGATACGGATGATGTCAATGCCGTTGGCGATTGAGCGCTGAACCAGATACTCAACGCAGTCGTCGGCGTAGTGACGGTAGCCGAGCATGTTCTGACCGCGGAACAGCATCTGAAGCTTTGTGTTGGGGCAGTGGTCCTTAATTGTGCGCAGACGCTGCCACGGATCCTCGTTTAGGAAGCGAAGGCAGGCGTCGTATGTAGCGCCGCCCCAGCACTCCAATGAGTAGTAGCCTATTTTATCGAGCGAATCAAGAATCGGAAGCATATCCTCCGTAGTCATTCTTGTCGCGATCAAAGACTGGTGCGCGTCGCGCAGAGCGGTCTCGGTAATTCTGATTTTCTTTGCCATTATGCAGTCTCCTTAATTGAGTGTAACCAGTACCTTGCCTGAATCAACAGCCTCGCCCTTGGAGACCTCGATTGTGGCAACGGTGGCGTCCTGCGGCGCTTTAACGGGAGTTTCCATTTTCATAGCCTCGATGAAAACAAGGTCTTCGCCCGCCTTAACAGCCTGGCCGACGGTAACAACAACGTTTACAACGGTGCCGGGCATTGGAGCCTTTACGCTGATGTTGCCTACAGCTCCCGCGGGAGCAGCGGGCTTAGCGGCGGGTGCCGCGGCAGGCGCGGCTGCGGGAGCGGCCGCTGCGGGAGCCGCGCTTTCGCCAAGCTCCTCAACCTGTACATCATAAGCTGTGCCATTTACGGTAATTCTGAGATTTTTCATATTTATTTCCCCTTTTCAGTGGTTAGTTGTCTTTTTATAAGTAAATTACTATTCCTGATTATACAGTGCTGTGTTTCTTAGCTACGGTGGGAACGCGCTTGCCCGCCAGCATATCAAGAGCGGCAATCAGCGCGTCGCGAAGCTCAGCCTCGTCAACAATACCGTCTACATAGCCGTTCTGAGCGGCGTTAAAGGCGGAGAGGTTTTCCTGAGCGAACTTTTCCGCGGCTTCGGTCTGCTTATCTGCGGGAACCTTCATCTGCTCGGGAGCCATAATAAGCGCCGCGGCCTCGACATTTACGGGCGAGATAACCGCGTTCGGGAACGCGTAAACAATGTCGGCGTTAGCGCCTGTACCCGCAAGCGCCACATAAGCGGAGCCGATAGCCTTTCCTACCACAACGGAAATCTTCACGGTGGTAGCCTCGGCGTAAGCTGAGGTGAGCTGACGGGCTGTGCGCAGGTTTTCAAAGCCGCCGCAGTCGGCGAAGGTGATTACGGGAAGCGAGAACGCGTCGCAGAAACGTACAAACTTGGCGATTTTTTCAGCAGACTTATCATCCAGCGGCTTGCCGACAGTGCGTACAACACCGATCACGCTGCCGCCAAGACGCGCCAGACGGATTCTGGCGTTGTCGCCGAACTTATCGGCGATTCTGAGCTTTGATCCGCCGTCGACAACCTTGCTGACAATGCAGCTGCCCTGCGGAGCGGGCTGCTCCTCAAAGCCCTCGGGAGCCATGTTGAGGTTATTTGACGGAAGATAACACACAAGCTCTTTTGCCTGCTTTACAGCGCTTGCGGCGTCCTTTACAACAAACGAGGCGTTGCCGCTTGCCGCGTTACAGTCGGCGTCGGCGTCCTTGCCCGTTACGTCGAGAGAAAGCTTGGCGTCCTCGGTCATAATCACAAAGTCCGCGCTGACAGCCGCCAGAGCGTTTGTTCCGAGACAGGTGCCCGTGATTACGGAAACCTGGGGAACCGCGCCGCTGAGCTTTGAGGTGAGGTTGATAACCTCGCCGCAGCCCGCTAACAGCTCGGTGCCCTGATTAAGTCTGCCGCCCACGCTGTCGTAAAAGCCGACAACGGGCGCGCCGGTTTTAAGAGCCAGCTTATAGAGCTTTTTAAGCTTGGCCGCCTGAGCCTTGCTCATAGCGCCGCCGCAGACGTCGCTGTTCTGCGCGAAAGCGTAAACGGGCAGTCCCTCAACGGTACCAAAACCCGCCACGACCTCGGCAAAGCCCTCGCCGGACTTTGCGAAAGCGTCGATTTCGCAGAAGCTGCCGTCATCAAAAAATCCGGTGACTGTCTGATACGCGGATGTAGCCGCGATTTCAGCTTTTGCCGCCTGAATTCTGTCAATATCCATGTGTTTATCCTCCTGTGCAAAGCGATAAGACCAAACTACCGCATATTAAACTATACTTGTTATATTATACCGCAAAACGCCAAAAAGCACAAGGGGGATTTATAAAAAAGTGATTAAACAAACAAGGGACGCACACTGTGCGCCCCAAAGCCGTCAATAATGTTAAATTAAATAAGTCTTCCGTTGACAAGCGGATTTGCAAGCAGGTTTTTTACTTCCCTTTCGGTAAGATCGCGCCAGTCGCCCTGCTTTAACATACCCATTTTTACACCGCCTATCTGGGTTCGGCGCAGACGCGCCACCTCAAGGCCTACCGCCTCACACATGCGGCGGATTTCACGGTTTTTGCCCTCGTGAAGAATCATCTCAAGCACAACCCTGCCCGGCTCCTTGTGAACCACATGAACAATAGCGGGCGCGGTTTTTACACCGTCGAGCTCAACGCCTGTTTCAAGCTTTACAAGCTGATCCTCGTTTATATCGGGGCGAACGGTCACGCGGTAGTATTTGTAAACGCTGTTGCGCGGATGCATAACCTTATTCGCGAACTCGCCGTCGTTGGTGAAGATAAGCATACCCTCGCTGTCCTTGTCGAGTCTGCCGATGGGATATACCCTCTCGCCCACGTTTTTAACAAGCTCCGCCACGCATTTTCTGCCGCGCTCGTCATTCATTGTGGTGATAAAGCCGCGAGGCTTGTTCAGCATGATATAGCGGTAATGTGTTTTGGGCATTACAACGCGCTTGCCGCTGATGTAAACCTTGTCGTTCGGCGTAACCTTGTCGCCCAGAACAGCGGTTTTTCCGTTGATTTTTACCTTGCCCTGCACAATAAGCTCCTCTGCCTTTCGGCGCGAGGCAATGCCGCACTGTGAGATAAATTTTTGCAGTCTTATCGGTTCGTTTTTAACCATATGTAAAAAAATCCTTTATTTTTTGAAATATTCCTTTTTTGACTCTCTTTTCGCCGACATCCTCCGCCGCTTTCAGCGCAACGCTTTTAAGCACCTTTCCGTCAAGCAGATAATCTATCCTGCCTAAAGCTTCGCCTTTCTTTACCGGCGCGTAAATGAAGTTATCCAGATACACCCTGCGCTCAATCTTATCTGTACCGCCGTTTTCACGGACAATAGCAACGTCGCTCTCCCCTGTTACCTCAACCGTATTCCGCTCGCCTCCGACACACGGGACATCTGTTTTAAGGCTGCCGTCCTCGCTGTGATAGCCGCTAAGACGGGAAAAGCCGTAATCATAAAGCGCCATATGGTCGTTCCAGTCGGTTCTGTCATCAAGGGTAACGCACACCAGCGTTACGCCGTTGCGCCGTGCCGCCGAAACAAGACACCTGCCCGCGGCGGTGGTGTATCCTGTTTTGCCGCCTATGCAGTCGGGATAAAGCGAGAGCAGGCGGTTGTGATTTGAGTAGGTGATTTTTTTATCTGACGGCTCGACAAAGGATACAGCGGCGCTTTTCTGAAACGTTAGGCTTGAAAAAGCCTTGCTGCGCAGCCCCTCCGCCATAAGCAGCGCCATATCCTCCGCCGTGGTGTAGTGCTCATCGTCGTCAAGTCCGCTGGGAGTGACAAAATGAGTGTTCTCCATGCCGATTTGCATGGCGCGCGTGTTCATCAGGTTTGAAAAGCTCTTTGCGCTGCCCGAAATTGAAACCGCGGCGGCGTTTGCCGCGTCGTTTCCCGAGACCATCATCATGCCCTTAGCCAGATCGCTTAGCCTGAGCTTTTCGCCGACTTCAAGATACATCGAGCTGCCTTCGGCAATCATTTTATCGGTAAAGGTTATTACGCGGTCATTTTTAGCCGCTTCCTCAAGCGTCAGCAGGGTTGTCATCAGCTTTGTGGTGCTGGCAGGCTTCATGCGCTTGCTTTCATTCTTTGAAAGAATTATCTTTTTGTTCTCCACACAGTAGAGTACAAACGCTCCCGCGCCTGTTTTCGGAATATCTGACGCCGAAACGCTGACAGGAAAAGCAAAAGCAACGGTAAAGCAAAGTATCAGCGCAAACAGTTTTTTCATAGCAACACCCCGCTATACTATATGCAGGGGAGCCGTGAATATGCCGTATTAATCAGATATCAACGTCGTCAACCGTGATTTCGGAGAAGTCGTCGGTAACGTCAATTTCGGTTTTCTTATCCTTTTTAAAGAAGCCCTTGACCTTATCGACAACATCGGGAACCATGCCCAGAACCTTGTCAATTCCGTCGCCGCCGCCAACCGAGATAAGGCGCACGTTGCCCTTATAAACGGTGAGGAACGCGATAGGCTGAATTGTTACGCCCGCGCCGCTGCCGCCGCCGAAAAGGTCTTTTTTATCGTTTTTGGTGGGCAGATCGGAGCCGCCCGACGCAAAGCCGTAGCTGACCTTGGAAACGGGGATAATCAGCGTACCGTCCTCGGCGGTAATAGGTGTGCCGACGATGGTGTTTACGTCAACCATTTCCTTGATTTTTTCCATTGTGATGTTCATTAAATTGTCGATGGGATGTGCCATATCCAACTCTCCTTTATTGAAAGTATTAGTTTCATTTTTATCTGAATTCTTCGGCTTTTTGCCGTTTTTAAGACGAATTAAAAGTTTGATTGCCTTAAAGCCGTAGCGGAAAGCAATCGCGAAAATCCACAGCAGACGGATATACGCGTAAATATCCACAGCGTACCGCGACTGGTCGCCTTCGTTGAAGTTGGGCGAGATATCGACGCCGTATTTTTTGCATTTTGACGCCTTTACCAAAATACTTACGGCGGGATAAACCGCAAGGCAAAAGTATCCGTACTTAACGGCGGTGTCCTCGGCGTCCTTTCCGTGATAGCTGATGCTTAGGCTGAACCGCTTAATGACAAGGTGCTTAAAAAAGCTTTTAAGCGCGCCTGCCGCAAGAGAAGCCGCCTCGCGGATTGTATCGACAAGCCAGAGGATTCCCTTTTCCTTGACGATACTGGGCTTTTTCTTCTTTTTCTTATCGTCCTCGGACTCTTTCTTTTCTTTTTTCTTATCTTTTTTCTTTTTCTTGGGCTTTGGCGGATATATCCGAATCGGGATAAAACCGATTTTCAGAACCGCCTTTACCTCGCCCTTATACGAAACCTTTACGCCTATCGGAATCAACAGAATGAGAAAAATCAGCAGGATGATTCCGAGCAGTATATAAAGCCACGTCAAATACATCCCTCGTTTCTCTCAAAATGTTTTTCCGCGCCGATTATTCCTCGGGCTCGGTTTCCTGCGGCTCCTTTTCCTCCTCGCTTTCGGGAAGCGGCGGAAGCTCGTCTAAGCTGCTGATATTAAAGCAGCGCAAAAAGTTCTCGGTAGTGCCGTATAAAAGCGGTCTGCCCGGAAGCTCAAGCCTGCCCTTTTCCTCAATCAAATCCTTTGAGGTAAGGCTGCCGATAACTCCGCTGCAGTCAACGCCGCGCACCTGCTCGACAAACGCCTTTGTAACGGGCTGGTTGTACGCCACGACCGCCAGTACCTCAAGCGCCGCCTGAGAAAGCGGAGTGTTTCTGCGCAAATCCATTACCGTGCGGATCTGCGGCGCGTATTCCTTGCGCGACACCATTTGATAGCTGTTTTTAAGCTTTATAATTGTTATGCCCGTTTCCACGCGGTTATAATCATCAAGAAGCGCGTCGACTCTGCTGTCGACCTCCTCTGCGGAGATTTCAAGCGCCTGCGCGATTCTCTCGCGCTCGACCGAGCCGCCCGCGGCAAACAAAATCGCCTCTATCGCGGCGCTGAGATTTATTTCTTTTACAGAATTATCATCACTCATTCGAGGTCTCCCCCTCTCTTTCAATCATACGCACCACTGCGTTTTCGCCGTCGCCCTCAATTCGGATACGCTTGCCCTTTACCAGCTCAAGCGTTGCCAAAAAAGTGGCTACCAAGTCGCTTTTCCCCTCGCACACCTCAAAAATCTCGTGATATTCAAGCTTTTTGCCGTGCCAAAGCCTGCGCATAAGCTGAATGATTTTACTGTTTACCGAAACGATTTTATGCGCGACAATCCCCGAAAACGCCTGTTCAGAGGGCGGCAGACGGCGCTTGCCCCTGCCTACCGCGCTGATATAAGCCTTTGCTATATCCTCGCTCGGATGGCTGCGGTTATAGGTCAGGTCAAATTCCACGGGAGACGCGGCGCGAAAGAAGGTATCGAAGTCGTAGATCCCGCCGAGCTTTGCGGCAATCTCTCTGCAAACCGCGTACTCAAGCAGCTGACCGGACAGCTCCTTTTTCAGCTCCTCGGCTTCTTCCTCGTACTTAGGGAGCAGCATTACGGATTTGATGTACACAAGCCTTGACGCCATTGTGAGGAACTCGGACGCGATGTCCATCCGGTTTTCCTGCATGCGGTTTATCTGCTCCATGTACTGCTCAAGCAGTTCGGAAATCTGAATGTCGTAAATATCTATTTTATTTTTTGAAATCAAAGTCAAAAGCAAATCAAGCGGTCCCTCAAAAACGGGAAGCTTATATTGCAGCTGCGTTTCCATAGACACCTCAGCTCACAAACGGCTTAAACGGCAGCCTTGCAAGCCAGCTTATTCCGTCGTTGAGCCAATCGGTGAAGGTGCTTAAAACGCCGTTGAGAGCGCCGCCCCACATAAGGGCAAACAGCACGATAAAAAACACGTTCTGATAACGGTAGAAAAAGTTGACCGCCTTATTGGGCAGGAACACAAACAGCACCTTTGAGCCGTCAAGCGGCGGAATGGGAATAAGGTTAAACACCGCCAGGCTGAGGTTAACCATAATATAGAATGACAGGAAATAGTACAGGAGTGTGTAACTGAAGGTCATTCCGTTTGTTGAAATAAGCATATCGGGGAAATTGTACAAGAATACATAGTAAACAAGATAGCCCGCAAGCGCTGCAACCATATTGGCTACTGGTCCCATGAACGCTGTGATCGCCATTCCCAGCTTAGGGTGCTTGAAATAACGCGGGTCAACGGGAACGGGCTTAGCCCAGCCGAAGCCGATGAGCAGCAGCATGACCGCGCCGATAGGGTCGATATGGCTTATCGGGTTAAGCGATAATCTGCCGCGGGCTTTTATGCCCTTGTCGCCGAGGCAAGAAGCCGTAAAGGCGTGCGCCCACTCATGGAACGGAAGAATAAGAAAGATAACAAGAAGCACGGCAAGGATCTGCGCAAACACCTGCTCCATTGTAAAATGCCCGTTTAATAATGTCAGCAGCATATAATCCTCCTATGAACACAATTATAGATAGTATATATTATATATCAAAACCGCAAAAAAAACAAGGAAAATAAGAAGTTTTAAAACAAGTTAAGAAATTTTAAAAAAACACTTGCTTTTTTTCTGTTTTTCTGTTATTATAACAAAGTTAGGAAAAAAAATGTGAATTCTGCGGTAAGGATGTAAAATTCGGCATCAAGGTATCTCACTCTCACAGACGTTCCAACAGAACTTGGAAGCCCAACGTTCAGCGTGTTAAGGCAATTGTTGACGGCTCACCGAAGCGCGTATATGCTTGCACCCGTTGCTTACGTTCAGGTAAGGTTACCAGAGCAAACTAATAAATTTACATCTTAAAGGGCTGTTTTCGCAGCCCTTTTTATTTTTATAACGTTATCTGCCTCGCTCTTCCCCGAATAATGCGATCCCCTAAAACAGCTTCTCATAAAGCTTATTTAAACACAAAAAACAAAGGCCACTGAAGAAAAATAATTTAGTGGTCTTTTTGTCATTATTTTGTCCTGTTTGGTGTTTTATAATAATTCCGGTTAAGACATCAAAGGAGGCACTAATTATGAAAAGATTTAAAGTTAACCGATTGACCGCAATAACACTTGCGGCAATTATAACACTCTCCGTAACCGCTACCGGGATGACGTCAGTGTCAGCGGCAAGCACCGCTGAATCATCCGTTGGCAGCACCGCGGGCGACGCGGCAATCGCGGGAGCTAACAAGGCTATTGACAAGCTGATTGAAATTGGCTGTGACAAGGTTCCCGGGCTCTCGGTTTTGGGCGCAGCAGGAATAGGCGTAATAGACAGCCTGTTTGGCACAGTATATGACACGGGTATGTCGCTGGAGGATACAGACGATCACATTACACGCTCAACCAAGGATATTATTGCCGATATCGACAATATGAGCTCTCAGATGACAACCTACCACAACGAGGAAATGACGGCGCTCAAGACAATTTCAGACAAGCTTGACGAGATCTCAACCGAGCTGAAAAAAGAGGATATCAAGAGGTCGCTGGATAATTTTGATCAGGAGCACAATTGGGCGCTGTCAGCCCATGAAACCTTTATGAACAACATTTCCGCCTACGAAAACAGTATAAGCAACGAATTCGCCGTTAAAAAGTACACTATAATTGACGAAAGCACATATCTGGCGTTTCGCGATATAGTGTCAAACTGCGGAGTCAACACGGAATTCAGCCGCATGAAAAACTATCTTAATACCAAGGGCGGAACATTTGACCTTCTTTATAATCTGGAAAAAATGGAATATGACAGCGACGCTGAAGCGCAGATCACCTCAGATGGTACCGGCGTTAAAAATATTAACGATTTAAAGCAGCTGGTTTCATACGACACGATCAAAAACGACCTCAAAGGATATGAGGCTGAGATGATTGTATATTATATGGACTGTTTGCAGCTTGCTCAAATGCAGTATGATATAAATAACTATGAATACTATCAAAACCACGGCAGCGACGCTCAGGCCATGAAAAAGCAGCTTGCGAACAATGCAGACGCTCTGAAAAACAAGGCGCAAAACTATTACAACGCTCTGCAAGAGGTTGTTACCGCTTACAATGCTGTTGAGCAGAAATATCAAAACGGAAAAGCGGCGGAGGTTTCGATCATTATCGGCGCCGACTCCTACAGCTTTAGCGTTGACGATCCCATGAAGGGCTGGCTTGTAATGAACACCTTGGCGTTCTACAACACAAGCAACTCCGACTATCCTTCGGAAATGGTGTTTACACTAAACAAAGACTGGGCAACAACAGGTGACTTTTATCCCGGCGACGCGTACAGAAACGTAAACAACAAGCTTCCGCATGACTCTGACGGCTATATCAGTTTTCCGCAGCCTAACCGTGACGGATTGAAACTTACAGTCAATCTTAACGGACACTCTATCAAAACTCCGGTAGCGTGGAAATATACATTTACTTATATGGCTGTGACCAAATGCAGTTATGAAATAACCATCAACGGCGATCCCGACTGTAAAAGCACAATTGACAATGCCGTATTTTCGCTTGAAACCGCAAGAATTCTAAAAGCATACGATTGCACGGGAGCTTATTTGAACCTTAACGTCAATAATGTTAATCTTATTCAGCGAAACAATCCGCGGTGTCCTTTTGCGACATTCGGTACAAGAGACGGCGGCGAGATCCACGTCAACAACTGCAAGGCAACATATGAGGACTATAATTTCTGGTATGACGGACAATGTTCGGACGGAAGGCACTTCACATTTGATGAAAACGGAACTATTCCGGAACATGTAACCCCTTGATCACATGTTGGAATGATTATTCTGCAAGAATTTTTATAGTATCCTATTAGAATACAACAAAACACCGCCCTGTCTGTCAACAGCAGGGCGGTAAAATTATCAGTTATTATATATGTCGCGTTTTCGCATTATAAATAATACAATAGAGCATATCAGCAGCATTACTAGTATAATCAGCGCGATGTACCACTCGCCGGTAAATATTTTAGCATCGCTGTTATCCTTGGAATTGTTTTGCGGCGAAGTAGCCGATGTGGGCGCGGCGGTTGGCTTTTCGGTAGGCTTTACCGTTGTTGTGTTCGCCTCGTCTTTTGTGGACGGCGTATAGTTTGAATCATGAAAGGTAGAAGGCGTTATTTGAGTATGCTTTGAAACGCTTACCTCTTTTGTACGCGCGTTGTTTATCACATTTCCTTTTTTTACAAGGCAAATCTCTTTATTAACAAGCGACAACCCCGTTTTCGGGTCAGGCTCGGACACCCATAAATCCTCAACCGATAAATCAACCTTTGTAATCTCAGTATCATTCGGTGTCAGATTCGGCGCGTCAAAAACAATTCGAACAAAGTCTGACTCCTCATTTGTAAAGTCATACATGGACATATCGGTTGCGTTAAACTCTACCAGCCCGTTTTCATCATCAAAGCTTACCGATGAACTTTTGCTCATTGTAGGACAAATCAAATTTAATGTGTTTTTAGACGGGTCGATCTTCAACACTTCGCTGTCATACGAGAGCGTCCAGTTTACAGAGAGCAGCTCCTTTGACGAATGCAGCTTGAATTTAATTGTAAACTCTTTTGTATACTCGTTATAATCAGCGCTGGTTTTGCTGAAATAGTTGGAAATCAAAGTAACCGAAAGAGACGGGAACCGCGCTGTGGAAATTGTGGCTGGCGGCACGGTTGTAGAAGTCTCCTCAGACTCATTCAAGGCGGACAGCGAATTTTCTTTCACGGAAATCTCCTCACCCTTCGCCGAGCATATGGAACCGAACAGTATTGAGGTTGTCATTATTAAAGTCAAAATAAAACACAGCGCTCGTTTTGACATGACGCATCCCTCCATACATAAAAATTCATCATATTATTATATCATAACAAAAGACAAAATGCAATAATTTTTGATTTACCGTATTTATTCAAGACTTAAACATGTTAATAAATATCAAAAAAAGGCTGCTTCAAACGAAGCAGCCTTAAAAAGTTATGAAATTATATTAGTCCTGTTCTTTCTTGCGAGCAAACATTACAATAGCTGCGCCTGCAAAGAGAACAACAAGAACGATTACAGCAACAGAGAACTGACCTGTAGCGATAGAACCGTTGGAATCGTTGCCTGAATCGCTGCCTTTATCGGAGTCCTTTGTAGAAGAACCTGCGTCTGTACCGCTGGGACTGGGAATAGTTGTTTCTGAAGGATCATCAGTAGGTACCGGGGGTTTGTAGTCGGGGTCAACATACTCGCCCTTGGTAAAGTTACCTGTTACGCCCTTATACTGCTCGTTGAGCTCCTTGGTAGGCCATGAGCCGTACTCGCCGTTGCCATAGTAGAAATACCAGTCTCCGTCATAACCGATTTTACCGCTGACGGGGCTCTTTTCCATCTTATTAGGATCAAAGCTTACTACGAATACCATGTTGTTAAATGTAAACGCCTGACCGTTTCCGAGTGCCTCTTCAGCCTTGTACTGAGGATAAACACCATCGGCGCCTACATTGTCTTCGTTAAAGAAGTTTGAAGCATAATCACCGAACTCTGAGAGGTCGGGTGCGTTGTCATCAAGAACCAAGTCAACCTGATAGGTTCTTTCATCGGCGTCGAGCTTATCCCAATCATTTTTGTTGTAAACAGCGCAAAGCTTGTTTGCTTCAACCCAGAAGGTTTTCGAATCCATCTCGAGGTTGAGCTTATCAATGCCCTCAACGCCTGCGTCCTTAAACGACTTCATATAGATATATCTGATCAGTATATCATATGTTTCATGCTCGTCAGTTCTTGAATAGTACTGACCGGGGAAGTCCTTGGTCTGATTAGCAGCCTCATAGAAGGGGTTCTTTTTGGTATCTTTTTCAGTACCGCCGTCGATGAAGTTGTTCCAGATGATCTGGGTAGCGTTACCCTTTTCACCGTTGCCATATGTGGGAACATTGATTTCCCAAAGGTTAGTAACATCTTTTTCGGTTGTTACTTTTGTAGCCTGATATCCGGGCCAGCCGTTTGACCATCCCTGATCGCCGGGCTTATCAAAGCCGCTCCACCAATAAAGACCGCAAAGTCCGCCTTCTCTGTCCTTTTTGGTAGTTTCATTCTGCCATGCAGCGGGCATAGCAAACATCAGACGATTAGTCTTAACGCCTTCTTTAGGGGTATAGGTGGGATGAGTTACATAGCTGCCGGGAGTTAAGCCACCCTCATCCGCCGAAACGCTGAGAGCGCTGATACCCATGGTTGAAGCAGCCATGGTACCGGCAAGGATGATACTAAATACTTTTTTCATCTTTAATTCCTCCAATTAAATTCCGAAATTCGGTTATTAACATTATATAACAAAGAACAGCAAAAATCAAGAAGTTTGAAAAAGTTTATTTTAGTAATTATGACAAATTTTTAACCGATTGTTTGTTAGAAAGTGTCAATTACTCTTCCGGTTTCTTCTTTCTACGCGTGGTTAATACAGCAATTACAATCGCGGCTGATACCAAGAGGACAAACAGAACAGCAATAATAATCTTAATGATCAAACCGCCGGATGAACCGTTTTTTTGATCCTGACTGCTGTTTTTTTGAACTTCAATAACATTTGTCTTAACACCCGAGCCTACCAATACATGGTCTTTTGTTTTAGGTGAATTATCATCGCCCATACCGTCGGCGTAATTTTTGAAATCACCCTGATTATGCTCAAGTGTATCAGGGTCGTTATTAACAACGGGGACACCGTCTTCTACGATTTTTTTGCCGTCAACCGTGAGATCGTATGTAAATTTATAGCTTTTGAGATAATCCATGTTTTCACCGTAAAGCTCGGTAAAGAATTGAGAAATTGTCGCATTTCCCTCTTTAATAACCTCAAAATCCGCGGTCAAGAACTGTGTTTTTTTATCAAAAGAAGGCATATTGGTAATGGATGTATAGTTCATCGGGATTTTTCCTTCAATGTTCTCATTATAGAAAACAACGTTGAACTTTTCAAATTTTAAGGTGCCTTTTTTATACTTCAAATTCTCACTGTCAAAGAAAAGACGAAGTTCAAAGCCTTCAATGGGCTCCTTGGCCTCATCTAAATACAGGGTGTAGCTTACGGTCTTTCCGACAGCGACTTTTCCTTTATCATTGATTGTCAACACAGAACCATCATTTTTGTTTTCACCATTTGAATCATCGGCACATACCATTGTAACGGAAAATACAATAAGAACAAGAGCAAAAAACAACGAAGTAAACTTAGTTCCAAAATGCTTCATAACGTCATTCCTTTATAATTATTAGTTAATTTATTATATAATATATTAAAAAATAATTCAACTAAGTTCTGTGATGATTTTATGAAATTTATGTAACAATTTAGAAATATTATTATGAAATTACTTATCATCTTATAATTTATATAACTAAAAAACACCCTCCGAAAAATCGGAGGGTGAATTTTATATTAGTCAGTATTAAACTAAGCTAATTGATTATTTTACTCTCTTGCGAGCAAAATAGATACCTGCAGTTGCGGAAACAAGTACTAACAGGATGATGAGTGCCATAGAAGCACCGCCTGTCTGTACGAATCCACCGCCGCCGCCACCGGGTGTGTCGGGGCTGCTGTCGGGGCTGCTGTCAGGTGAAGACTGGCCGCCGGTTGTGCCTGTAGCAGAAGTAGCGTCAGTTGTTGAAGCTGTGCCGGGCTCAGTTGTGGGAGCGGGCTCGGTTGTGGTTGTGGGCTCGGGCTCAGTTGTAACAACAGGCTCGGTTGTAACTACGGGCTCAGTTGTAACAACAGGCTCAGTTGTAACTACGGGCTCGGTTGTAACAACAGGCTCGGTTGTAACTACGGGCTCGGTTGTAACTACGGGCTCGGTTGTAACAACAGGCTCGGTTGTAACTACGGGCTCAGTTGTAACTACGGGCTCAGTTGTAACTACGGGCTCAGTTGTAGGAGTAGGACCGGGCTGACGCTTGTCAACGGTATCCTCGAAGATGATAACATCTCCGTCGTCCTCTCTTACAGTCATATCAATGATTGTGAGCTTAACGTCGGTTTCGCCGTCAGCCTTAGCAGTGAATACGAATGTGATGAAATCATCGCCTTCGTTTACAGCGTAAGGTTTAACAATATCTGACAGGCTGCCAAGTACGTTGTAGGACTCAGCATCTAAGTTAATAAGCATCTTGCCGCCGTCAAATGTGCTGATACCGGTAAGCTGGAGCTTATCCTTATCATAATTCATGCCCCACTGAATATCTACGATATTTCTTGTTTCGGGAGCCTTGAATGTAACTGTTACAGTGTCGCCAACCTTAACAATCTGTCCGTCTACTGCGTCGCAGTAGTTAGAAGAACCGGTAACGGTCAATTCCTTAGCGGGCTCGGTTGTGGGAGCGGGAGCAGTTGTTGTGGGAGCGGTTGTAGGAACGGGAGGCTCTTCGCCTTCGGGAGAGATGATGGTCTGATAAGTTCCGAGAGCATATGCCTCATCATCAATAACGCCGCCGCTGATGGGTGTGTACTGTGCGTAGGGTTCTTTTACATCGTCATCGCAAAGTGAAAGTGTATCCATCTTGCAGTTAACGGTTGTAATGTTAGCGTCCTTATCAAGGAGCTTAAATACTGCTCTTACTACAGTAACGGGTGAACCGTCTTCCTCTGTAGCGTAAGCTGCGGGAGATACGGAGGTGTAGTTACCTACGATTCTGCCGCCGTTGTTGTCGCCGAAGGTGTTAACCATGCCGGCGCCAAGTCCCTGCTCCATAGCGAACGGGAAGATTGTGAACTGAGCTCTGCGGCCTTCGCCGATCTTATTGTAAGCTTCTTTGAACTCAAGAACTGCGGGATCCCAAGTCAGCTCGTCAACGTCGAGGTTGATGAGGTACTTGCCGTCAGCAGCCATCTTGTAATCAACAGTGATGAATACGTTGCCGTCCTCATCAGCGTACTTGTTTACATCTTCATAGTAAGCCTTTGTCTCGGGGAAGAAGTTGGAAGTAGCAATTACTGTAAGGCCTTTGCCTACGGGAGCGGGTTCGGTTGTGGGAACGGGCTCGGTTGTGGTTGGGGGCTCGGGCTCGCCATAAGTAATTGTAATTGTGAACAGAGCGCCTTCCTTAGTTGCAAAGTCAAAGTTTCTCAGGTCGAGCTGAGCCTTTACTGTGCAGGTTTCGTCTGTATCAAATGTGATGTTGTCGCCGTTGTAAACAGCGGGTGAAGCAACGCCGCTCTCTTCGAACGCGCCGCCGAAGTTGTGAGTCCATGCGCCGTCGATAGTGAACTTGATCTGACGCTCGAAGCCGTCGGGTACGTTCTCGAAGGAGATTTCCCAAACGTCGTCAGCAACCTTGTTCATCTTGTTGGCCTCAGCCGCGGGATCCCATGATGCACCGTTGAGCCAGAAGCCTTCGCCGTTACCTGCAGCGAATACAGTGTCATACTTGAACTCGGTGATTTCCTTAACGATGTCGCCCTTTACATAGGTGTAGTTCTCAACGGGGTCGTAAACTACTGTAAAGGTGCCTGCGCCTGTGAGGTCGAAGGTTACGTTCTGACCGGTCTTGTCGCCGATCCACTCTGCGCCGTTCTTAACGGTCTTGAGCTGAACTGCGGAGTAAGCCTTGTCAACGGTGTAATCCTTTGTATAGGTGCCGTCATCATTCTTGGTCATTTTGTTGTCTTCGTTTGTGCCGTCCCAAGCTGTGCCGAAGATGTCAGCGGGAGAACCTGCTACGATGTAGGTGTCATCAGCAACGGGCTCGGTTGTGGGAGCGGGCTCGGTTGTGGTGACTTCGGGCTCGGTAGTAGTAACTTCGGGCTCGGTTGTGGGTTCACCGTGATCGTTATATTTGCCACCGTAAACTTCAGAGTCAGCAGCATATTCAACGCTTGTGGATTCAACGGTACCATTGTCTACAAGCTGAGTTTCATTTTCAACTGTAGATTCTGTGCCTTTTGCGGAACTTGTAACTCTTAAATCCTTAACATTGAGGTTAACTGTTGTGTCACCTGAACCGATTACTTTGAATGTAGCGGTAACAAAAGCTGTTTTCTCACCGTTTTCATCGCAAAGATCATAGGAATTAAGATTGGTGCAGTTGCCAACGATGCCATATTCTACAGATTCGGGGTTAGTGTTGATAATCGCGTCTGTAGCGTTGGGCATTACGTTGAGCTTTCCGCCATCTGTCTTGTTAGCTGCTTCGTCAAACTGGAGGACAGTGCCGTCATAGGTCAGTATCCAGTCACAGTTGACCATTCCCTGTGCAGACTTAATAAAGTAAGTTACTGTAACCAAATCATCTTTAGCAGCAAGGTCCTCTTTAGTAAAGGACTTTTCACTTGTAGCAAAGAAATTTGAAGTAGCTGTAACCTTGAGGTCTGCGGAATCGCTGTCTTCGGTAGCAGCAACTGAGAAAATTGCAACTGATAACGAAGTAACGATAAGCATTAACGCAAGCAGAAGGCTTAGTGCTTTTTTGTACATTTCTTTTTTTCCTCCTTTAATGATAATGCTTCTATAAGCAATACTATTATAATACAAGTGATATCCAAAAGTCAATAAAAATTCTAAAATGGAAATCACTTTTTTACGGAAATTTATTATTTCGTTTATTTTAACAAGGTTTTGAAACGCAATTTGTCACAATTCACAATAAAAGATATTACTATTTGTAACCATTTACATTATTTGACTGCCAATTCCATGAATCGTAGCACATTTCTTCCAAATTCTTCTCTGCCTTCCATCCCAGCACACGCTCAGCCTTCTCGGCGTCGGCGTAGCATTCGGCAATATCGCCCGCGCGCCGCGGCTTGATTGTATACGGAATGGTTATTTTATTGACTTTTTCAAACGCTTTTACAATGTCAAGCACGCTGTAGCCCGTTCCGGTGCCCAGGTTTACGATTTCAACGCCCTTGTGCTCTCCGGAATAGTCAATCGCCTTTACATGGCCCTTCGCCAGATCCACAACATGGATATAGTCGCGTACTCCGGTGCCGTCATGTGTGGGATAATCGTCGCCGAACACGCCGAGCTGAGGAAGCCTGCCTGCCGCTACCTGGGTAATGTAAGGCATAAGATTATTCGGGATTCCGTTGGGATCCTCCCCAATAAGTCCGCTCTTGTGAGCGCCTATCGGGTTGAAGTAGCGCAGAATAACAATCGACATCTCGGGGTTAGCGTTTGCGGTGTCGGTAAGAATCTGCTCCATCATCAGCTTTGTCCAGCCGTAAGGATTGGTAGGTGTACCCGTCGGCATTGTTTCCACCAGCGGAACAATTTTGGGAGTTCCGTAAACCGTGGCGGATGAGCTGAAAATAAAGTTGTTGACCCCGTACTTTTGCATTGCTTCAAGCAAGGTCAGCGTTGAGTCAATGTTGTTGCGGTAATAGAGCAGTGGCTTTTCACAGCTCTCTCCTACCGCTTTAAGTCCGGCAAAATGAATTACGGCGTCGATTTTGTTTTCGGAGAAAATCTTGTCAACCGCCGCTTTGTCGCATACATCGGCTTCGTAAAGCGGAATTTCGGCGCCTGTGATTTTTTCAACGCGCCTGACCGCCTCAGGACATGAATTTGAAAAATTGTCAGCCACGACAACGCTGTGTCCCGCCTCGATAAGCTCTACACAGGTATGGCTGCCTATGTATCCTGCTCCGCCTGCAAGTAAAACATTCATAAGTGTATCTTCCTTTTTTATAACGTTAAAAAATTACTATATAAATAGTATACGGATTTTACATCTTTTCGGGCTCGGGATAGCTTTCGCCGAAGGTTTCAACCGTCATGCTCTTAATGACCTGCGCCTCGAGAGGCCTGTCGGCAAAATCGGTGTCGCACTCGGCTATCTCGTTTACAACGTCCATGCCCTCGATAACCTTGCCGAACGCCGCGTACTGG
The DNA here is from genome assembly GCA_900315195.1 of uncultured Eubacteriales bacterium. GTDB lineage: Bacteria > Bacillota > Clostridia > Oscillospirales > Acutalibacteraceae > Ruminococcoides. The sequence continues at coordinate 10,659 of OMYD01000007.1, read as the reverse complement.
CCGTCGAGGTGAGGCGAGGTTCTGTGCATGATAAAGAACTGCGAGCCTGCGGAATCGGGCATCATCGCGCGCGCCATTGAAAGCACGCCCTCGGTGTGTTTGAGGTCGTTTTTAAAGCCGTTTGCGGAAAACTCGCCCTTGATGCGGTAGCCCGGGCCGCCTGTGCCCGTGCCCTCGGGGCATCCGCCCTGAATCATAAAGCCGTAGATAACACGGTGAAATGTCAGCCCGTTGTAAAAGCCGCTGCCCGCCAGACTAATATAATTAGCAACGGTATTGGGCGCGATTTCAGGATAGAGCTCGGCCTTAATAAGCTTGCCGTTTTCCATTTCAATGGTAACAATTGGATTTTTCATTGGAATCATTCCTTTTTAAAATAAGTTTATTATCGCGGATATTCCCGAGCTGATTATAACAACTATCATGCAAATCAGCTGCACCAGCAAATCGAAAATGCAGAGCACGGTTCCTATTACAGCGAAAATGCGCCCCGCGGTGTCGCGCTTTATCAGCGCCGCTATCGCGAATCCGATACCGGTAAGGCAGATAAGAATGTTAAGCCACATTATAAAATGCGCAAACATTCCCAAAAACACCAGAATAAACGCCACAACGCCGATAATCGCCGCAACAATACCGAGAACGCTGCCAGAAACCCGCTCGGGCTTTTTTATCGGGTGACCGGTGCTGTCGAGGACCTCGGGTGTTACGGGAGCTTTCGGATTTGACTGCTTTTGATAGCTCTCGCGGAACTGCTCGTCAAAGCGCTTTTCGTGCGAGGCGTTTTCCTTCGGGAATTTGCTGATTTGCGATTCGCGGAACATCGCGTCAAAGTCTTGTTTCTGACTCATCAGATCTCCTTTTGGATCACGCTACCGACATAAGCATAATTAAGCCGTACAGTATAAGCGAACCGCAGAATATTGTGCCGAGAAGTGCCAGCGGGAACTTGTTTGTTTTCTTTGCCAATGCAACTATACCGAAAACCAAGCCGGGAATAGAGCAAATAAAGCTGTAAACTAATGATACGGCTGCAAGACCACTGCGATCTGATCTGTATCTATATGCAGAAGTTGAACCGCTTGCTGCCATAAGCATAATAAACAGTATTGAAATTGAGATACATCCCGCTACAAACGCTACGATCGCGAACGCCTTCGCGGCTCCGCCGCCCGGAACAGGCTGCCTGTAAACCTGATGATACTGAGGCTGAACCGGTCTGTAATACTCATTAGGCTGCGGCCGGTACTGGGGAGGCTGTTGGTACTGCGGGGGCTGTTGATACTGAGGGGGGCGATACTGCGGGGGCTGTTGGTACTGCGGGGGCTGTTGGGGCTGCCAGTGCTGTTGCTGCTGAGGCGGCTGATACTGAGGCTTGGGCTGATCAAAATCCGCCGACGTTGTTTTTGCCTCGTAAGGGTTTGTGTTCTCCGTGGATTTGTCCGCAGGCACTCGCTCTTCAAGCGGATCTGCCGCCACGGTTTTTTCCGTAAACATTTCTTCCATATTACGCACACTCCTTTTTTATGGATAATAATTTATTTTATCAAAAATAATAACAGTTTAAAAGCGCTTGGTTTATAAAATCAATATGTAATAAATCCGCGCGAAACAGCCGCGCCTTTATTTAAGGCTATGCTGTCAGAATACGGTATTAATCATCACAATAGCAGATATTGAAGCAAAAATAATGCCCGCAAGAGCTATGCATAAGGCAAGAATAGAAAACACACGCCCCTGTCTTTTTTTATTTATGCTGATAACAGCAAATGTTATCGCGGTTATACCCGCGCCCAAAGCCAAAAGAAAAACGCAATCCGCGAAAAACCTTAAAAATCCCTGACCGAAAAAATAATTCGCGTTTTCATGGCCATAATCAGACGAGTATCTTTCGAGCCCGGATATTTTTTCTACATGGTTATTATAATTTCTGATCATTAAAAAAAAGAAGAACGAGGCATAGAAGCTAAGCATCATGCTGACGCAGCTCAGAATAAACGAAACAAGCGGCTTTGCTGACCTTCTTTCCCTCTGCGGCTGAGGCTCGGTAACCTGCTGAACGTAATTGCCGTACTGCGGCGGATAAACAGGCTGCTGAGGATAGTCGTACCCCGGCGGATAGGCGGGCTGCTGAGAATAGTCGTACCCCGGCGGATAGACAGGCTGCTGAGGATAGTCATATTCCGGCGGATAGACAGGCTGCTGATATGGCGGCTGCTGAACATCCCTTGGACTTTTTGAAGCGGTGTTTTCAGGCTGCGTTTCGGGCTGCATATAAGGATTGTATTCTTCACTCATACAAAAACCTCCTTTGGTGTTTGCTTATTCCTCAATGCTCATTGTGGCGTAAGCGTTGAGGTCGGCGCCCGCGGTTTTGCCCGCAAGGTATTCATAATAGCCCTGAGCTCCGACCATGGCTGCGTTGTCGCCGCATAGCGATTTGTCGGGCATATAGAACTTCATTCCGCGCTTTTCACACTCCTGCGAGAGCGTTCTGCGCAAAAGCGAATTTGCCGAAACGCCGCCCGCTATTACAAGCTTTTCGACGTTAAGGTCGTTTGCCGCCTTTAAAAAGTTTGTGCAGAGGCAGTCGACTACGGCGTAGCGGAAGGACGCGCAGACGTCGGCTTTATTTAACTCAACGCCCTTTTGCGCGGAGTTGTGAAGCAGATTGATCACCGCGGTTTTAAGCCCCGAAAAGCTGAAATCATAAGGCGCGTCGTGCACCGTAGGGCGCGGCAGCTTAAACGCGTGAGGGTCGCCCGACTCCGCGACTTTGTCAAGCTCGATTCCTCCCGGGTAAGGCATTCCCATTGTGCGCGCCGCCTTGTCAAACGCTTCGCCCGCCGCGTCGTCGCGGGTTCTGCCGATGATTTTCATTTTGGTGTAGTCCTCAACCATAACAATATGGCTGTGGCCTCCCGATACCACAAGGCAGAGAAACGGCGGCTTTAGTTTTTTATTAGAAATATAATTAGAAGCGATATGCGAGCGCAGATGATGAACCGGAACAAGCGGCAGCCCTGTTGACAGCGACAGCCCCTTGGCGAAGTTTACGCCGACAAGCAGCGCGCCGATAAGCCCGGGAGCGTATGTAACCGCCAGCGCGTCAATGTTTTCAAGCGTGAGGTTTGCCTGCTCCAATGCCTGTGACACTACCGGCACGATCGCCTCGGCGTGACGGCGCGAGGCAATTTCGGGCACTACGCCGCCGTAAAGCCTGTGCTCCTCCACCTGAGAGGCGACTACCGAGGAGAGCACCTTTCTGCCGTCCTCAACAACCGCCGCCGCGGTTTCATCACAGGATGATTCTATTGCGAGTATCTTCATTCTTAATTCTCCGTTAGAAATATAATGTCATTAGAACAGCGTTTTCGGTCGGGGCGGAGTAGTAGTTTTTCCTCTCGCCCACTTTTATAAAGCCGAAATGCTGATACAGCGACCTTGCCGCTGTGTTGTTCTCCCTCACCTCAAGCGTGAGAAAGGCAAAACCTTCCTTTTTGCAGTGGGTAACCAGCGTACGGATAAGCGCGCTGCCTATACCCTTTTTGCGGTATTTTTCATCAACCGCCACATTGTAGATATAACCCTCGTCAAGCACGAAGCTCATTCCGATATAGCCGACAACCTGTCCGTCCTCAACAGCCGCGTAGAAAAGCGACTGAGCGTTTTCAAGCTCGGACATAAGGCTTTGGCGCGACCAGGGGTGAGAAAAGCAGCTTTTTTCAAGCGCCTCAACACCGTCAAGGTGCTCGGCGGTCATTTGCTCAATTTTCATAGGCTCTCAGAATTTCATCGACGCAGGTGACGATAATGTCGCGGCACATGCGGTAAATTTCAACGCTCTGCCCGTACGGGTCGGCAACGTTCAACACCTCGATATTTTCGAGCGGATAGCCGATGCTCTGGGAGAGAATAAGCGAGTGCTCCTGCGACATACAGTAGATTTTATCGAAGTCGCCCAGCTGAAAATCATAGATAAAATGCGAGCGGTGGGCGCTGATGTCAACTCCGATTTCGCCGCAGACCTCAACCGCGTTTTTCGCGGGAGGCATACCGTCGACCGCCGCCATTCCGAAGCTTACGGCGCGGACGCTAAGTCCGCGCTCCTCGGCGGCTTTGTTAAAAATCCCCTCTGCCATAGGGCTGCGGCAGGTGTTGCCCGTGCAGACAAAGGCTATAAATTTTAGGCTGTTATCCTTTTGCATCGTACCAAGTCCTTCCTACCGCCGCGTCGGCTGTCAGCGGAACATCAAGCCGCACCGCGTTTTCCATTTCCTCCTGCAGCAGCATCGCCACGCGCATGCTCTCGTCCTGAGGCGCCTCGACAATCAATTCGTCGTGCACCTGCAAAATCAGCCGCGCGCGCAGTCCCTCTTTTTTCAGACGCTCGTCCACGCGAACCATGGCGATTTTTATGATGTCGGCGGCTGTTCCCTGAATGGGCATATTTCTTGCGACGCGCTCGCCGAACGCCCGCAGCATGTGCTTGCCTGAGCTGAGCTCGGGAAGATAGCGCCGCCTGCCGAACATGGTTTCAACATAGCCGTCGAGCTTTGCCTTTTCAACCACGTCCTGCATATATTTGTCAACGCCGCTGTAATGCGACAGATAATTTTTGATATAGCTTGAGGCTTCCTTTGTAGTTACGCCGATGTCCTTTCCGAGCGAGAAAGCGCCGATTCCGTAGACGATTCCGAAGTTTACCGCCTTGGCTCGGCTCCTCATAATAGGAGTAACCATGTCGAGCGGCAGGTTAAACACCTGGGAGGCGGTGATGGCGTGGATATCGTCACCGTTTTTGAACGCCTCAATCATGTTTTTATCATGGGCTATGTGAGCGAGAACTCGCAGCTCAATCTGCGAGTAGTCCGCGTCGACAAGCACCCAGCCCTCGCGCGCGCAGAAAAACTTGCGCATTTCGCGCCCAAGCTCCGTTCTTACGGGAATATTCTGCAAATTCGGCTCGGTTGAGCTGATTCTGCCGGTGCGGGTTTCGGTCTGGTTGAAGTTTGAGTGGATTCTGCCGTCGGCGGCAATCACCTTGAGCAGGCCCTCGCAGTAGGTCGAGTTGAGCTTTGCCAGCGTGCGGTACTGCAGTACCATCTCAACAACGGGATGCTCGTAGCGCAGGCTTTCAAGCACCTCGGCGTTTGTGCTGTAGCCGCTCTTGGTTTTTTTCTTGACGGGCAGCCCTAAATCCTCAAAAAGAATTTTTCCGAGCTGCTTAGGCGAGTTGATGTTGAACTCGCTGCCCGCGCTCTGATAGATATCCGCCTCGAGCTGAGAAATCCGCGCCGACAGCATAGCGCCGTAGTCGGCTATGCCCTGACGGTCAACCTCGAATCCGATATTTTCCATTTTAGCGAGGACGTTCGCAAGCGGTATTTCAATGTCAAAGAGCAGTTTTTCCTGCTCGTTTGCCTTGATTTCGCCCAAAAGCTTTTCGCAGAGCTTGTCATAAACCGCCAAAGCGCGGTAACGCTTGAAGTCCTCGTTATCGGTGAGCGGCAGCTCAATGCGGTTAGCGGCACAGAGATTCTCGTCGGTATAGTCCTTTGAGGACGGCTCAAGCAGGTACGCCGCAAGCTCTACATCAAATAATTTCGCGCTCTCCTCGCAGCCCTTAATGTCGGCATAGGAAAACAGCGCCTTGCTGCCGCGGGAGCAGAGCGTCAGGTCTGAGTCTGAGATAAGCTGCTTAAACAGCGCTTCGTCAGACGAGAGGTACACCTTGCCCTCACTCATAACGGCAAAGGATTTTAATTCGTTATTAGAAATATCAAATGATAAATATACTTTCTTATCGGATTTAATTTTCTCTAAAGGAATATTTCCTTCAACAATCTCAAGCAAAGCCGTTTTTGACTCGGCTTTTTCCTCGGCGGCGGAAACCGCGTCAAGCTCGTATTTTTCTATTAAAGAAAATAGCTCCAGCCTTGCCATATATCTTGCGCAGGCGGCGCGGTCTTTGATTTCCACCGTGTAATGCTCAATTTCGGTGTCGATCGGCGCGTCGGTGGCGATTCTGCCCAGCTTTAAGCTGAGAAGCGCGTTGTCCTTTGAAGCGATCAGCTTTTTGCGCACGCCGTCCTTTATCTCAAGCTCGTCGAGGTGGCTGTAAATAAACTCAACTGTGTGGTAGCGCTGAATCAAATCGCCCGCGCCCTTGGGGCCGATACCCGCAACGCCCGGGATATTATCGGAGCTGTCGCCCTGAATCGCCTTTATCTCGATTAAACCGGCGGGCGTAACGCCGTAATCCTCCATGATTTTTTCGGGAGTGTAGAGAATATCGTCGCGGTTTGTGCAAAGGTGCACATGCGTTTTTTCGCTGACAAGCTGCAGGCTGTCACGGTCACCCGTAGCGATGACGCACTCGTTTCCGCTGTTTTCGCACGCGGCGGCCAGGGTGCCGAGAATATCGTCGGCTTCATAGCCCTCGCAGGTAACAATTGTATAGCCCAGCAGTCCGAGAAGCTCCTTCAGCGGAGGCATTTGGCTTGCGAGCTCGGGCGGCATACCCTTGCGTGTTGCCTTGTATCCGTCGTACATTTTGTGACGGAAGGTAGGCGCTTTAAGGTCAAAAGCTATCGCTACCGCCTCGGGCGACTCTTCCTTTTCTATTTTGCGAAGCATTGTGAGAAAGCCGTAAATCGCGTGGGTAAACTGCCCCTCTTTGTTTGTCAGGGGGCGGATTCCGTAAAACGCGCGGTTTACAATGCTGTTTCCGTCAACAACCAACAATCTCATAGCTTATACATCACTTCCGTAATAACTCCGTTTTTATAGTAAATTCGCGGCACGCGCTTTCCTACAAGGCAAACGACCTCGTAGTTAATGGTATTTGTGTTTTCGGCGATTGTGTCGGCGGTAGGCTCGCCGTTCTCGGCCGTACCGAATACGATTACCTCGTCGCCGATTTTTACGCCGTCGATATCGGAAACGTCAAGCATAGTCTGATCCATGCAGATTCTTCCGACAATTTTGGCGCGCCTGCCGTTTACTAGCATATAGCCGTTCTCGGCGTTCTGACGCACATATCCGTCGGCGTAACCGATTGGAACAGTGGCGATTTTCATATCCTTTTCAGCGGTAAAGGTTCTTCCGTAGGAAACGGTGGCGCCCTTTTTAAGATCCTTTACATACGCGACGGTGGTTTTAAGCGTCATGGCGGGCTGCAAATCAAGCTTGCCGTACAGCTTAGGCGAAGGCGCGAGTCCGTAAAGGATAATGCCCGCGCGAACCATGTCGCAGTAAGTGTTGTCGTAATCCTCAATAGCGCCGCTGTTTGAGCAGTGGGTAAACGGGATATTAAGCCCCGCCGCCTCAAGGGCGTTTTTGACATGGCTGAAATTCCCGTACTGCTTTTTTGTGAACTCTCTGCCCTCGTCGCCCTCGTCGGACACGCAGAAATGGGTAAACAGTCCTTCGGGCTGAAGATTGGTGAGCGAGCACGCCTCGCAAATTTCTTTTACAGAATTATCGTCTCTCGGAAACTCCTGACACATAAAACCGATTCGGCTCATGCCCGTGTCGCACTTGATATGAATTTTACAAACGCAGCCGTACTCGGCGCACTGAGCGGAGAGAGCCTTGGCGTAATCAAGCGAGAAAACCGCCTGGGAAATATTGTACTGAGCCAGCCTTTGAGCGTCGCGCACAGGGGTATAGCCCAAAATAAGTATCGGAAGCTTTACGCCCGAAGTGCGGATCTCGATTCCCTCGTCGATGTTTGACACCGCGAAAAAGTCCGCGCCCAGCCTCTCGTATATATGAGCCAGCTCAACGGCTCCGTGGCCGTAGCCGTCGGCTTTTATAACGCAGCATATTTTAGCGCTGCCGCCTATTTTTTCCTGTATCATGTGAAAATTGCGGGTGATCGCGTCCAGCGAAATCTCAGCCCACGTTCTCTTGACAAAATCCATACTCTGCTCCTTTTTTAAGGCAATACCGCATAATTCAGGTGTGCGGATTGCACAGTCAGATTTTTCGTCAGGTTGGACAAATAATCAGTGCGCATACTGACGTATGGGTGCTGATTTTTGGGCAAGCTGACGTAACAATATGCAAGCAAGGTGTGCGCCGCGAATTGTGCGGTGTTGCCTTCAGGTACTTATAGATATTGTTATTATACTATTTTTTTTGGTGCAAATCAACAATTGTAACGATTTTGGAGTAGTTTTTTGCATTTTTTCATTTATATGGCAAAAATACTTGATTTTTGCATGATATTTTGGTATAGTAGAAACGGTTTTATGCTTTAGTATATTAAAACTATATTTTTAGAGGAGGAACAATATGAGTACAGACAAAATCATTACTCTGGTCGCTTTTGGATTTTACATGATTGTTATGATTTTAATCGGCGTGTTCTATTCAAGAAAAACCAAGAATAATGAAGACTATTTTCTGGGCGGCAGAAACCTGGGCGGCTGGACAGCGGCACTCTCGGCACAGGCCAGCGACATGAGCGGATGGCTGCTTATGGGACTTCCGGGCGCTATTTACCTTTCGGGTACAGGCGAGGTTTGGACGGCTATCGGCCTTTTGATCGGTACGATCCTGAACTGGTACCTGGTATCATCCAGACTCAGAAAATACACTATTGTATCGGGCAATTCGCTCACAATTCCGAGCTTTTTTGAAAACCGCTACCGCGACAAGAGGGGCGTTATCAAAATTGTTGCCGCAGTTATTATCGCCATTTTCTTCGCGGTTTACACCGCGTCGGCGTTCAGCTCGGGCGCGAAGCTGTTTAAGACGCTGTTCGGCGATTCAATTGAGAACGCTTATTTGGTAGGTCTTATCATCGCGGCGGTTGTTATTCTGATTTACACCCTGCTGGGCGGCTTTAAGGCGGTTTGCACCACCGACTTTATTCAGGGCATGCTTATGCTTGTGGCGATTCTGGCGGTTCCGATCATCGCCTACGCTACCATGACATGGGACAGCGGCTTTGCCGGCGCGCTGAGCAAAAACGGAGTATCAAGCCCCGAAAACTACATTAACCTGTTCAAAACTCCCGAAGGCGAAAACACCTCGACTATTTCAATTATCTCAGGTCTTGCCTGGGGACTCGGCTACTTCGGTATGCCCCACATCATCATTCGCTTTATGGCTATCAAAAACGAGCGCGAGGTTAAAAAGTCAAGAAAAATCGCTATCGCGTGGGTTATTCTTTCACTTGCCGCGGCATGCTTTGTCGGCTTTGTGGCAAGAGGCTACCTCAACACCCAGCTTGACGGCAATAACAGCGAAACCGCGTTTATCCGCCTTATTCAGCAGATGTTCTCGGGCAACTTCGCGTTGGTATTTATCGGCGGCATCTTCCTGTGCGGTATTCTGGCTGCGATTATGTCTACAGCCGACAGCCAGCTGCTTGTTACATCCTCGGCTATTTCAGAGGACGTTTACAAGGGTATTTTCAAAAGAAGATCCGCAAAGGACGAGAGCACCGAAAAGAAGGCTCTTATGATCGGCAGAATCGCGGTTCTGGTAATTGCGGTTATCGCCTTTGTTATCGCACTTGACCCCAACTCCAGCGTAATGAAGCTGGTTAAAGACGCTTGGGGCGGCTTCGGCGCGGCTTTCGGCCCCGTTGTTCTTCTTGCTCTGTTCTGGAAGCGTTCAAATCTTGCGGGCGCTATCTCGGGCATGATTACGGGTACGGTTTTCGTTCTGTTCTGGTCGTATATCCCCCTTATTCAGAACACAGACCTTACAAAATTCAACGGAGCTGATATGATTACGCTCTACGATTCAACAGGCATTTACTCACTGGCTATCGCGTTCCCGCTGGCGCTTATCGTCAACGTGATTGTTTCGCTTATTACAAAGAAGCCCTCTGAGGAAATCACCAAAGAGTTTGAATCCGTTAAGACAATTGAAATCTAATTCACAAAGAACTATGGCGGCAGCCCGTATGGACTGCCGCCTTTCTTTTTGCCCGGCAAAGAAAAAGGCACGCCTGAGCGCGCCCTTTATCCTGAATTATTTCTTGAAAGGATTGGGGATATTGCCCATAAAGCCCTTGCCCTGCTTTATGATATCCTTAGCCTGATCCTTTTCGATGCCGAACTTTGCGTTAAGCTCCTCGGCGATTTTGTCCTCGTCGCCGCCGCTCATTACGATTTCGGCGATTTTGCCGATGTCGTCCATGCTAAAGCCCATTTTCTGCAAGAATGAAAAATCCATAATATTGTCCTCCTTTGGATTCTTATAAAATACTAAACGCGTTCAATGACCGCGCAGGTCACATTGTCGTTGCCCCCGTGGTTCAGCGCCGCCTGAACAAGCTTGAACGCGGGCTGGTCGGGGTTTTGGAGCATTACGCTTTGAATATCCTGCAAGCCGAGCTCGTCATACAGTCCGTCGCTGCAGAGCAGCAGCTTGTCGGTATCCTGCATAGCTATCGGCTCAAAAAGCTGCGGAGAAAGCCCTTGGCGGTAGTAATCGACGCCCAAAAACGAGGTCAGCTTGTGGCTGTCAAGGCTTCTTTCCGCCTCCTCAAGCGTGTAGATATTCGCCTCGTACTTTTTCATTGCGAGCGTCTGATCCTTTGATATCTGAGTCAAAACGCCGTTGCGCAGCAGGTAAATACGGCTGTCGCCCAGCGAGAACGGGTACGCTACGCCGTTGATAAACACCAGCGCCACA
>OMYD01000079.1 GCA_900315195.1 uncultured Eubacteriales bacterium | reverse complement strand
AAAATCGGCTATGCAGCGCGACGGAAATTCCATTGATGTAATATCGCAGCCGATCGTCAGCTTGCCTGTACCGCCGTTTTGCATTCGTTTAATTGTTTTCTTAGCCTTATCAATAGCGGCAACGATTTCAAGTGCGTAAGGAAGAAGCATTTTCCCCTCGTTAGTCATCACAACATCACGGTGGGAACGCGTAAAAAGCTGAACTCCGAATTCCTTTTCCAAGTCGCTGATATAGCGGCTGACAGTCGACTGTGAAACATAATTGCGACGTGCTGCCTCGGAAAAGTTTAGTGTCTGAGCTACCGATATAAAACAGTTGAGTTGGTTTATGTCCATAGTTTTCTCCGTTTCTATTATTTGGAATCTTGAATTGTCATTTATGTAGTGGAATGGCTTGCCCCTGTCAGACAGCAATCGCGTCACGCGACGGACAGTACGCGCAAGCTTGACGCTTGACCCAATTCGCGAATCAGACGTTTTCAATAAACAAAACTTCCGTTCCCGCGATTTATGTCGCGCCGTTATACCGAGTTTTCCAACAAACCGATTTCTCCAAAGGCGCGCCGGATGGAACGTCACGTTCCCGCGCTTCCTGCCGCGTGGCGGCCGCGTGGCGGCAACGTCACGTTCCCTATGCAATTTTTGCATAGAAGCATTCACAACAAATAATTTTTGCATTATGTATGGTGTTGAAAATTTGGAATAATCTGTTATAATCTAAATATAGCATAACAATATGCAAAATGTAAATAGCTATTTTAAAGTTTTGAACGGAGTATGCTGAAAAATGGGCGCCGTTACCCCTATAGGTATAGGCGTTGACGAGTACTGGAAAAACCTTACAGAGGGCAAATCGGGTATCGACACCATCAAAAGCTTTGACCCCTCGGAGCTTGCGGTTCAGTTTGCAGGCGAGATAAAAGACTTTAACCCCACCGATTTTCTTGAAAAGGATTTGGTGAGGAAAACCGATCCCTTTATGCAGTATGCTTACATAGCGGCAGAGGAGGCTATAAAGCAGAGCGGACTTACCATCGAGCCGGAGCGCACGGGCATTGTAATGGGAACCGCCATGGCAGGCGTTTCCACTACCGCCTTTACCCAGGACGCGCTTTCGGGCGCTTCTCACAAAAAGGTGGGACCTCGCTTTATCCCGAAAATACTGGGCAATATCGCGGCCGCGAATATCGCAATCGATTATAATATCCAAGGTCCAAGCTTTACCGTTAGCACAGCCTGTTCATCGGGCGGCGACGCGATTTACATAGCCGCAACATATATGCAGGCAGGCAAGGCTGACGTTATGCTTGCCGTAGGAGCCGAAAGCGTGCTTTGTCCGCTGGTTATCTATTCGCTCGCAAACGCCAAGGCTCTTTCACGCCGCAACGACGACCCCGTAACCGCAAGCCGTCCCTTTGACATCACCCGCGACGGTTTTGTTATCGGCGAGGGCGGCGGAGCGCTTGTGCTTGAAACCGAGGAGCACGCAAAGGCCCGCGGCGCTAAAATTTACGCCGAGATAGCGGGCTGCGGCAACACCTGCGACGCTCACCATGTAACCGCTCCTCATCCCGAGGGCAGGGGCGCTATGGCATGCATCCGTCAGGCTATAAACGACGCGGGAATAAAGCCCTCCGACATCGGCTATATCAACGCTCACGGCACCGCCACTCACAAGGGCGACGCTGTTGAAACCGCCGCTATCAAGGAAATCTTCGGCGACGCTCTCCCCTATGTCAGCTCAACAAAGGGCGCCACGGGACATATGATGGGCGCCGGCGGAATCACCGAGGCTATAGCCTGCGTAAAGGCTATCGAAACGGGGATCATCCCTCCCACAATCAACTTAAACGAGGTAGACCCCGAATGCGGGGGAATCGACTTTGTACCCAACACCGCTAAAAAAGCCGACATCAAATACGCTATGTCAAACGCGTTCGGCTTCGGCGGTCAAAATTCAAGTATTCTTTTGGGAAAGTACGAATAAAATACTGTACAACAGATAAAAAGAGGTTTTTATGACTTACACCTACGACCATAAAATGTTTCAGGAGACCTTTGAGTCGGAGTTTACCTGGCTCAACGGATTTATGCGCAATGTGCGCCGCTTCGGCTACAAGCCGGCGGTTATTTCTCCTGCAGAAAAAAAGCAGTGGACTTACGGGGAGCTCAACGCCGACTGCAACAGATTTGCCAACGCTTTAAAGAGCGACGGCGTTAAAAAGTCGGACATAGTGATGTTTCAGCTGTTCAACTGCCCCCAGTTCTTGTTCGGCTACATCGCTCCGCAAAAGCTCGGCGCTATAGGCAACCCCGTGAACTTCAACCTTTCGGCAGGCGAAACAGCCGAGATAATGACTCACAACAAGGCTAAGGTATATATTTACGATTCCGAAATAGCCGATACGGCTGTCAAGGCTCTTAAGCTCAGCGCACATAAGCCCGAGATAGTAATAGCCGTTCATAATTCTAATAAAGAATTTAAAGTTCCCGAGGGACATGTTCTCTACGAGGACTATGTAAAGGGCGCGCCCGAAAGCGATCCGCCTGTTGACTTTGCTCCGCACATTTACGACGAGGTAGTGCGCCTGCAGACCTCGGGCACAACGGGCACTCCCAAGGGCGTTCCGCTCAACAACATCAACGAGGTTCTGTCGGCTCACGACGTTATAATGCATTTTCCGCTTGCTCCCACCGACGTCACCATGAACATGACTCCGTGGTTCCACCGCGGAGGACTGCACTCGGGAGGCCCCACTCCTACCCTTTATGCGGGCGGCGCGCTTGTGATCATGCGCACCTTCAATCCAAAGACAACCTTAAGCTATGTTGAGCGCTACGGCATTTCGTTTTTGACGGGCGTTCCGTCTGTACTTACGCTTCTCGCCTCCCGTCAGGAGAAGCACCCCAGGGATATTTCATCCCTCAAGGGCATTATAACAATGGGCAGTCCGCTTGAAAAGGAAGCCTGCATCAAATTCCAGAAAATGCTTACGCCCAACATCTACAACGGCTACGGCACAACGGAATCGTTCTGGAACACATTTCTGCGCCCCTACGACCTGCCCGAGATGTCGGGTACCGCCGGCCGCTCCTGCACCGACGATGAGGTCAGGGTGGTAAAGGTTTACGAGGACAGAAAAGCCGAGCCGGATGAGCTTGCCGCCACCGATAACGTTGAGGAGGGCGAGGTTATCATCAAGTGCCCGGCAAAGTCGACCTACTGCTATGTAAACAACCCCGAGGAAACCGAGGCTAAGTTCTACAAGGGCTGGATGTACACAGGCGATATCGGCACCTGGGACAAGAGGCAGTTCATTACCATTGCCGGCAGAAAAGACGATATGATAATCAGCAAGGGCGAAAATATCTACCCCGCAAGAATCGAGGAAGTCCTCAACACTCACCCCAAGGTTGCCGAGTGTATCGTAACGGGCGTTCCCGACAGCACCAGAGGCGAATCCGTGGCGGCTTATGTCATCCCGGAGGACGACAGCCTGACGGTTCAGGAGCTTATCGACTACTGCAACGAATCGCCCAACATCTCAAAATATCAGGCTCCGCGTTACTACCGCTTTGTAAAGGATTTGCCGCGCACAGCGACGGGCAAAAAGCAGCATTTTGTGATAAAGAAGCAGGCAAAGCAGGATTTGGCTGACGGACTGCTGCTAAAAAGGTGATAATATGAAGAACATTTACCGCCGAAGGGCTAACTACTACGAAACCGACCAGATGGGCATTGTCCACCACTCAAACCATATCCGCTATTTTGAGGAGGCAAGGCTGTACTTTATGCATAACATCGGCTGCGACGCCGCCGATATGGAACACGACGGAATTATTATTCCGAACGTTGACGCCTACGCAAAGTACGAAAAGCCGATACGCTTCTACGATGACGTTGACATTGAGGTAAAGCTTGTTAAATTCAACGGCGCGGTTATGCGATTTGAATACACCGCCAGACTTGAAAACAGTCAAACAGCCGCGACGGGTCACACCAACCACTGCTTTGTCGGCAAGGACTTCAAGCCGATTTCATTAAAGCGCAAATACCCCGGTTATTTTGAAAAGCTTAAAAAAGAGGTCGTTTCGGAATAAAACAAAAACGGGCTGCTGTAAGCAACATTGTTGCCGACAGCAGCCCTTGTGATTTATTATTCTACTCAGGTCTGATGTTCCAATTCCCTGTTATCCTCTATTACTCCGTTTACCTCATCCTCAATCTTTTTGGCGTGCTCTTTGTGTCCCTTTGTGTAGTACGAGAAGGGCGCCGTAAGGATAATAGCTCCGTAGTAGGTCATAAAGCGCCACGCTACGATCGCGGGCTTTGTTCTGCCGAGGAAGAAGCCTGCGAAATACAGCGCGAACGCAGCTTCCGCTCCTCCCGAAGCGCCGGGAAGCGGAATGAGGTTTGACGTAAACAGAACAAACGACTGAATACACACGAATTCATACCAGCTTCCTACAGGCTGGCCGCTTGCGGATGCGATTGCGGGGGTGTCGAATGAAAGGTATACGACATACGGAACAGAGAGAATCAGCAGCACCTGAACCGCGACCAGACCGTAAATTATCGCAACGCGCTTTTTGTTTTGCATAAGAAGTCGGTTTGAGTCGAGGAACATTCGGAATTCCCTGGTGAGCTTGGCGATTTTTTTGTCGGCGTTTTTCACCTTGAATTTACGCAAGATCTTGATAATCAGACCAAGCAGCTTGCCTGTCAGCTTTTCAGAGAACGAAACAACCAAAAACAGTGCCGTTATCGCAAGCTGAACCAAAAAGCCTATTATTACAAAAGCGGTTGACCAAAAGCTTGTAAACGCACTGCTGAACAGGTCAAAATTCGTGATGATAGCGATAATGCTGAACGCCATTGTCACAAACTGATAGACGATAAACTTTTGCGTCATACACGCCGAGCCGAAGCCAACGCTTATGTTCATTTTCGACATGAGGAACAGCTGCATAGGCTGACCGCCGGTATTTGAAGGTGTTATCGCGCTGAAGAACACGCCGACGCAGCTTATCTTGAGCGCGTCAATAAATCGCACCTTAGGGTACTGCGCCGAAACAAAAATATAGGTTACTATTGCGTCCACAACAACGCTTGAATCGTACACAAGCACTCCGACAACAAGCAGCCACCAGATAATGCCCTCATCGGATTTTAAAAGATCTATAATTCCGCCGTCCGAAACGACAAAATATATCAATAAGATTGCCGTCATCAAGCCGACTACGATATTGAATATCGCGATCCCGCTGAGCTTGAATTTTCTTTTTTCTTTTTCCAAAATCACCGTCTCCTGATTAATGTTCAAAACCCGATCTGAATTAGTAATCTCCACTATAATAATACAACTTTAAGCACTCTTTTGCAACTACAAACTTGTAACCATTTTTGACAATACTCCCTTGTAATATTGCGCTTTATATGATACAATAATGTCAGGTGATACAATGAATTTCCTCAGTGTTTTTAACCCTTTCGGAATGGCATTCTCAGCGGTGCTTGTTCTGCCGCATATTATATACCGCCGCAAGCATACCATTGATAAGACGGTATATACAAACAAGGCCATGTACTACATCGACCGCATGGGACGTTTTATGTCGCTGCTTTTGATGTCGCTTCACTCGGACGTACTTGAGCGCGGCTTTACCGAGCCCAAGGAGCTTATGGAGCGGTTCTGGATTATTTCAACCGCGGTTATGCTGCTCTCTTATCTTTTGCTTTGGGCGCTGTTTCTGAAACGTGAGAGGAAAGCCGTCGCCGGGCTTATTGTTGCCGTAAGCGCTACAATTATTATATTCAGCGGAATTTTACAGGTTAACACCCTGCTTTTCGCCGCGGGCTTTATTTACCTTGCGGGCGAGATATACATTGTAAGACGGCATTTTATCCGCTGACGCATTTATTCGGAGGACTCCATGAATATTCTTATGCTTTTAAAACCCAAATCAACCGTGAAATACATCTTCGACACAAACACCCTCAGGCAGGGAATTGAAAAGATGCGTGCCCACGGCTACACGGCTATTCCCGTAATTGACGAAGAAGGAAAATATATAGGCACGGTAAGCGAGGGCGACTTTCTCTATTATCTTTTAGACCTGCGCAAAAACAAAATTAACGAAAAGGATAAGCACAGCGTAAAGGATATTATCCGCATGGACTTCAACCCGGCTGTTCGGATTGACGTGTCCATGGACGAGGTGCTGAGACGTGCCGAAAGCCAGAACTTTGTCCCCGTGGTTGACGACTGGGGTACGTTTATCGGTATTGTAACAAGACAGGATATTATCAAGTACTTTATTGATAAGAACAAATAATTACAAAAGGGGCTGCCGCATTGTAATTTTGCGGCAGCCTTTTTTAATGTTTATGTAAACACTGATTAAAAAGCGAAATATAATTCTAAATTAGAATAATGAATTATAAGTGAATAAAAGTATGATATAATTGAGGTGAAAGGAGCTGAGATAATGAGTTATCAGCAGAGTTTCACCGACATGGAG
>OMYD01000114.1 GCA_900315195.1 uncultured Eubacteriales bacterium | reverse complement strand
CATTAAAAATCACGCCGCGCGAAGGCGGCGGAACGGTTGTAAAGGTTACCATTCCCAATACAAAACAATAAACCCCTCTTCATTAAACAGCCGGCGAATCAATCCGTTTGATTCGCCGGCTGTTGCCTGTATATTTATCACTTTTCCGCTGAATAGTCCGACCAATTTCCGGCGGAATATCTGCGCTTTGATTTCATAACGCCGGGATCTGCCTTCGGTTCTACGGACATATCAATTTTGTAAAGCTTACCGATAAGGTCGTTGTTGTACGGAATATCGGTTGTCTGGAACGCTTCCTTACCCTCGGACACCTCTCTGTCGGTAACGCCCGAGTCAAAAATAATTCCCTGATTTCCCCACGGAGCTTTGATTCGGTAAATATCGGAATTATCAATCCGCTCCATTTGGAAGCCCGGCCATTCCGAAAAGTAGTAGGGTTCCTTTGTGAAGCTGTTGAACGCCATTCCGCCCCACCAGTAGGCGTAAACCTTATCCCACTTGGTTTCGCTGTTGTCGTAATAGATATAACCCGGCTCGATTTTGCTTGGATCAAGCTCTAATTCTTTTAGTATCTTCTCAAGCGGATCGCTTGTATCCTTATACTGAACGGGTGAACCGAACTCCAAGCCTGCGACGTTCTGTGTAAAGACCGCCTCCAAGAACTCGGGATAAATACCTCTCCAATACTCGATCATATGCTCGCCGGTTTCGTTTTTGTTGAACACGAGCTTATCCTTTGGATATCCGTCCTCAATCAGACGATTGTACATAGTCTGAGAAACGTCGCCGTTATCACCGTTATATCTTCCTGCGTAAAAATACAAAAACGGCGCGTTATCCATATTAATTTTATCCTTCAGAAAATCCGTCCACTGCTTATCGGCGTACATATCAAAGGTCGCCGACATCACGCCGCCTGTACCGAATTTGTCGGGATGGGACAGAACCGTGTAGAAGGTCTCAAGACCGCCTAAGGACGAGCCTGCCAATGCGGTATGCTCCGCGTCGGTGTAGACGTTATAGTTTTCGTTCACATACGGCATAACAGTATCGCAGACGAAGTTCGCAAAGTCAGAGCCGCGCTTTTTTGTTAATTCCTCGGGCTTTACGTTTTCGGGCTCTTTTTCGGTATTTATATCGCCCAAATCGGGAACAAGCTCATCCCATCTGTAGAAGTCGTTATTCTCGATACCGACGATAATCGCCTTATTATCGGTGACAGACATCATACTTTCAAGGTGTTCGGCAACGTTCCAGCAAACCGTATCGTTGTCCATTCCACTGTCCTTGCCGGTTGTAAGAATACTCTGACCGTCAAACATATAGATGACGGAGTATTTATCCTCCGCGCTTTTATCGTAATTTTGCGGTGTGTAGATATAGACGAGCTTATCGCGTCCGTCAAACTTTAAGGTTTTAGTCTCAAACTTAGGGTCATAAACAGGCTCTTTTCCGGTAATATAAGGAAGAAGCTCGTCTTTTTTAAGGTACCAGCCGCTGATAAAACTGTTGAACGCAACGTCCATACTCGACTTTTCGCCGAATTTAACATGAACCATATTGTATAGGTTTACGTCCCCCTGACAAGTGAAAATATTGTTTGCGCCTTGCTCGTTTTCCTTTTTCATCTTGATCTATCCTCCTCAGAGCAATTCACCGATCGCGCGGGAGACACATCCCGCCGCAAAGATGACCTCGCTCATAATGGTTTTGTAATCGATCCTCAGCGGTGCGATCACCGCCACAGCGCCGGCGTTCTCTCCGCCGATCTCGTAGCGGGCGGATACCACCGCACTGTCTCTCAGCTCGGGGATCTTGCTCTCCTCGCCGAGATAGATCATATGGGTACGACTGCTGTTGAGCAGTCCCGAAATGGTTTTATTGTCGCTCAAAAAGCGGATCGCGTTGCGCGCACTGTCAAAATCGTAGCTGTCCGAGAACAGCAGGTTGGTCTGTCCTGCAACGGTCACGTTGATCTCGAGAGCGTTTTGCACCGCCTCATAGATCGCGATCAGCACATCGGGGATGAAGAGCGTCAGCTCACCCATGCCCGAAGCGGCGGTTTGCAGATAACCCTGCGTCACATCCGTGAGCTTGACGCCTGCGAACGCCTCGTTCACCGCCTTGTCGAACATCGACAGCAGCTGCGGCGTGAGGACGAACTCGCATCG
>OMYD01000094.1 GCA_900315195.1 uncultured Eubacteriales bacterium | reverse complement strand
GCTTGTTGCCGCGTCGTTTGAAGCGTTGCCGCCGTTTCCCGAACAAGCTGCCAGCGAAACAAGCAACACTGACGATAATAAAATTGCGAGTATTCTTTTCATAATTCTCTCCTCCATGGGGTATTATTTGAGCTGAAATTTCCGATAAACCAAAAATGGCGCACAACCGCAGCTGTGCGCCCAAAAACACATGCTCTGCTGTCGCCAAACAATAACAAATGTCCTATAAATGTTCTGTTTTTTTCAGAAGCCTTGTTTTAAGGATAGTTGTACCAGAGCATAGCATTTTATCCATAAAGATAAAACGCTACCCTTAAAACATAATCCGAAAAAAACAGGATGACATTATTCATTTGTTATTGTTGGCAACTTTATCATAACACATTCCGCTCAGTAACACAAGCCAAAATTTGCTGCCGTTTTTTAGCGATATTGCCGATAAAAGCGCGCCATATAAAAAATCGGTCGGGCACCGAACGCTTTTTTCACGCCATTCTGTCTGCCCGACCGAAATTATCCATTTTCAATTTTCAATTTTCAATTATTAATCGTTCTTCCAGACTTCCTTAACGGCGGTAACACTGCCTGCCAAGCTTTGAATTTCGGAGGGAATGATGATTTTTGTAGCCTTGCCGTCAGCCGCCCTGGCAAACGCCTCAAGGCTTTTGAGCTGAATTACCCTGTCGCTGGGGGCGGCTTCGTTGAGCATTCTGAGCGCGTCGGCGTTAGCCTTCTGAACCGTCAGAATAGCCTCTGCCTCACCCTGAGCCTCTCGGATTTTCTGCTCCTTAACGGCGTCTGCTTTAAGGATAGCCGACTCCTTCAAGCCCTCGGCAACAAGAATCTGACTGCGCTTTTCGCCCTCGGCGTCGAGGATTCTTGCGCGGCGCTCACGCTCAGCCTTCATCTGCTTCTCCATAGCGTCCTGAATCTCGCGCGGTGGCAGAATATTCTTTAGCTCAACGCGGATTACGCGTATACCCCACGCGTCGGTTGCCTCGTCGAGGATAATTCGGATTTTATCGTTGATTGTATCGCGCGAGGTAAGCGTGTTGTCAAGCTCCAAGTCGCCGATGATGTTTCGCAGGGTTGTAGCCGTGAGGTTCTCGATAGCGCTTATCGGGCGCTCAACGCCGTAGGTATACAGCTTAGGGTCGGTGATTTCAAAATAAACTACCGTATCTATCTGCATGGTTACGTTGTCGCGGGTAATAACCGGCTGAGGCGGAAAGTCCACAACCTGCTCTTTAAGCGACACCTTTCTTGAAATCCTGTCCACAAACGGAACCTTTAGGTGAAGTCCCGTCTCCCACGTTGCCTTATACGCTCCCAGACGCTCAACAACATAAGCGTGAGCCTGCGGAACGATTTTGATATTGCGGATAATTAAAATCAGTACCAAAAATACAATAACGCTTACAATAACAATTCCCGCTATTGTTGACATAAATAACTTCTCCTTTACTGCTCTGTTTTTTCGACGATCAGCTTAACGCCCTCAATGGCAATTACCCTTACCCTGTCGTCCTTTTTAAGGGGCGGGTTATCGGTTTTAACGCTCCAGACGCTTCCCGAAACCTTGGCAAGACCTGTGTCCTCGGGCTTTGACAGGTCGCCCGTCATAACCCCTATTGTACCTATCAGCCTGTCAGCGTTTGTGCTGACCTTTATCTGCTTTTGCCTGAACTTGTTTACGATAGGGCGTGTTGCCAGAAGCACCAGAAGCGACACCGCCACAAAGATGACCGCCTGTAAGACTATACTGTCAACAAACAGTGTAGACAAAGCCGTGCAGACAGCTCCTATAACAAACCATACGGCTACAAGCTGAACCGTAGACATCTCGTAAATAGCTAAGATGACGGCTACCGAAATCCATACATAACCCATATAAGGTCCCATTGAAATCACTTCCTTTTTACAATTTATATCACATTTCCGTAAAAATTTCAACTATTTTCAAAGCAATTTCCGTTTGCCCCTACACTTTTTTTTTATTATGTGCTATAATACCGTCAGATATTTTAAATATGCGGGTGAAAAATATGGCATTTGATACTTTTGACGAGGGAATCGCCCCGGGCGGACTCAGAAGCAAAAATGAAATTAAAATCTTGATATGTTACCTGTTCAACACCGTTGACGACAAAATGAGCCAGAGCCTTGTGGTGGAGGCTATACGCGCCGACGAGCTCGCCAACTTTTTTGAGATAGTTGTGGCTTTTGAGGAGCTGATTGCCGACGGAAACCTTGAAAAAAGCGATGTTGTCGACGGCGAGCAGACCTATATTATAACCGAAAACGGCAGGGTGATCGCAAGCGGGCTTGAAACAACGCTTGCCCACACCGTAAAGCAGAAGTCATACGACTGCGCGCTCAGGCTCCTCGGCGAGCGCAAAACCGCGCGCGAGAACCACGTTGACATAATCAAGACCGAAAACGGCTTTGACGTTAAATGCAGGGTTTCGGGCGGAGACATGACTCTGTTTGAATTCACGCTTTACGCGCCGAACTTTGAGCAGGCAGAGGTTATTAAGAAGAACTTTTTAAGCTATCCTCAGACCGTCTACAAGACAATGCTCGGCCTTATGACCAAGGATATCGAGAACGTAGGTCAGGCGCTTGAGGAGGTTTACGGGGCAATAAATAACTAACGCGGAATGCGGAATTTCGGTCGTGCAGACAGTTTGCTGTAAAAAACACCTTTTGTGCCCGACCGTATTAATATTGCAATTGTATCTGTTACATTCGTAGGGGCGCACCCATGTGTGCGCCTCAAAAACGCTTCTGCTATATCAGGGCGCACACGCGGGTGCGCCCCTGCGGAAATAAACCCAAACATCGGCATTATCGAGATACCTTTCATTTGACAGATAACATATGCCGTGCCACCTCCCTTATAAAGGGAGGCTCTATGTGGCAGAAACCTTCACTAACCACTAACCACTAAAAACTACAAAATCAAATTCAAAAACAGCAGAAGTGTAACCCCGGGAACTCCCCCGACAGCGGAAGTCAGCACTGACAGCAGGCTTACGGGAATCGACACCTTAGTTATCCCTGAGAGCAAGTTAACCGCCGCGAGCGTCACAAGCCCTATACACATAGACAAAAGCGCCCTTTTGAAAGGGCGTTTATTTTTTTCCGCGAAATGAAGCGCGGCAAACACAAGCAAAGCTGACAGTAAGATTAAGGCTATTCCCCACCAAGGCATATTGAACATCTCCAAAATAAAATAGACCGCCGAGTACCGACGGTCTATTATATGCCTTAGGGCAAATAATTATTACGTTTACCGTTACAGAATGTCAAAGTATGACAGCACGTTAAGCGCGATAACAAAGATAACGAAAATCGCCGCAAAAACCTTTGTCCAGCGCGAGAGGAATGCGTCGATGGAACGAGCCTTGTTCTTGGAAAAGTAAGAATCCGCCGCGCCCGTAACAACGCCGATGCCCTGCTGATTGCCCTCCTGAAGAATGATTACAATGATAATTGCAACCGATACCACCGCCAGCACAATTCCGAAAATAATACCTAATGCGTTCATATTATCGTCCTTTCATTTGCGAAAATTCGCCTTAATTACTAATCAACTTAATTATATTACCATATAAAAACAGGCTTTGCAAGTGTTTTTTGAATTTTATATAAAATTAGTTTTTAGTGTTTAGGTAAACACTGATTAAATAGCGAAATATAATTCCAAATTAGAATAATGAATTATAAGTGAATAAAAGTATGATATAATTGAGGTGAAAGGAGCTGAGATAATGAGTTATCAGCAGAGTTTCACCGACATGGAG
>OMYD01000093.1 GCA_900315195.1 uncultured Eubacteriales bacterium | reverse complement strand
CGTTCCGCTACGCTCCACTCCAAAGGCGGGCAAAAACATTCTACCATATCATTGCTTTATTTTTTACACAAAATGGTTCACATCTATTTACAACGCAGATTTCAGCCTCTGATTAGCATCAAAACCCATTTACAATTTGAATCTCATGTGTTATAATTATTTTGATTAAATTGTAAAGTTGGGTTACTATGTGTGATATGAAAAAAGAAGTTAAGCTTACCCGAAGCGAGGCTCGCGAACAGGCGTTTATGCTGCTGTTCTCACGCTCGTTTTTAGAGGAGTCATGGGAGGAAACCGTGGAAGCCGCGCAGCAGCTTTTTGAGGGCGGTGTGTGCGATTACGCTCTTGTAGTTGTTCCCGCTGTTGAGGACGCTCTTGATGAAATCGACGCAGATATCTCTCGCTTCCTGAAAAAGGGCTGGTCGTTAAAGCGTATTTCCAGAACATCTCTGGCTATTCTTCGGCTTGCCGTTTATGAGATTAAGTATCTTGACAGCATTCCCGAAAGCGTGTCTGTCAACGAGGCGGTTGAGCTCGCGAAAAAATACACTATTGACGAAAGCGGATTTGTAAACGGTATTCTCGGCTCATTTATTCGCAGCTGTGAGGGAGAGTTACAGTGAGCCTTTATCTGGGGGTTGATACCTCCAACTACACCACTTCCACAGCTCTTTATAACAGCGAAACAGGAGAAATGCTGCAGCAGAAAAAGCTCCTTCCCGTTAAGGAAGGTCAGCTTGGTCTTAGGCAAAGCGACGCGGTTTTCCATCATACCGCTCAGCTCCATACGCTGTTTGAGGAACTGGTGCGCGACATAGACACAAAATCAATAGCCGCTGTGGGCGTGTCAACACGACCGCGCCCTATAAGCGGCTCATATATGCCGTGTTTTACCGTTGGAGAAAACACGGCTAAAATTTTTTCCGCCGCGCTAAAAATTCCGCTGCACTCCTTTTCACATCAGGAGGGGCATATTTCGGCGGCGCTTTTCGGGTCGGGAAGGCTCGACCTCTTTGATAAAAACTTTATCGCGTTTCATGTCAGCGGCGGCACAACCGAGGCTGTGCTTGCCTCAGGCATCGGAAACGGCTTTAAATGCGAAAAAATTGCCGAGACGCTCGACCTCAACGCGGGTCAGGCTGTTGATAGGGTGGGGCTTATGCTCGGATTAAAATTCCCCTGCGGCATGGAACTTGAAAAGCTTGCTCTGCAAAACTCTGAACCGGTTAAGGCTCATCCGAAGCTAAAGGGGCATAACTGCTGCCTCAGCGGCGTTGAGAACCTTTGTCGGAAGCTCTGCGATGAGGGCAGGGACAAGCCCTACATCGCCGCGTTTTGCATTGAGTATATCCGCAAGGCTTTAGAGGGAATGACTGACAGCCTGCTGAGTGAGTACGGTCAGCTTCCGCTCCTTTACGCGGGCGGAGTAATGTCAAACACAATAATCAAAAATTCTTTTACAGAAAAATATAATGCCGATTTCGCGCCGCCTGTCTATTCATCGGATAACGCGGCGGGCATAGCGTATCTTACATACATGGCGGAGAGATAAGAATGTATACTCCTAATATTCAAAAGCCGAGTATTCTTTCGGTTTCACAGCTGAATTATTATTTAAAGTCCGTTATCGGGAACGACCCGCGTCTGAATTTTGTATTGTTGTCGGGAGAGATATCAAATCTTACCGACCACTACCGAAGCGGGCACATTTACCTGTCGCTTAAAGATGAGCGCAGCGTTATCCGCGCGGTAATGTTCGCCGGAAACGCGCGCAGGCTAAAGTTTCGGCCTCAGGACGGCATGAAGGTGCTGTGCCGTGGCAGGGTGTCGGTTTATGAGCCGAGCGGACAATACCAGCTATATATCGAGGACATGCAGCCCGACGGCGTCGGCGCGCTTTCGCTCGCGTTTGAGCAGCTTAAACGCGAGCTTGAAAAGCAGGGCTTGTTTGATACTGCGCATAAAAAGCCTTTGCCGCGCTTTCCGCGCGTTGTCGGTGTAATTACCTCGCCGACAGGAGCGGCGGTTCAGGATATCCGCAATATTCTTTATCGCAGATTCCCGAATATCGAGATTAAGCTTTGTCCCGTTCTTGTTCAGGGTGACGGAGCGCCGCCGCAGTTGATTTCTGCGGTTCAGAAGCTTGACAGCGAGGGTGAGTGCGACGTTATTATTATAGGCAGAGGCGGCGGCTCTATTGAGGATTTGTGGGCGTTTAACAGCAAAGAGCTTGCAAATGCTGTTTATAACTGCCGCACTCCTATTATTTCGGCTGTCGGCCACGAGACCGATTTTACGATATGCGACTTTGCGGCCGATATGCGCGCGCCGACTCCCTCAGCGGCAGCTGAGCTTGCCGTTCCCGATGTGCGCGAGCTGAAGGCAAACTATATGTCACAGCGGCAGTATTTACAGAGCCTTCTGGAAAACCGTCTGCGCGGTGAAAAAGACAAACTTCGATATTTCCATCGTGCGATTCAGGCGGCGGGCCCTGTGGCGGATATCATGAAAAAAACTGACCAATATGTTTTTTATCAGCGTCATCTCAAAACGCTTATTGATAAGAAAATTTATATAGAAGAATTAAACCTTAAAAAGACAGCCGCAAAGCTTGAGTCGCTCAGTCCGCTTGCAGTTCTCAGCCGTGGCTATACCTTAGCCGAGCAGAACGGCAGAATTGTTACATCCGCCGCCGCTCTTGGCAGGGAAGAGGAGTTTACGCTCACCTTCTCGGACGGCAAGGTAAACGCAAGGGTTACGGGTGAGTAAGATGTCATTTACACA
Source organism: uncultured Eubacteriales bacterium (assembly GCA_900315195.1). Taxonomy (GTDB): domain Bacteria; phylum Bacillota; class Clostridia; order Oscillospirales; family Acutalibacteraceae; genus Ruminococcoides. Next base: position 5,196 of record OMYD01000093.1, on the reverse strand, counting down.
TTTACATGTTCATACCGAATACAGCCTGCTTGACGGCGCGTGCCGTATTAAAGAAATTGCCTCTGCCGCAAAGCGGAAGGGGTTTTCTTCGCTTGCCATCACCGATCACGGAGTTATGTACGGCGTAATCGACTTTTACCGCGCCTGCAAAAAAGAAGGTATTCACCCCGTAATCGGATGCGAGGTGTATGTCGCTCCGAAGTCGCGCTTTGAAAAAAGCCGGCTTGAGCGCTACTATCATATGGTGCTGCTGTGCGAGAACAACATGGGCTATCAAAACCTGATAAAGCTTGTGTCGCTGGGCTTTACCGAGGGCTTTTATAACAAGCCGCGAATTGACGACAGCCTGCTTGAGAAATATCACGAGGGCTTGATATGCCTGTCAGCCTGTCTTGCTGGTGAAATCCCTCAAAGGCTGCTTTCAAATGATTACGCGGGCGCCAAGTCAAAGGCCGAGTATTACCGCGACCTGTTCGGAAAGGATAACTTTTATATTGAGCTTCAGGATCACGGAATCGACGAACAAAAGCGCGTTATTCCCGATTTGGTAAGGATCTCGCGTGAAATCGGCGTCGGACTTGCCGCTACAAATGACAGTCACTACATTGAAAAAGAAGACTATGAAACCCACGGTATTCTGCTCTGTATTCAGACAGGCAGCACCGTAAATGACGACAATAAAATGGAGTTTCAGACAAATGAATTCTATTTGAAAACCGAGGAGGAAATGAGAGCGGTTTTCAAAGAATATCCCGAAGCTCTTGACAATACTCAAATAATTGCCGACCGATGTAATGTTGAGTTTGAATTCGGCGTGCGAAAGCTGCCGCGCTTTGATGTGCCGGATAACGAAGACCACCTTGACTATTTCAGGCGCGGCTGTTACGAGGGCTTGCGCAGACATTACGGCGATGATCCCGGTCAAAGCCTGATTGACCGCCTTGAATATGAAATCGGCACGATCTCAAAAATGGGCTTTGTCGATTATTACCTAATTGTAAACGACTTTGTACAGTACGCAAAGCGCCGCGGGATTCCCGTAGGCCCAGGACGAGGCTCGGGAGCAGGCTCATTGTGCGCCTACTGCATCGGCATTACCGACATTGACCTTTCTGAACCCCGAGCGCGTCAGTATGCCCGATTTTGATATCGACTTCTGCAAAAAGCGCAGAGGCGAGGTTATCGATTACGTTGTCGAAAAGTACGGGCACGACCGTGTGGCGCAAATAATCTCATTCGGCACAATGGCGGCAAGGGGCGCTATCCGCGATGTCGGACGCGCCCTTGCCATTCCTTACGGCGATGTCGATGTAATCGCCAAGCAGGTTCCTTTTGAGCTTAACATCACACTTGACAAGGCAATGGCGGCAAATCCTGCCCTTAAACTACAATATGATACAGACCCTAACGCAAAGCAGCTTATCGATATAGCGCGCAAAATCGAGGGTATGCCGCGCCACGCCACAATGCACGCGGCGGGCGTGGTAATTACGGACAAGCCTGTCAGCGACTATGTTCCGCTCTCAAAAAACGACGACAACGTAGTAACCCAGTTCACAATGACTACCCTGGAGGAATTGGGTCTTTTAAAAATGGACTTTCTCGGTCTGCGCAACCTCACGGTAATCGATGACGCGGAAAAGCTTATCGCGCGAACGCATCCCGAGTACAGCCCCGATAATATCCGCGACGACGATAAAAGGGTTTTTGCCATGATTTCAAGGGGCAGCACCGAAGGCGTTTTCCAGTTTGAGAGCCAGGGCATGAAAAATGTGCTTACTCAGCTTAAACCCGACTGCGTTGAGGACTTGATCGCGGTGCTTTCGCTTTACCGCCCGGGCCCTATGGACAGTATTCCCACATACATAGACTGCCGCCACAATCCTTCACACATCCGCTATAAGCACCCGGCGCTTAAAAGTATTCTCGACGTAACCTACGGCTGTATTGTGTACCAGGAGCAGGTAATGCAGATTTTCCGTGAGCTTGCGGGCTACAGCCTAGGCCGCGCGGATATAGTGCGCCGCGCAATGAGCAAAAAGAAGCACGACGTCATGGAGCGCGAGCGCGGGATTTTCATAAACGGCCTCACCGACGACAGCGGCAATATAGTTGTTGAGGGCTGTGTGCGCCGCGGAATCGACAAGGCTTCGGCAATCTCGATTTTCAGCGAAATGGAGAGCTTTGCCTCATACGCGTTTAATAAATCTCACGCCGCCGCTTATGCCGCGGTGTCGTATAAAACAGCGTGGCTTAAATGCTATTATCCGCGCGAGTATATGGCGGCTCTGCTGTCAAGCGTTCTCGACAACCGCAACAAGCTTGCCACTTATATTACCGAATGCAGGCGGCTCGGAATAGCCGTGCTTCCGCCAAGCGTCAACGAGAGCTTTCAGGGGTTTGCGGTCAGCTCAGGCAATATCCGCTATGGCTTACTGGCTATAAAAAACCTCGGCAAGGCGTTTATCGACCAGATTATCTGCGAGCGGGCAATGAAGCCGTATTCATCGTTCTATGACTTCTGCAAACGGCTTCACGGCAAAAACATGAACAGCCGCGCCGTTGAAAGCCTTATTAAATGCGGCGCGTTTGACGGTTTGGGCGCCAATCGCCGTCAGCTCCTCTCGGTTGTAAAGAATGTTCTTGATGACCTTGACTACAACGCAAGGCGCAACATGGGCGGCCAGCTAAGCTTTTTTGATATGGGAATAAGCGACAGCAAGCTAAATGACGAGCCCGAAATCCCGCCGATGGATGAGTTCCCTCAGGAAGAGCTGCTTCACATGGAAAACGAAATTGCGGGTATGTACCTAAGCGGACACCCGATGGACGATTATACCGACTTTTCGGACATGGTTCACGCCGACAAAATCGGCTTAATAATTCAAAATGACGGCGATTATCCCGACGGCAAAAAGGTTTGTATAGTCGGCGTGATTTCAAATGTAAAAACACAGCTTACAAAGAGCGGTAAGATGATGGCGTTTATCACCGTTGAGGACCGATACGGCGAGATGGAGGCTGTGGTGTTCCCGAATGTTTATGAGCGTTTTGGTATTTTCCTTGGGGAAACTCAAGTCGTTATCCTGCGCGGCACGCTCAACTTCAGGGAGAACGAGGAGCCAAAGCTTATATGTGATTCTGTCGATAAGGCGCGGACAAACGAGGAGTGCAAAAGCTATCGTCCTGAAAGCTCAAAACCCGCCGAGAGCAAGCCGCAGCTTCCGCAGGCGCTTTATCTGAGGATCGACGACCTAAATACTCCGCTTTTTGAGAAAGCGCGCCGTGTTCTTGATATTTTTGAGGGCAGAACACCTGTTATTTTTTATCTGACAAATACAAAACGCAAGGTCAAGGCGCCCGCGGCTATGTGGGTAACGCTAAATGACGTTATGATAAAGGAGCTCAGATATCAGCTTGGCGATAACAATGTCGCCGTTAAATAATTAAATCGGAGATAAACATGATAATTGACTTTCACACACATACATTTCCCGACGCGATTGCCGAGCGTACAATCGCTTACCTGACTGAAAAAGGCGGAATAAAACCGTATCGCGGCGGTACACTTTCATCGCTTATCGAAAACATGAAGAAGTGCGGAGTGGATTACAGCGTCGCGCTTCCCGTTGCTACGCTCCCCAAGCAGGAAAAGAGCATTAACCGTTTTTCCGCCGAGAATAACGGCAAAAACCATGTGTTTTTCGCGGGCGGAATTCATCCCGGCTGCGAGGATGTTCCGGGCATGCTTGATTATATAAAAGCGAGCAGTTTGTTCGGCATAAAGCTTCACCCCGACTATCAGGGCGTTCATTTTGACGACCCGCGATACATCAATATTATGAGGCAGGCGTCAGAGCGCGGCCTTTATATCATTACCCACGCGGGTTATGATGTAGCTTTCCGCGACCATGTTCACTGCACGCCCGATATGGTTCTTAATGTCTTAAAAGAATTAAAAGGCTTGATTGAGGACAAGCTCATTCTCGCTCATTTGGGCGGCTATGATATGCCCGACGAGGTGCTTCAAAAACTTGTCGGCGCTCCTGTTTATATGGACACCGCCGCCGTTCTTAGGCTCTACCCTGAAAAATGCAGGGAAATCATACTGCGCCACGGCGCTGACAAAATCCTTTTTGCCAGTGATTCTCCGTGGGATAGCCAGAGCGATTATATCGCTTTTATAAAAAGCTTTAACCTCGGCAAAGAGGCTGAGGACATGATTTTCTACAGGAACGCCGAGCAAATTCTTGGGACTTCTTTAGGATAATTTACAGTATTCTGTACTTGTCATTTACATTTTGATGTGGTATAATAAAACTTAATGCAAAAATATGATGAAAACGGAGGAAATACATCGTGAAAAAATTGATGTTAGGCAATGAGGCGATTGCCAGAGGTCTTTATGAAGCGGGCGTAACGCTTGTTTCAAGTTACCCCGGCACACCTTCTACGGAAATTACCGAGTTTGCCGCAAAATATGATGAAATTTACTGTGAGTGGGCGCCAAACGAAAAGGTTGCCACCGAGGTCGCCTTCGGCGCTTCTCTGCGCGGAGCGCGCTCAGCCTGCGCCATGAAGCATGTCGGTCTGAACGTTGCCGCGGACCCGCTCTTTACACTTTCATATACAGGCGTTAACGGCGGTATGGTTATCTTTGTAGCAGACGACCCCGCAATGCACTCATCTCAGAATGAGCAGGATTCGCGCCACTATGCTATCGCCGCTAAGGTTCCCATGCTTGAGCCGGCGGATTCAGCCGAGGCTAAGGATTTTGTCAAAGCTGCTTTTGCCATTTCTGAGGAGTTTGACACTCCGGTAATCATCAGAATGTGCACAAGAATAGCGCATTCTCAGGGAGCTGTTGAACTGTGCGACCGCGAGGAGCACGCTCTGCCGCCTTATGAGAAGAACGCTCAGAAATACATCATGGCGCCCGCTAACGCTATCCGCCGCCATCCGTTTGTTGAGGAGCGCACCAAAAAGCTCTCTCAGTACGGTGAGAGCTCTCCGCTCAACCGCGTTGAGTACGGCGGAAACGAAAAGGGCATTATCTGCTCGGGTACCTGCTATCAGTATGTCAAAGAAGTATTCGGCGACAGCGTATCAGTGCTCAAGCTCGGACTTGTAAATCCGCTTCCCGTTGAAATCATCAAAGATTTTGCTTCAAAGGTCGACAAGCTTTATGTTATCGAG
>OMYD01000098.1 GCA_900315195.1 uncultured Eubacteriales bacterium | reverse complement strand
GCTTTGTTGGGCTCCTTGACAGGCGCCAGCCTGTCTGCGTCTCCCGTCGCGCTATCCGAAATATATCACTAATATCTGATTAAATCTTTTTATTAAGGACTAGTATAAAAAGCCCTTAGCTGCATTGCACAGCTAAGGGCTTTCGTTTTCGGTTCAGAGTGATGATTCCGCTAAAGCGGCTTATTCCCACTCGCTCCCTGCAAAATAATCTTAACAGTATTTGTTTAATGAATATATCGCCCGAAATTGAGCACCTCGGCCGCACAAATTGAGCAGCGGCGTCGGCAAAATTGAGCACTTTCGTCGCATAAAGTGCGCAGCGGCATCGGCGTGATTGAACAGCAAAAAATCTCACGGTAAAATGGTAATACGCGCGTAAGCGTGAATATTATCGAAGGAGGTCATCACATGACCAATTACCGTGAGATCCTGAGGCTCTACAGTCTCGGGCTCAACAAAACACAGATTGCCGAAATCTGCGGCTATTCGAGGAATACCGTGGCGCAGACAATCAAGCAGGCTGAAGCAAACGGATTGAAGTATCCTTTACCCGAAGGAATGTCCGACACAAAGCTCGCCGAAATCATTCGTCCAAATACTCCTCTCAAGGTTGCGTACAAAATGCCCGATTATGCGTATGTCGCGCGAGAAATGCTCAAAAGCAACGTAACTCTGAACCTGCTTTGGCTGGAGTATGCCGAGAAATGCAAGGAGAACGGAGAGATCCCGTATCAACTCACTCAGTTTAAAAAGTATTACCGCGACTACATGACGAAAACCGGAGCGACCATGCATCTCGACCACAAACCCGGCGAGGTTATGCAGGTTGACTGGGCAGGTGACACCGCTTCCATCATCGATACCGATACAGGCGAAAGAATTCCGGTATATGTTTTCGTGGCAACGCTGCCGTTCAGCGGCTATTCGTATGTAGAGGGATTCCTCTCTATGAATCAGGAATGCTGGACAGAGGCGCATGTAAATGCCTACAAGTACTTTGGCGGCGTTGCTAAAATCATTCAGTGCGACAATCTTAAGACCGGCGTGGATAAGCACGGTAAGAATGAAATCAAGCTCAACAAATCCTATGCCGAGCTCGCCGAGCATTACAATACCGCAATTCTGCCCTGTCGCGTGAGAGCGCCCAAGGATAAAGCAATGGTCGAGGGAACTGTCGGAGTAATCTCCACATTCATCCTCGCTGCACTGAGAAACAGGGAGTTCCTTTCTCTGCCTGAGCTGAACGAGGCAATTTCGGAAAGGCTCTATCAATTCAACCATAAGCCTTTTCAAAAGAAAGACGGCAGCCGCGCAGCGCTTTTTCAAGAGGAAAAACCTTTTCTGATGCCGTTACCGTTACATCCGTATGAGCTTTCGACGTGGAAGATTGCGACGGTAGCGCCAAACTACCACATTTCACTCGACAAGATGAATTACTCCGTTCCCTTTGGGTACATCAAAAAGAAGGTGGATGTCCGTTTAACCAAAAATACCGTCGAGGTGTTCTTTGACGGCAACAGGATCTGTTCCCACCGCCGTCTTTACGGCAGAGCCAATCAATACAGCACAAACGAGGAGCATATGCCGCCAAATCATCAAAAATATGTGCAGTGGAACGGCGACCGTTTCATTAAATGGGCGGCGAAAATCGGCTCGTCCACAAAAATGGTCGTCACTGCCATTCTTAACGGTTACAAGGTTGAGCAGCAGGGCTACAAGGCGTGTATGGGCATTCTTAAGCTTGCTGACAAGTATACGCCGGAGAGACTTGAAAATGCCTGTAAAAAGGCGTTGACATTTACGCCGCGTCCTTCCTACAAAAACATACAGTTGATTCTGTCAACAGGTCAGGATAAAACCAAGAAGAGTCAGCAGGCAGAAACTTCATCTTCAGATGCTTACGGCTTCACCAGAGGTGCTGACTATTACGGAGGTGAGGACTAATGCTGACGGAAAACACCATCTCAAAGCTGCGCGAGATTCGCCTCGGAACGATGGCGGAAGCCTTCAGAGAACAGCTTACCAATCCGGAAATCTCCTCGCTCTCATTCGAGGACAGATTCGGACTTTTAGTAGATGCCGAGTGGACTACCCGAAAAAACAATACGCTGGCAAGAATGATCAAGAAGGCACAGTTCGCCGACCCATCGGCGTGCATTGAGAATATTTCGTATCTTCCTCAGAGAAATCTCGATAAGGCGCAAATCGCGCGTTTCGCTGAATGCGTCTATATCCATGAGCATCACAACATTCTGCTGATGGGTGCGACAGGCTGCGGAAAGACGTATCTTGCCTGCGCGTTGGGGATGGCAGCAGTCAGAAAATCCTATCAGGTAAGATATGTCAGATTACCGGAGTTGTTGACAGATCTTGCGATCGCAAGAACAACCGGCACATATTCCAAGGTTATTGAGCAGTACAAAAAGCCCGCGCTGCTGATCCTCGACGAATGGCTTTTGTACAGGCTCGAGGAATCGCAGGCGCGGGATTTGTTGGAAATCGCAGAAGGCAGATACAAGAAAGGTTCAATTATCTTTTGTTCTCAATTTGGCGTAAAGGGCTGGCGTGACAAAATCGGCTCGCAGATTGTGGCTGACGCGATTTGCGACCGCATCGTGCACGATTCCTACCGCGTGGTGATTGAGTGCAGGGAGTCCATGAGAAAACTTTTCGGCATAGACAAAGAAAGCTAAAGGAGCCTGCGGCTCATCGGGCTCTGCCCGAACCCGAGGTTTATCGCTTTGATTTCCGAGTGATGAAAAGGCGGTGCCGGCAAAACCGACATCGCCCATCACTCGCAAACCTCACAAGCGCTCGGGTCGCTCCTCAGCGTTGCCCTATCCTCCTGTGAGTAAAGCACTTTTATTGTAATATGCACACGCCGACTTGTCAATGCTCAATCGCGCGACGGCACTGCTCAATTTTGCCGACGCAGATGCTCAATTTCAGCGACGCTACTGCTCAATTTCGCCGGCCGAGGCGCTCAATTTCAACGCTGTATGCAATTTGCCGTACCGTAAAGGAAAGGCGGAAGAAAAAACAAATTTTTCTTCCGCCTAAGCAATTAAAATATATCGAACATCACGTTAGAGTATAAATCAAGAGAAATGTTACATGAATGATTGGAATCAGAAACATAGATTAAAAATCCACCGGCATAGCCGGTGGATTTTCTTATGCGCCTTAAAGGCTATTGTATTAGCGGCGCCTTAAGGCGCGTTGCGGTCCGACACTTGCGATTGTTACTTGCTACCCGTGAACGGGTCGTCCCAGCCTCGTATCGTCATTTGATCGCTGACTTGATCTTCTTT
>OMYD01000117.1 GCA_900315195.1 uncultured Eubacteriales bacterium | reverse complement strand
TTTATCGATTTCATATCCCAGATACCTCAGCGCCGCGGTCAGCGCTACGGACTCGCAGCCCGTAGGCAGCTCCGGGTTCTGCAAAAGCTCCTTTACGTCAAGCTTTTTGCTTTTGCCGTTAAGCGGCTTTGATGCAAGCAGCTCAACCTTTTTTTCGGCGGCGGCGCTTTGGTCGAGATAATGCTCCGTAGCGGACTCGTCGGGGGTCGACGGAGTATCGGGCGAGGCTTTTGAAGCGCTGTCGGGCGAGGCGGAGGCTTGGCTGCTTCCGGATTTTCCGCCGCACGCGCACAAAACGAGGGTAAGAACAGAAAACAAAACACATAAAATCCTGATTTTCATTAAATACCCCCTATCCGCAATACCAAAAGAGGCCACACTCCATATGAAGCGCGGCCGCTAAAAACTATTAATATCCCCAGCGGTCAAAGAAGCGTACTCCCGCGTAAGACAAAATAAAATTCTGGCTTTCGTGGAACGCGCTCTGAACCATATAAGGGTTGTACATATACATAATGCGGTGCTGAACCGCGTCGCGGTTATCGTCGAATATGTACCTGACGGCCTGTCTGCATTCGCTGTTAGTACCTATGCTTGTGCTGCCTGTGTAATGACATTCGCGGATAACGTCGGCAACGCTGGTGTAACCGTCAAAGCACATAGCGTCCTTTACCGCCTGAGCGATAAGGCTTGCTCCTATAAAGCCGCCCGAGCCGAACTCGCCCATGCAAAGCCTTTCGAGCAGGTCGCGGTCGGCGTCGCTCAGGGTGACCTTTGAGCATCTGTATGTAGTGTCGGGGTTGTCAATAGCGATAAGATACCCCAAATTCCACTGCTCGCTGTAGTCGGCAGGATACGCCGGAGCGATAGCGGTCGCAAACGGAATAGAACCCGAAGTACCCGTGGAGCCGGTTTCTCCGGTAGTGCCTTCGGTTGAGGCTGAAGACTCCGGCGCCGTAGTTTCCGCCTTTGTGGCGGGAGTTGAGTTCGAGGTGGTGCTTTCCGTCAATGGATTCGGGTCCTGATCAAGCGCGCTTGCCCCGTTTTCCATTATTTCTTTGTATCTGGGGTTGGTAGCGGAGATTTTATTGATGCCGTCGTCAGAGGGTGAAAGCAAGTTATTCGCGATTATGCTGTTAACTACAAGCAAAACAGCGATCAAAACCACGCAGGCTACAACCACTGCGTTTTTATGTCCCTTTAAAAATTCATTTATTTTTTTCATATTCACCTGATGTTTTCATTGCGTAATATATTTCTATATTTATTAATTGTACCATATATATTTGATTCTATCAAGTGAAGATATTACAAATTTTTAAAAAAATAGAGGCGGAATTTCTCCGCCTCTATCTGTAGGTTTAATTGATTTAGCCGTTATTCGCCGTAATCAACTGTAATTGTGAACTTTGCGCCTTCCTTAGTAGCAAAGTCAAAGTTTCTCAGGTCAAGTCTTGCTGTAATGGTGCAGATGTCTTCTGTATCGAAGGTGATGTTGTCGCCGTTGTAAGCTGCGTCTGTTTCTTCGCCGCTCTCAACGAATGCGCCGCCGAAGTTGTGGGTCCATGCGCCGTCGATCGTGAACTTGATCTGACGCTCAAAGCCGTCGGGAACATCCTCAAACTTGATTTCCCATACATCCTCTGCAACCTCAGTCATCTTGTTAGCCGCAGCGTCGGGAGACCATGCCATGCCGTTGAGCCATTTGCCTTCGCCGTTTCCTGCTGCGTATACCGCCTCATACTCGAATGTAGTGATTTCCTCAACGATGTCGCCTGTTACATAGGTGTAGTTTTCTTCGGGATCGTAAACTACTGTAAATGTGCCTGCACCTGTGAGGTTAAAGGTCACGTTGTTGCCGGTCTTGTCGCCGATCCACTCTGCGCCGTTCTTAACGGTCTTGAGCTGAACTGCGTCAAATGCCTTATCAACAGTGTATTCCTTGGTGAAAGTGCCGTCGTCGGCCTTTGTCATTGTGTTGTCTTCGTTTGCAGCATCCCAAGCTGTGCCGAAGATGTCAGCGGGAGCGCCTGCTACGAT
>OMYD01000036.1:18191-20581 GCA_900315195.1 uncultured Eubacteriales bacterium | reverse complement strand
CTGTAGATAACGCGATGCTATGGATTTCAAATATAAACTCCACAGACAATTTAAGCCCCGAAAGCTGCGCGCAGCTTATTGTCGCCGCGGCAACTATTGGAATAGATGTTGAAACAGATGAGCGGTTTTCAGGTATTCTCGGAGGTTTGATGCGCTATTCTGTATCAAACGGGTTTTCTCATACGCTTAACGGAGAATACAATCAAATGTCTACAGAGCAGGCATTTTACGCTCTGACATCATGCGAACGTTTTACTCAGGGAAAAACTGCTCTTTATGATATGACAGATATTTCAAATTATGATGTGTTGGATTTCGACAATGACGGCATTGAGAGCATTAATGATGTAACTGTTATTCAAAGATATGTTGCCGAGTTTGCTGTTGATTTTTCAACCGCTCAAAAAAAGAGGGCTGATATCAATATAAACGGAAAAATTGATATCGGCGATGTTACAAAGTATCAGCAGCGATTGGCGCGGTAAGGAAATTACATGAAAGAATTTGTCAAAAAATATAAACTCATTATTATCGGAGTCGTTCTGGTCTCGGCAGTTCTTTTGTTCGCTTTTTTGTGCGGAGGAAGCGTAGAAGAAGCAAAAAAAGCGGTTTCAGCGCAGAATGCTTTAGAAGTTTCCGATGTTTCGGATAACAATCAAACAAACGAAACATATTTTAATTCTGAAGTGAGTACTGACTCAACCGTTTCAGTAACGAAGTCATCTGACGAAACCGGTACAAAACCTTTAACGGATTCAACAGCGCCTTCTATAGTTGCGACCGCGCAGACAACCGCTCCGACACAAAAACCGATTTCCTACGGAAAGCCTGAATCCGAAATAAAAACAACGGAACCTGCCGCTAAGGTGCATGAGCCTTCGTCGGAGCCGACTAAACCCGCGGAAACAAAGCCTTTCAAAGCCGTAAAAAAACGGTGTACTATTTTGATTTCATGCGCCACGCTTCTGAACAATATGGATAAGCTTGACGAGGACGACCGTGAGCTTGTACCTTCAGACGGGTGGATTCTAAAGAAAAAGACAGTTACAATCAAGAACGGCGATACTGTTTTTGACATTCTTAAACGTGTTTGCAAGAATAACGATATTCACATGGAATATACAATTACGCCTGTATATAATTCAGCATACATTGAAGGCATCGGCAACATTTTTGAGTTTTCAGCCGGAGCGAATTCAGGTTGGATGTACCGCGTCAACGGAAAATTTCCAAACTACGGATGCTCTCGCTATGACGTAAAAAGCGGAGATATAATTGAGTGGATGTATACCTGCAATCTTGGTTATGACATCGGCGGAGGAAACGTAAGTTATAAGGATTGATATGAAAGACACTTTTTCAAAAATGCACCCGATTACAAACCTTGTTTTTTTTGCGGCGGTAATTTTATTTTCAATGTTTTATATGCACCCTATCTGTCTGATATTCTCTTTATTCGGAGCTTTTGCAAACGCGGTGATTCTCAGCGGAAAAAAGGCAGTCCTTTTCAGCTTGAGGTTTTTGCTTCCGACCGCTCTGATGTTAATAATTATTAATCCGCTCTTTAATCATAGGGGCAAAACAATTATCTGCTATTTGCCGTGGGATAACCCGCTTACTCTCGAGTCAATTATCTACGGATTTGCCGCCGCTGCGCTGGTGTGCGCGGTAGCACTTTGGTTTCATGCTTTTAACAGGGTTATGACTTCCGATAAGCTGATTTATCTTTTCGGCAGAATCGCGCCTGCTCTGGGATTGGTGCTTTCTATGGCGCTGCGCTTTATTCCGCACTTTACAGCTCAATTTAAGCTTACAAGACAATCCCAAAGGCAAATTGCCTCTTTCAGCAAAAAATCGCTCATAGGGCGAATAAAGGCGGTTACGAGGGTGTTTTCAATAATGGTCAGCTGGTCAATGGAGAATGCTCTGGAAACAGCCGATTCAATGAAGGGGAGAGGCTACGGCTTAAAAGGCAGAACCGCGTATTCACGGTTTCGATTCAATCGCGCTGACGCCTTAACTCTGGTTATAATGTCATCGGAAATTATCGGAATGATTTTGATTATTGCGTTCGGTAGAATAAAATATCGCTACTTTCCGTCATTTAAGGGTAACTTTGACGATATATTCAGCATTCTGTTATATTTAATGCTTTTTGTATTATGTAGTATTCCGATAATAATTAACGGAAGGGAGGGCTTGCGTTGGAAGCGGTTACAGTCAAAAATCTAAGCTTTCGGTATCCCGAAACAGGTACAGATGTGCTAAATGATATTAGCTTTTCCATACCACAGGGAGCTTTTGTTACACTCTGCGGACTATCCGGAAGCGGCAAAAGCACGCTGCTCAGACAGTTAAAGCCCGCTCTTGCTCCTCACGGCGTAAAAAAC
>OMYD01000036.1:0-18179 GCA_900315195.1 uncultured Eubacteriales bacterium | reverse complement strand
CTCTTCTTCAAGAAGATCAATATCGACCCTGCGGTAGCATCAGGACCCCTGATCACCACGGTCAACGACCTTATCGCGGTCGGCTGCTACTATGGCATGAGCTGGCTTTTGGACTTGAAAGTTTAGGCTTGCCAAACAATGAAATAAACAGACGGGTTGCTGAAACAGCGTCATTTTTCGGCTTGCAGTCAGTATTTGACAGTGAAGTTTCTCAGCTGTCAGGCGGTCAGAAGCAGCTTCTGAATTTGGCTTCCGTTATGGTAATGCAGCCAGAGTTGCTTTTGTTTGACGAGCCTACCTCTCAGCTTGATCCGATAGCAGCAGCCGAGTTTCTGTCATGTCTGCAAAAAATCAACCGTGAGCTTGGAACAACCGTTATTATTACCGAGCACAGACTGGATGATATTATTCCCATAAGCGATAAGGTGCTTGTCCTTGAAAACGGAAGATTGATTTCGGACGATACACCTGAAAATACAGGAATCAATTTAAAAAAAGCTAACAGTGAATGCTTTTTATCATTGCCTGCGCCAATGCGTATTTGGGAGGCGGTAACAACAGGAGAGAGCAAATGCCCTGTAACAATTACTAACGGGAAAGCTTGGCTTGAAGAATATTCAAATAATCACAAGCTGCATTTGCTTTATGAAGAAAAAATACCACAATGCGGCGATACAGCGATTCAATTAAAAAACATTTGGTTCAGATATGAAAAGAACTCACCCGATATTATCCGAGGATTGAGTCTGCAGGCTCGCTTTGGCGAGTTCCTGTGCATTTTAGGAGGAAACGGAACCGGGAAAAGCACACTCTTTTCACTTATAAACGGAAACAATAAACCGTATAAAGGAAGTAATAATTCTAATAGAGAATTATGTTTAACACTTCCGCAGAATCCTCAAACCCTTTTGAACGGGAAAACCGTTATTGAAACCTTAAACGAGGTGTTTGAAGGCACTAAGCTTTCAAAGGCGGAACGTGACAAAACAATCGGTGAAACTGTGGCGTTATGCGGACTTGAAAAGCTGATGTCCAGGCACCCGTTTGACCTCTCAGGCGGTGAAATGCAAAAAACAGCTCTTGCAAAGCTTCTGCTGCTAAAGCCCAAAATACTGCTGTTGGACGAGCCTACAAAGGGTCTTGACGCGGCGTTTAAGGAAATCTTCGCGAAAATAATTAGCAGGCTTACAGCTAACGGAACCGCTGTAGTGATGGTTAGCCATGATTTGGAGTTCTGCGCGAAATACGCTCATCGCTGCGCTCTGATGTTTAACGGAGAAGTTGTCGCAAATGACACACCGCGAGCTTTTTTTAATAATAACAGCTTTTATGTTACCGCTGCGTCGCGTATGTCACGCGGAATAATTCAGGACGCTATTACCGCTGAGGACGTTATATACTGTTGCACCGGAAAACGAAATCAGGATGATAATGAAAAACAATTGCCGCCCGCCAAGTTACCTGAGTTTGAAGTTGTAAAACAAAAAAAGCAGCTTCCTCTTTGGAAAAAGCTGCTTGGAATCAGCGGCGCACTGCTTTTGGTTTTCGGTATTATTGAAAACCTTAATTTGCTGCCGTTTTTATCATCTGAATCGCTTCCGATTTGGGCAAATTTTACCTTTATAGCCGTGCCTGTTTTGATGTTAATGCTCGCTCTGAGCTCATTATCCGAAAAATCAAAGGATGTATTTGTAAAAAAGAAGCTTTCCAAACGCACAATTGCGGCAGCAATTATGATTTTGCTTATGATCCCAGTTACCATTTACATAGGAAACGTATATCTGTACGATCAAAAGTATCTGTTCATTTCGCTGCTTGTATTGCTGGAATGTATGGTACCGTTCTTTCTTGTTTTTGAAGGAAGAAAACCTCAGGCTCGCGAGCTTATACTTATTGCCGTTTTGTGCGCGCTTACGGTCGCGGGGCGCTCGGCGTTCGCGGCGCTTCCGCAGATAAAGCCCGTGCTGGCGCTTGTAATTATCAGCGGTATTGCTTTAGGCGGTGAAACAGGTTTTATTGTTGGCGCCGTAAGTATGCTTGTTTCAAATATCTATTTCGGACAGGGAGCATGGACGCCGTGGCAAATGTTCGCCGCGGGTATAATAGGTTTCCTTGCCGGTGTGCTGTTTCAAAAAGGCTTGTTATCGCGTAATAGGGGAGCTCTTTGCGTATTCGGCTTTATAATTACCATAATTATATACGGCGGAATAATGAACTTTTCATCATGGGCGCTGTCGCGTTCCCAGCTCAACCGCGAAACCATTCTCGCTTTTTACATCCAGGGGCTTCCCTTTGATATTATTCACGCTTTTTCAACCGTGGTATTTCTGTTCTTTATTGCCGACCCCATGCAGGAAAAGCTTGAAAGAATAAAAACCAAATACGGACTAATACAATAATCGGGACAGATCATAGCAATCTGTCCCGACATTTTTGATATTAATAGCTGATTATTTCGTAACCGTCCTCGGTAACAAGCACCTGGATTTCCCATTGAGCGGAAGGCTGACCGTCTTTTGTGTAAATAGTCCAGCGGTTTTCCTCATCGGTAAAGATATCCGGTTTACCCATGTTTATCATCGGCTCAATTGTAAAGCACAAACCGGGTACCATAAGCATTTCGGTGCCTTTTTCGGTGACATAGCTGACCCACGGATCCTCGTGAAATTCCAAACCGATTCCGTGACCTCCGACCTCTCTGACAACCGAGTAACCGTTTGCTTTTACATAATCATTGATTGCCTGGGCCATATCCCCGAGAAAGCCCCAGGGTTTAACCTCCTTCAAGCCTTCGTCAAGCGCCTGCTTTGCGACCTCGAGAAGACGCTTTTTATCCTCGCTCACCTCACCGATACAGAACATTCTTGATGAATCTGAATAGTAGCCGTTAAGGTTAGTGGATACATCAACATTAATAATATCGCCGTCTTTAAGAATGATATCCTCTGAGGGAATACCGTGGCAGACCTCGTTGTTAAGAGAAGTACACACGCTTTTGGGAAAGCCCTCATAATTGAGGGGAGCGGGGATACCGCCCATTTTTGTCGTGATTTCATTTACCCAGCGGTCTATTTCAGCTGTTGAAATTCCCGCTTTAATATGCTCGGCAACATAATCGAGAACCGCTATGTTGATTTTTGCGCTCTCTTTTATTTTTTCAATCTGAGCGGGTGTTTTAATAATTGTATGGTCGGGAACAATATGGCCCTCACCTTCAATTTCTTCAATTCTCTCGTCAAAATCAATGTGGCATTTTTTATATTTTTTACCGCTTCCACACCAGCATTCATCATTTCTGCCGGGTTTTTTCATACTAACAACTCCTTAAAACATTTCTGAAATATTATAGCACTTTAAAATGTTAACTACAAGAGATATTTCATTTTTGTTGCCAACAACATTTAATTGATGTATAATAAATACAGTTGCAAGCATATTCCTTTGACAGAGGTGTTTGCTATGAACCGAAAAAAACTATTCTCTGTTGCGGCAATTATGCTGTGCGTAGCGTTATTTGTAATACTTATGGTAAAATCAACCGAAAAGATAACGTTAAATACCTCCGCCGAGGTTCAGGAGAAAAAGCCGAATCTTATTATTGACGCGGGGCATGGCGGTGAGGATGGCGGCGCTGTGGTCGGAGATGTTCTTGAAAAGGACATAAACCTTGATATATCAAAAGATACCGCGGATTTGCTCAAGCTTTTCGGCTTTGATGTAAGTATGACGCGAAACTCCGATGACGCGCTTACAAGCGATGGAAAAGACGTAAAGCAACGCAAATACAACGATATGAAAATGAGGCTTGATATGTACAACGCCTCTACGGAAAATGTAATTATCAGTATACATCAAAACAAGTTTTCCAACGCTTCTTCACATGGCGCTCAGGTTTTTTACTCTCCAAATAACGATAACAGTCTGCGTCTTGCCGAGTGCATGAGGAATTCTGTTGTGTCAATGATTCAGCCTGATAACGATCGGGAATGTAAGGCAGCGGGAAAAGAAATATATCTTTTAAAAAACACCAAAAACCCTGCGGTAATTGTAGAATGCGGTTTTTTATCAAATCAGAAAGAGCGAAAGCTGCTGCTTGACAAAAACTATCAAAAAAAGATGGCCCTTGCGGTAACTGCCGGTTTATTGGATTATTATCACGGAAACTAAGGAAGTGGAAATTTGGCAAAAATAAAAAGCGTATACATCTGTTCGGAATGCGGCTATGAATCACCTAAATGGTACGGAAAATGCCCGTCCTGCGGCGAATGGAATACAATGAATGAAGAAATAAAGGATACCTCAAAAGCTGCTCCCGCGGCAAAAAGCCGCTCTCTCAGTTCATACGCAAAACCGTTTTCAATAAATGAAATCTCAACCGAGGATGAGCACCGCTATGACACGGGCTGCAAGGAGCTTAACCGCGTTTTGGGCGGAGGCATAGTAAAGGGAAGCCTTATTCTACTCGGCGGCGACCCCGGAATCGGAAAATCGACCGTGCTGATGCAAATCTGTCAATATATGGGCGACAACCTCAAAATCCTGTATGTATCGGGTGAGGAAAGCAAAAGACAGCTTAAACTCAGAGCCATTCGGCTGAGAGTTACTTCGCCGAATTTGTTTGTCATGACCGAAACCGATGTTGAGGTTGTGTGCGAACAAATAAAAAACACCAAACCCGATTTGGTTATGATCGATTCTATACAAACAATGAATCTAACCGAATTAAGCTCATCGCCCGGCAGCGTAACTCAGGTTCGCGAGTGCACCAATATGCTCATGCGGACCGCAAAAGGGCTCGATATTCCGATGTTCGTTGTCGGTCATGTTAATAAGGAAGGTTCTATAGCCGGCCCTAAGGTGCTTGAGCATATAGTCGATACTGTGCTTCATTTTGAGGGTGATAAGCAGATGGCTTGCCGAATTCTGCGAGCGGTAAAAAACCGTTACGGTTCAACAAATGAAATCGGCGTTTTTGAAATGACCGATAAGGGACTCAAGGAAGTTGATAATCCCTCGGTTATGCTGCTTTCAGGCAGACCTACAAATGTTTCGGGAACATGCGTAACCTGTACAATCGAAGGCTCGCGCCCGATTCTCGCGGAAACTCAGGGACTAGCTACACAAAGCGGATACGGAAACGCAAGAAGAATGGCGACGGGCTTTGACTACAACCGTCTATCAATGCTGCTTGCGGTGCTTGAAAAACGAGCGGGATACTATTTCTCAAATAATGATACATATATAAACATAGTAGGCGGCCTGAGAGTGGACGAGCCAGCGATTGATTTGTCTATCGCTATGGCGCTTATCAGCAGCTTAAAGGACACTCCGATTGACGAAAAAGCCGTTGTGTTCGGTGAAATCGGACTTGCGGGTGAGATAAGAGCTGTATCGCAGGCTCAAATGCGTATCAATGAAGCAGTTCGCCTTGGCTTTGACAAGATTATCCTGCCATATCATAACCTTAAAGGTGTCTCATGCAAAGAAGCTGAGCTTATCGGAGTGAAGAATATCCGTGAGGCTTTTGAGGCTATAAGCTGATGAAAACTTTATTTATGAGTGATTTATATCCGTACTTTTGTGATGAATTATCAGAACTTGGATACAAAATAATTCCTACAAAGAATATTAAAGTGTTTCATAAACCTGAGCGGCGTCACGCCGATATGCAGTTACTAAAAATACAAAATGTTTTATTCTCACTGAAAGACTGCCGAAAAACAATAGGGAAGAGCTATCCTGAAAATATTTCGCTCAACTGCCTTTTCTTTGGCAACCGTCTGTACGGAAAGCTGAGCGCGGTTGATGATGTTGTGCTTGACTTCTGCAAAGATAATCGAATTGAAACCGTCAATGTTAATCAAGGCTACACACGCTGTTCAACGCTGATTATCAGTGAAAACGCCGCAATAACCGCGGACAAGTCCATTGAAAAAGCACTGAAAAGCCATTGGGCAGATGTGCTCTTGATTTCTGCCGGAAATATTCGCTTAGAAGGCTTTGACTACGGTTTTATCGGCGGCGCGGGTTTTACAGACAACGGAAAGACTTATTTTTTCGGGGATGTATCACAGCATCCGGATTACGAAAAAATAAAGACTTTTTGTAAAACGCATAATTCTAATATAGAAATAATATGCCCGTCTGAACCGCTTACGGATATTGGCGGGGTAGTGGTAATTGAAAACGAATAGGAAAAGGAAAAGGAAAAGGAAAAGGAAAAGACAGGCTCTTAATGACCTGTCTTTTTGTTTACATTAGCAAGAGGATTAGAGTCAGCTGCTTTTTTCATCTGCTCACTGCTTAAATGAGTATAGATTTCGGTAGTGCCAAGGTTCTCATGCCCAAGAACTTCTTTTAATACACGAACATCAACTCCGCCATGCTGATACATTAATGTCGCGGCTGTATGACGAAGCTTATGGCATGAATAGCCCTGAGCGCTGAGACCGATTTTTTCAAGATACTTATACACCATAGCCTGAATGGTCTTTACAGACATTCTGCGATGATTGCGGCTGATAAAAAGAGCCGTTTTATCCTTAACATCATCAACAGGGCGAACGCGCATATAATCGTTTATAGCGTTTATACATGCTGAATTAAGGTAAATGATCCGCTCTTTATTTCCTTTTCCCAGAACACGAATAGTGTTGTCATTGCGAATATCTGTGTAATTCAGCCCTGACATTTCCGAAACACGCAGACCGCAATTGAGAAAGAGAGTTATTATAGCATAGTCGCGTTCTCGATTATCACCCTCAACAGCGTTAAGAAGTTCGATGCTTTGTTCTAATGTGAGGTATTTAGGAAGCGCTTTTTTCTTTTTTGGAATTTCAAGCTCCTCAATAGGATCTTTTTCAAGGTAATGCTTTTTCTTACTTATATACTTAAAAAAGCCCTTTAAGCTGGAGCATTTTCTGGCTCGGGAAGAGGCGCTGTTATTTCGTTCACGCTGTAAAAAGTTCATGTATTCATAAGCGTCGTTGAGGTCAATTGATTTAAGGAAATCTAAATCGATATCATCAATTTTAATTTCATCAAATTCAGCGTCAGCCGGAACGAATCTGCGGTATTGTTTCATAAACCGAAAGAACGTGCGCAGATCAAGAAAATACTCGTCAACGGTTTTCGGAGATTTTTGACGGATTGTCTGCTGATAAAATAAATATTCTTTTAAAATCGGAAAAGATTCATACTGAAAACGTACTGCCATATTAAAACATCCTATTCAGATATTAATTTTTTTCAGTATATCATAAAAAGAGAGAGGGATAATTCTATATTGGAATTATTATACAAAATGAATATTTTGTATAATTCAGGGAAGAAGCTTGACGTTTAATCCAGCGCGCCTTTGGAAAGTATTGGTTTATCATATAACTTCATTAACGGCGCATCTGTACTTTGCTGCAATCCATTTTTTTAACAGAACTTATTATAGTCGTTACCCTTAGGAATCGGACGTTCTAATCCAAGTACTGTCGGCCACTGTCCTGTAGCTTCTATAATAAATCTCATTAGCATTCCCATGTGTGTGTGCAGATGTCTGAACTGTCCCAGTATCGATTCAAATTTGCAGTATTGGCAATCTGCAGGCTTCTCAATGAGCCGAGTATCGTCCAAAGAATTTGTATAAGCTGTAATCTTATTTTTGATTGCGTCGTAGTATTCTTTAATCTCAGTTTTTGAAATATATCTGTCAGTCTTGACGTCAAGGTTATTCAAATTCGGTATGTGAATACAGGGTTGCTGAAATGATTTATCATTAGGATTGATAAACCATAAATCAAGCGAATGCAGCATGTGATATATGTGCTTGTAAAGCGCCATTTCGCAGTATTCACGGCTCCATAAATTCTCAGGGACACAATCTATTACATTCCAGACTTCCCATAAAGCTCTGTTTGTTTGATTAATAATTGCTTGGGTTAAAAAAACCCATTTCCCTCACCTGTTAATTATTTAACAATATTCTTATAATCTTCTTTTAGTATAGCATACATCATTACATCGCAAATTCCCTGAATATTCTTACTTGCCTGACGGCGCCTACCTTCAAATTGAAGGCCGCATTACTTCATAACATCACCTGAATGCGGGTTCCTGGGATCATGCTTTGCTTCTATACGGTTTATGCCGACTTCTTCAAAAAAAGCGGATTACCTCAGTGAACGCCTCGGTCATAATACCTAAGTGCCACCAATTATATCCCAAGCAGTAGCCGATTTCTACCGATTCAATATCATCACGAGAATTCACTACACCAATTGATCCGATTGGTTCGTTGGTTTCCTTCAAAACGATTTTCCAGTCGTAGAAATTATTGTTTTTCTGGCCTTCAAGCAGGTATTGATGGTATGTATCATGCAGTTGCTGTGCGGTTTCGTAAGGATACCAAGTCATGAATTTTGTAACCCTGGAGTCGCTTGCCCAATTTTTAAACATAGGCTCCGCGTCACTTTCAATTGTTTTTCTTAATATCAGGCGTTTGGTTTCAAGTGTTTTTGTACCGAGATGATTCACTGATCTCTACCCTTTCAAATAAATTTAGTTAAAATAATTTCATAGCTCAAAACAAAAGTCAATACAGTTTTAAAGCAAAAAACAACGCCCGACTATTTCCGTGATATTCTTAACGGAAAATTAGGTGGCTGTGATACCCTGAAGGCTTTAAACTGCCTTCAGGGTATTTTTCTGTTTAGTTTTTATCTAACTGAAATGTGTATTGGATGACGATTGTGTTGCCGCAGGTGCGAGAGTATTGCTTCAACCATTAGCCTGACAGCCAAAGAGAAACCCCGACGAAACGCGTCGCGTTCTCCGAGGTTCATAAGCTCTGTGTGGTTGTCTTTGATTTTTTGGAGAATATCATTTTGCTGCTCCGTCAGCGTTGCGGATAATTCCTGCTCATGGCGAATCAACAGCTTTGCAATAATGTCATACTCACTGTCGCGCACCACTTCATATTCATGCGGAGCTATGTTAGCATAGTAGAGATTTTCGAGTGTGGTCATTGTCTGTGCCTCCTTTCCAAGCACAACAACATACCACAGGTTGCTGTGAAAGTCCAGAGAATTATTTTTGCCAAAACTCTCAAAATGAAAATTTTTTACAAATTGCTATAACAAGTTGCGAACTGAAAGTTAGGTTAATTTGATTCAGTATTCTTCATTGTTTGACTATATAGCTTAATAAAGCAGGTAGCAAAACCGCTCAAACCTAATTTGCTACCGCTTGTTCCAAAACTATTGAAGCAAAAAAGTTAATATTGTATAATTATTTCGACAAAAAAGTAAAAGGAAGGAGGGTGTTTATGAACACGAAAATGTTAGGTTTGTTGTATCCGATTATCGCCATTATTTCCGCAGCGGTCATGGTAATATGGGGATTTGTCGGCAACGCGTGGAATATAAGCTGGATAGCGGTATTTGCAGGCGGCTGCCTTATGGCTATCCTTTCAATTGTAATTGCGGGAACCGGCAAAAACGACAAAAAATAAAAAAGCAGCGTGACGCTGCACCCGACCCCGCCTTTTGAAAGCTTCGTTTTAAACGGAAGCGCCTGTGGAACGGCGGGGTCAAAACAAAGCAGTTTCTTATACAGAAAAAAATCGCCCGGCAAAAGCTTTCGGGCGGGAATGTGAGGGAATTTATGAAATCCGTATTATTTAAAATACTGGCGCCTGTATGCGCGGTAATGATCGCCGCTTCGCTGTCCGCGTGCGGAGAAAAGAGCAGCAGCAGCGCCGGGTCTTCAAAAGCGGAATCTTCTGCCGCAGCCGAAACCACAAAAGCACCCGAAACAACAAAAGCACCCGAAACAGCCGCGCCTGCCACAGCTGAGGCTGACGACACAAACGGCGGCGAGCTTAAAACAGGCGCTGTTGATGAAAAAATCATAGGGACCTGGGAATATGAGGAAGGCGGCTTTGTTTACACCTTCAACGCGAACGGAACCGGTACATATGACGCCTTCGGTCAGATAATGAAATTTACCTACACCGCAGACGGCGCTGTTCTGAGCATTACCTACGAGGGCTCGCCCGCTGTGGAGCTGGATTACGAGCTTGACGGCGACACTCTGAATATCAAGGACTCCTTCGGCAGCGATACGATTTACAACCGCAAATAACCCGAGGGGCATACCATGAAAAACAAAAAAAGCAGAGTTTTTTTAATACTTAACTGTTTGGCGCTGGGCATAATAGCGATGAACCTTACGGCGCCCGTGCATGAGGCAACTCACCTTATCACTCAGATAATAGGAGGCGCTCAGCCGACGTGGCTTGCGTTCGGCTCGGCAGACACAAGTTAACCCTACCGCCGACTTAAACTCCTTCATCTGGAAGGTGATGTATGAGGGCAGCGCGGCGCTGATGAATATAGTTATCGGAACTATCCTGCTGATCGTCCTCAAAAAGTTCAGGCTCGGTCCGCTGAGCAGACCGCTCGTTCTGATGACTACGATAATGCATTACAGCATGAGCTTCGGCTACTTCCTGCGCGACGGTATTCTGTATTCTCCCGACCCCGACGCTCAGCTCGGCGACTGGGCAAAGGTGCTGCAGCGCTTTGACGGCAGCAATGTTCTTCGCGTGGGATTGCTTATGGTCGGTTCGCTTGGTATATTGTTTGTATTTTTTATCGCATACAGACAGGCGTTCCATTTTATCAGCGACAACAACGATAAAAAAGAGAGAAACAGAGTTGCCTCGGCGATTTATCTGTTCCCGTACCTCTTTAACGCCGTTGCGTTTACGCTTGTTGAGCTGAACAGCCCGATAGCGAAGGACGATATCCAGGCGTTTCTTGTCATCAGTCCGATCATCAACGTTTTCGGAATGATAGGCTTCTTCTGGGGCTATATGTTCACCGCCCACATGGTAAAGCCGAGAAAGCAGAATGTTTATTACTTCTCGCCCTGCGCCGAGAAAAAAATCGTGCTATGGATAGTATCGGCGGCGGTACTCGTGTTTGACGCGATAGTCCTCTGCCCCGGCATTTACTTCTGATACAACCCGATAAAAACTTGCCGCCCCGTCAGCTTTGAACTGGCGGGGCGGTTTTTCGCGGTATGTAACTATTATTATCCTATGGGATAAGGCACTTCGTATTCCGCAAGGAATCTTTGAATAAGCGTTGCGTCGTCGATGTTTACAACGCCGTCTTGGTTTATGTCCGAAAGATAAACCTGCTCAGCGTCAAACAGATTAAATTCGGAGATGTGGCGCTGAATAGCCGTTAGATCGCGCACGGTGATTTTTCCGTCGCGGTTTGCGTCGCCTATAACATAATCGGAAACGAGCATGGGGATAACCTGCGGCTCAACAAGCCACTCATTGCACACCTTGCAGCGAACGCCGTCGGTCAGACCGGTGCTCGTGTAGGTCGCCGGCGTTCCGGGTACGATCTCCTCATCATGCCCCGGAGCTGAAATAACTTCCTCCTTTTGATTTGTATAGGTTTTACCCTCAAATTCGACCGTCGCCGTGTAAGTGCGGACGCCGTCGGTCGTGCAGGTCGCAGGAGTGGTGATCTCGCTTGTTATCACCGCGTTGACGTTTTGAGTGTCGTCGCCCTCAGCGCAGGTAAAGCTCGCGCAGGCGGTGCCGTAACCGTTCCATGTCCATTCGGGTGCGCCGTAACGGTGTCCCGTTGCCGGGATAACCTCCGTCTTTTGGTCGGTATAAGAAACGCCTTTTATAACCGTCGCGGTCGCGTTGTAGGTGCGCACGCCGTCCTCGGTGCAGGTCGGCGGCGTGGTGATTTCAGAGGTGATGACCGCTTCGAGAGTCTGATCCTCAATGTCGCATCCCTCACACGAGATCGTAAGCGTCGCCGCCGAATAGCCGTCCCAGCTCCACGTCATGGTGTCGTGCTCATCGGTGCCGATGAATGGGCGGTTATAACCTTTCTTCGCGCTGTTTATGTAGTTTTCCGCGCTGTGCTTTCCGTAGAAGGTAACTTTGCTGTCGCCGCAGAATGTGTACTGATTGAATGTGAGGTCGTCGGAGGTACAAATAAAGGTTTCAAGGTTTGAGCAATCCCTGAATGTATCGCTGTCGAGAGTGGTCACGCCGGAGCCGATGTCGGCATGGGTCAGCGAGGAACATTTGCCGAAGGAATAGTATCCTATCTCGGTCACGGTATCCGGAAGCGTAATGCTCTCGAGTCCGCTGTTGTAGAACGCGTCACGCTCAATAGTCATCAAAGAATCGGGGAGCGTGATGCTCTTGATGCCGCACTGATTGAACGCGTAATCGCCGATTTTTGTTACGCCGTCGGGAACGGTGATCGACTCGAGCGCGTAGCAGCGCGAGAAGAGGTACGGCGCAATTTCGTCGGCGCCTTCCTCAATGGTAACGGAAACAAGTCCCTGGGCGTCATAGAAGGGACCGTAAACAGAACCGCCGGCGGACGTCAGCGACGCGGGGATCTCGATAGTTTCAAGCGCGTTACAGCGGCTGAACGCCATGCTGCCCAGACTTTCGAGCGTAGACGGCAGTGTAACGCCGGAGAGAATATAGCATTTTTCAAAGGCATTGGCGCCTATGCTTGTGACCGGCGCCGAGGACATGTCCGCAGCTTCGAGCGATTCGCAGTTATAGAAAGCGTATTTTCCGATAGATGTAACGGTATCGGGAACGGTGATCTGAGTCAAGCCGCTCTCGTAGAACAGATTATCCGGGATCGCGGTGATACCCTGTTCAAAAGTAACGTCAGCAAGGCTCGAACAGCCGCAGAACGCGCCGTAACTGCCCACTGTTGTCAGCGACTTCGGGATAAACACATCGGTCAGGGAAGTGCAGTTCCTGAACACGCAGGATTCGAGCTTTGACAGGCTTTTTGGCAGCGTGACTTCCTCTAAAGATGAACAGCCGCTAAACGCGTAGCCCCCGATCTCGATGAGTCCTTCGTTGAAAGTGACTGTTTCAAGCGACGCGCAGTTCACAAACGCGCTGCCGCCGATTTTGGTCACGCTTGCCGGAATGGTTATCGCTTCAAGATCAGGGCATGAACCGAACGCGTTGGTTCCTATGGTTTCCAGCCCTTCGGAGAGCGAAACACTCGTCAGCGCCGAGGAATCAAAGGTGTACTCGTTGATCGCCTTTACCTTTGAGGGGATCGAAACGGTTTCGAGCTTGGTGTGATAAAACGCGTAGCGGCCTATGCTCTCAACCGACTCGGGAATGGTAATGGATGAAATACCCGAGCCGTAGAACGCAAATTCGCCGATAGAGGTTACCGTATCCGGAATATCGATATCGGAAATACCGCCGCAGCCTCTGAAAAGGCCGTTTGGTATCGCGGCAATACCCTGCTCAAAGGTGACTTCGGCAAGGCTGTTGCAGCCGCTGAAGGGACCGTATTGACCTACGGAAGTCAGCGCTGCCGGAATGTTTACGCTTATCAGCGCGGTGCCGCCGAACGAGCTGTTGCCCAGCGTTGTTACCGTTGAAGGGATCGTAAAGCTCGTTAGGCTTGTGCAGCCCGCAAACGCGCTGTTGCCGATAGAAGTGACTGCCCCCTCGATCGTGATGTTATCGAGCGAGGTACAATTATAGAAGGTGTATGGTTTGATTTCGGTCACTCCGCTCGGCAGAGTGACGTTATTCAGCTTTGCGCATTCTTCAAAGGCGTTTTTCCCGATGCTTGTAACAGACGCGGGGATATCGATCTCCTCGAGGTCTGCGCAGCGGTAAAACGCGTATTCGCCGATTGATGTAACGGTATTGGGCAGGGTAACGCTCTTGATACCGCTGCAATAGTAGAAGAACCGGTTGGGGATCTGTGTTACGCCGTTTTCAAAATATATGTTTTCAAGGCTTGAGCAGCCGCTGAAAATACCGCTTCCCGAGGTGCCTGAATCCGTAAGGGATTTGGTTACCGTGACGGATGTAAGCGAGGTGCAGCCGGAAAACGCTTCTCCGCCGATAGTCGTCAGTGTTGCCGGGAAGGTGATGTTGTCAAGGCTTGTACAGTAATAGAATGCATGATCGTTGAGCGTCTGCAAGCCCTCGCCGAAATCGACGCTTTCAAGCGAGTCGCAGTATGCGAAAGCGTAGCTGCCCAAGGCAGTGACCGCGTCGGGGATTGTGACAGTTGTTATAGCGTCGCAATTGTTGAACGCGCTGCTTTCGATGGTATCAACGGTGGAAGGAATAGTGACGGAGGCGAGATTAGTACAATCCTTAAACGCGCCGTTCCCGATAGAGGTAACGCTGCTCGGGATATCAAGCCCGTTTGTCAAACCTGTGCAGTGAGCGAACAGATAGGGAGCGATCGCGGTGGTGCCCTGAGCGAAGGTGATGTTATTCAGATTGGCGCAGTTTGTAAATGGGCCGTACTGTGAGCCTCCGGCGTCGGTCAGCGTTGAGGGAATGGTAACGCTCTCAAGCGAGGTACATTTGCCGAAGGCTGAGCCGCCTAAGCTCTCAAGCGCCGGGGACAGCGTGAGGTTGGATAATGCCGTGCAGTTATAGAACGCGCTTGAGCCGATAGTCTTTACCGAATCGCTCATGCTGACAGCCGCAAGGTTGGTGCAGCCGTAAAATGCGCTTGACTCGATCGAGGTCACTGTATCGGGGATCGTTATGCTTGTCAGTCCCGTGCAGTTTTGGAACAGATACTGCGGTATCCGGGTGATCCCCTCGTCAAAGGTAACGGTGCTGAGATTTGAGCAGCCGTTGAAGGATTCTCTGACTGAGCTGCCGTCCGCGCAGAGCGAAGCCGGGATATTGATCGAAGTCAGCGAGGTGCAGTTTTTGAACGCGTAGGTTCCGAGCTTTGAAATGCCGGACAGATCGATCGATGACAGTGAGCTGCAGTCCTGAAAGACATAGCTTCCGATTTCCGCGCAGTCGGGCGGAAAGCTGATGGACTCAAGCTGCGTACAGCCTGAGAAGGTGTTGTCCTCAAGCTTCTCTATCAGCGTCGGGATCTCGACGCTTGTCAGCGCGGTACAGCCTGAAAAAGCTCTCGTCCCGATGCTCTCCACCGAATTGGGCAGGTCGATCGCAGTCAGGTTGGTGCAGTTTTCAAAAGCGCATGAGCCCACAGACGTTACCGTATCTGGAATATTCATGGCTGTAATACCGGTGCAGCCCTCAAAGAAGTAGTCGGGTATGGTTGTAAAACCGCTTTCAAAATTGACCGTGCTCAAATTTGAGCAGCCGTTGAACGGTCCGAGGAAGGTCATCCACCCACCGGAATTGGCGTAGCATTTGGTGATCGTCGCGGGCAGGGTAATCTCGGTAAGAGCGGTACAGCTACTAAAGGACGCTCTTGCCAAATCATCAAGATAAGCGGGCAGCGTTACGCTTTCAAGATTGGCGTTATCCGCGAAAGAGTAATCCGCGATAAACGTAACCGTATCGGGAATCACAACCGAGGTCAGAAAAGCCTTTCTGCGGAACGCCTCCCGACGGATGGCGCCCACAGTATAGCCGTCGAGTGTATCCGGGATAGTCAGCGCGGCGTCAGAGCCGGAATAAGCGGTGATCTCGGCGGTAGTTACTTCGTCCTTTGTCACAATAACATAGCTGTATTCGCCGCTTTCATATGTAGTTTCAGCCGAAGCCGACAAAGGCGCGATGATCAAAGCGCCCATTATAAGCGTCAGACTCAGCAAAACGGATATTATCTTTTTACACATCAAATTATCTCCTTTTATTAAGGGATGTGTTACGCCGAGCGCTCTCCGACCGGGTATTCAACGTAATATTCCGCCAAAAATCTTTGGACAAGCGTTGCGTCGGCGATTTCGATCTTGCCGTTGCCGTCAACATCGGCGGCGGCAAAGTTATTAACATTCTGATATTCGGAAACATGCCGCTGAATGGCTGTCACATCGCTGATAGTCAATAAACCGTCGCCGTCGGCGTCGCCGAGCAGCGGATCGATCACAACGAACTTAGCCTGCGCTTCACCCGAAAGCACGCCGTTGCGCGTCGGAGTCGCGACAATATTATAGGTTCCGCTGTCTTTAATATCCTCTTTTGCTATTTCGACTTCTGTGAGTTCACCGTCTGCGCCCTCTGCTACACGGTAATAAGTCAGGGTGTAGTCCTCGTCCTCGGCGTACTCGACGCCCATCTCGTTTGTAAGAGTAACTGCGGGCGGAGTGACGGCTTTGCCCGAGCGGAGGACAGTATCGGCGGAAAGGTTCATTGCGACCTCGCTGTCGTCAGCGTCCGCCATAAATCCGTTCGCGTAGAATTCGTCAAGATCACAGTCAATTATTTCGATATCGTTATCTTCGCATTCCTGCATAAGAGCATTATACTCATCAACAGTGATATCGGAGCCGCTGCTGTCAATATCGAACGCGCCCAGCTCTACCATTTCATGATTCTGCACCTTGACGGTCATCGCCGTGAATTCGTCGCCGTTGCAGACTATCAGCTCATGCGTGCCGTTCTCGACGGACGCGAGAAACTCATCGGTGAATTCGAGGATAACGCTGCCTTTTTTCTTAAAGTAGGTCTTTGAAACTTTTATGTACTTTCTATTCCAGTATACTTTTTCTACCTTTTCATAATTGCCTTTGAAGTGAACCTTTTTTCCTTTGCTCAACTTGGCATATCCTCCGGAGAGGTACTTTTGCATTTGGATTCTGTTTTTGAACTTCAGCCGATAAACCTTTTTGACTGTTTCTTCATGGCAATCAATGCATTCGTCGGTATCCTTTATTATCGCCGTCAATGAATCCTTACCGTCGATATTAACTTTACCGCTGACGTTCATTACCTCGGCTTTTGTTTCTTTGTTCTCATGGGTGCAGTCGATGGGTTTGTCCTGTACAGTGATCTCCTTGGGATAACTGCTCTGATCCTCAATGGTGAAGGTGACAGGGTCTGAGAACACGCTCGGACCGTCGGGGAACAGCTCCTGCACGATCTGCTCAGGAAAGCCGTTCGTATTGACGACCGTTTCATTCTGCAGAGTGATCTTATCGCCGACCGTGACACCGTTGACTTCGGTCATGCCGGTCGCCGCGCTTTTCTCGACGGTCTGGGTTTCGCCGTTCTCAAGCAGCGGTACGTTGTACTTGATAACGCCCTGCCCGCCGCCGGTATCATAGGGAGTCCAGTCCCAGTTCCACATATTGCTGTCGAGGGTGACGTCGGGCTTCACCGGGCCGATCAGCGTCATACCCAGCCCCCTGATGCTTTCGGCGAGTTTGCCGTCCTTGAGCTGCACCTTGAGATAGCCCTCAAGAAAATGGACGACTTGGCTGTCGCTGAGGTTCTCGGCGGCAAAGAAATGAACGTCGACAGGCAGATACTTTTTGCCGTCTAAGCCTGTAATCGGTGCGCCGATGCTGACCTTTTTGATTTGCGCCTTGAAATTGTCGGGGCTGAAGCCGACAGGCTCCGAATCGCCATTTGCCGCTCCAGCGCTGAGCATACCTGCCGGTACCATACCGATACACAGGCAAAGCGACAGTAGGATTGCTAATGCTGTTTTGGTGATTTTTTTCATTTTGATGTCTCCTTTCGGGGATTTTTATTTATCTTTGTTTTCCTCTTCGGAAAATTGCTTCTGCATTTCGTTAAGCTCTTTTACCTGCTTTTTATAAATCGTCCACAAAATCAGCCAAATCATAAAGAACGCTGCGATCTGTATCGAGGCGATTATTACGGTCTCAACAATGCTGCCTACCCAGCCGAGCAGCAGCGAAATGGGTATGAACAGCAGAACGATAAGAGCGCAGTGAAGCGCCGTAGCCGCCGCCAAAGAGAGCCGCTCCGCTTCATAGAGGGACATTCCGGCAAAGCAGACCGCTCCGTACAAGCCGGAGAAAAGGGTTTGAAGCAGCATTGCGACAACGCCGTTGCCGCCCGAAATATCGAGAAGCTTTTGGGACGCGAACGTGACTCCGCCGGTATCTGAGGTTCCCGTAAGGATAGCTATGACATTGCCTATAACCATTCCTATCAAAAAACCGATGACGGCGTTTTTTACGGTCTTTTTCAGCATAAGTACCCCTCCTCTCCCGAAATCCTTTTTCTGATAAGAGGAATATAGCGGCGTGACGCCCAGGTTTCCATGCCGCCCTCAAATTCAATACGAAGGGTGCCGACCAAGGTGAAATCATACTTGCGCACCATTTTCAGATTGATAATCTCAAAGCGCGACACGCGCAGGAAATTGCCGCTGAGGATTCCCTCTACG
>OMYD01000009.1 GCA_900315195.1 uncultured Eubacteriales bacterium | reverse complement strand
CATTGAAAAGGACGTAGTTGACAACCAGTTCCATAGTCTGGACGAGTTCCTTGACAGCGTTGATTTGGTTGTTATTATGGTTAAGCATAACGAAATCAAGGAGAATATGGATAAGCTCAGGGGCAAGCTTGTGCTTGATTGTCATAATATCTGCAATCTGCCCGGAGTATATCATATCTGATTTAAAAGGAAGCAGTGAGCATGGGAAAGCTTGGTTTATATTTTCATACATTGAAGCACATGAAATCAAGTCAGGTGTTTAACCGCATAGGAAAAAAGCTTGGCCGAAAATGTGCTTTGAAGGCTGCTGTGCCAAACAGTTATTCAGACGTTTATCAGCTTGAATGCCCCGAAGACTTGGATTTTGACGCGGCGTTTCTCTCGCGTTTTTCCGTCAGTGAGCTGATGCAAAACAAGGTCACGTTTCTGCACGGCAGCGCTTTATTTGATTGGAAATCCGAATGGAATGTTGAAGGCAAAACGTCTCTGTGGAATTTCAATCTGCATTATTTTGAATACCTGTTTCCGCTTGTAAAAGAATGGAAGGATACCGAAAAGGAAGAATACCTGGACAAAACAAAAGAAATTATCGAAGCTTGGATTGACAGCAATCCTCCCGGTACTCAGCCCGCGTGGGCAGCATACCCTGTCGCTCTGCGTATTGTAAACTGGATAGGTTATTACGGATATACAAGCAGCGCACTTGACGAAAGCTTTAAAAAGAAATTTTTAAACTCGCTTCACGCTCAATATGTTTATCTTTCTAACCATCTTGAAAAGGATATTCTCGGAAATCATTATTTTGAGGATTTAAAAAGCCTTGTGCTGGCTGCTGTCTTTTTCGGCGATGAAAATGTGCTGAGTCGGGCGCTTTCTGATTTCAAGGCTGAGTGCCGTGAGGAAATCCTTTCCGACGGAATGCATTTTGAGCTAAGCCCCATGTACCACAAGATAATTTTAGAGGGATTGTTAAGAGTGGCTATCGCGCTGAAATCAGCGCAAAAAGCCGATAAAGAGCTTGATGCGTATATTCAGCCGATGCTTGACGCGGCGTACAGCTTTGAGAGCGGCCTTGACCGTGTTCCGCTGTTTAATGACGGCGGAAATAATGTCGCAAAATCGCTTGACGCCCTGGTTAAGGTTTCAAACAGATACTTTGAGCTTACTCCCCAATTTAAAAACAGCTTTGAAAACAGCGGATATTATATTTTTGAAACAAAAAACGATAACCGCAAATGGAAGCTTATTGTTGACGCAGGTCAGCCTGGGCCATCTTATATTCCCGGACACGCTCATTGTGACGCCATGAGCTTTGAGCTGTTTTGCGACGGAAAACCCGTTATAGTAAATTGCGGCACTTACGCTTACCAGTGCAAGGAGCGAGGCTTTTTCAGAAGCACTGCCGCGCATAACACCGTTATGATTGACGGCGCCCAGCAAAGTCAGTGCTGGGGAGAGTTCCGCATGTCAAAGAGAAGTTCTGTCAGCGTCCTTGACTTAACCGAAAACTCCATAACTATGGAAATGAAAGATCAGAAAGGTAAAAAGGCTAAGCGATTAATCAGGCTTGAAAACGGAGAGCTGACAATTAAAGATACCTCGGACCATTCTGTTTCCTCGTTTATTCATTTGCTTTCGAAGGCTCAGGCGGACTGCGTTGTCAGCAAAAATAAACCGACTGTACTTAAAGCGCCGTATGCCGAGGATTACGGATTTAAAATTGATATTATTACGCTGAAGTTTATGTCTGAAAAATCAATTGACATAACTATTAACTTAAATAAACTTATAAACGCGAAGGAGAAATAACAATGAACGCGATAAGCTTCTACAGAGCAAGCAGGTGGTTTTATCTTCATAAAGTTCCTGTTTTTCCTAAATTGATAAAAGGACTGACATATCTTATGTTCAACACCGTTGTGCCGTATACAGCAGAGATAGGCAAGGACACCAAGTTCGCGTACGGCGGAATGGGTGCCGTTGTACATAAGGACACCAGTATCGGTGAAAGGGTCATTATCGGTCAGAACACTACTATCGGACGTTCACTGGATCCCGCTGATTTTCCTACGATCGGCAGCGATGTATATATTTCCGCCGGCGCAAGAATTATCGGAAATATACATGTGGGAAACAATGTTATTATCGGCGCTAACGCGGTTGTGAACAAGGATGTTGAGGACAACTGCATCGTTGCCGGTGTGCCCGCAAAAGTAATAAAAAAAGTGGACTGTTCAATTTGGGACTTGCTGAAGAATATACAGTTCTCGGATAAATAGTATTTTGCATTTATTAAACTTTGAAATGTGGTGTAAATTTGAAAGTATGTTTTTTGTTGACTCATGTACCTAATCCCCGGATCAACAAAAGGATTGAGGTAATAAAAAGTATTGCTGAGACACACGTAATATGTACCCGCAGAGCCAGCCAAAATATCTGGGAGCCGGCTCAGGACGTTGAACATATTATTTTTGATATTGATCTTCCCGGTGTTAATCAACTGGCGAAGCGATATATTGTTTCCCGTGACTTTCAAAAGAAAGCTTTTGCTAAGCTTAATGAGCTTAAACCCGATATTATTTACGCGGAAGGACTTGATACGCTTATAATCGCGGGGAAATACAAAAAAAATCATAACGTCCGCGTCATTTTTGAGGTAGCGGACCTTCGTGAAAGCTTTATTGAAACACCTAAAAACGCGGTAAAAAAAGCTATTACCAAAACACTTTTGCGCAAAGAAAAGAAAGTTTTTAAAAATGTCGACTATTTAGTGATTACGTCACCCAAGTTCTATGATGTTCATTATAAAAGTCTTATTTCTAAGGACAGGGTTATTTTTATGCCCAATTCGCCCGACAAATCTGTTTTTAAATCGTATCAAAAAAAGCGCGGCGGAGAATTTACGGTAGGCTTTATAGGCGGTATCCGCTATCTGCGCCAGATGAAGATGCTGGTTGATTCCGCGGGGAAAGCTAAGTGCAACGTTCTTTTTGCCGGAGCAGGCGGAACATCTGATGAATATAAAGAAATAACCGCATACTGTAAGGGCAAAAGCAATATTCGGTTCACGGGACGTTATGACTATAACACACAAATTGCTGATTTATACGGTATGGTCGACTGCGTATTTTCCGTCTACGACGCGGATAACCCCAATGTCAGAATAGCGCTTCCGAATAAGCTGTATGAATCTGTTTTATGTCAGTTGCCTTTGATCGTTGCGAAAGGCACCTACTTGGAGGAGCTGGTAAACGAGTGGGGCGTTGGTGTTGGCGTTGATCACCGTGACAGCGCTGAGCTGATTGAGGCGATTGATCGATTAAAGAATGATCCTGAATACTATAAACAAATAGAAAATAACTGTTTGCTTCACGCGGAAGAATCCGATTTGGCTGTATATAATCAGAAGCTGGCAAATACTATTAAAACTATCATCAAATAAAACACTTTAACATCTGTTATAAAGCGTTTTAATTGAAAATAGTATAAACATGAAATAGAGCTTTATATTTTACAAGCTGATTCAAAAAGCAGGGCACCCGCCATATGCGGGTGTCCTGCTTTGTATATCTTATGTCAGACTGATTATTTCATTATAAGAAGGTGTGTTCGCTTCTGGCGATAACGTCAAGCTGCTGCTCGCGTGTGAGGTCAATAAACTTAACCGCATAGCCTGAAACGCGGATTGTAAAGTTGGCATATTCGGGCTTTTCGGGGTGTTCCATACAGTCTTTGAGCTTATCAACGCCAAATACGTTTACGTTAAGATGGTGAGCGCCCTGATCGAAGTAGCCGTCAAGGATGTGCCAAAGGTTATCAACTCTCTCGGCGTCGGTGTGGCCGAGCGCGTTGGGGCTGATTGTCTGGGTATTTGAAATACCGTCAAGCGCAAACTCATAGGGCAGCTTGGCAACGGAGTTGAGCGACGCCAGCAGGCCGTTTTTCTCGGCGCCGTAAGCGGGGTTAGCGCCCGGAGCAAACGGAGCGCCGGCTTTTCTGCCGTCGGGTGTAGCGCCCGTAGCCTTGCCGTAAACAACGTTCGAGGTGATTGTTAGGATAGACGTTGTCGGCTCGGAGTTGCGGTAGGTGTGGTGCTCTCTGACCTTCTTCATAAACGCCTTGAGCAGCCAGATAGCGATTTCATCGGCGCGCTCGTCGTCGTTGCCGTAGCGCGGGAAGTCGCCCTCGATTTCGTAATCCTCAATAAGTCCCTTGTCGTTGCGGATAGCCTTAACCTTAGCATACTTGATAGCGCTGAGAGAATCGACAACGTGCGAGAAGCCCGCGATACCCGTTGCGAAGGTGCGGCGGGTATAGGTGTCGATAAGCGCCATCTCCGCTGCCTCATAGTAGTATTTGTCGTGCATATAGTGAATCAGGTTGAGTGTGTTTACATACAGCTCAACAAGCCAGCTCATCATCGCGTTGAACTTGTGCATAACTTCGTCATAGTCGAGATACTCGGAGGTGATCGGCGCGATTTCGGGGCCGATTTGCTCCATGGTGGTGATTTCAACACCGCCGTTGAGAGCAAAGATCAGGCACTTCGCGAGGTTTGCGCGGGCGCCGAAGAACTGGATCTCCTTACCTGTCTGAGTAGCGGATACGCAGCAGCAAATGCTGTAGTCGTCGCCCCATACAGGACGCATTACACAGTCGTTTTCATACTGGATTGAAGAAGTATTCACGGAGATTTTAGCCGCGTACTTCTTGAAGTTTTCGGGAAGTCTTGACGACCAGAGCACAGTCAGGTTCGGC
The DNA here is from genome assembly GCA_900315195.1 of uncultured Eubacteriales bacterium. Classification (GTDB taxonomy): domain Bacteria; phylum Bacillota; class Clostridia; order Oscillospirales; family Acutalibacteraceae; genus Ruminococcoides. The sequence continues at coordinate 29,530 of OMYD01000009.1, read as the reverse complement.
TCGGGAGCGGGTCCCATGTTTTCGAGTGTGTGCAGGAAACGGAAGTCGTTTTTGGTAACCATATGTCTGCCGTCCATGCCGATACCCGCCATTTCAAGGGTTACCCATACGGGATCGCCCGAGAACAGCTCGTTATAGGAAGGAATACGCGCGAATTTTACCATGCGGAATTTCAGAACGAGGTGGTCGATAAGCTCCTGCGCCTCGCTCTCGGTTATTCTGCCCTCCTCGAGGTCGCGGTTGATATAGATGTCAAGGAAGGTGGAAATTCTGCCGACGCTCATGGCGGCACCGTTCTGAGTCTTGATAGCGGCGAGATAACCGAAATACAGCCATTGAACTGCTTCCTTGGCGGTCTTTGCGGGATTAGAGATGTCATATCCGTATATTTCCGCCATTTTCTTAATGCCCTTGAGAGCGCGGATCTGCTCGGCGATTTCTTCTCTGAGGCGGATATGCTCCTCGCTCATGTTTCTGCCGCCGCAGTAGAACAGATCCTTTTCCTTCATCTTGGTAAGGTAGTCGATACCGTAAAGAGCTACACGTCGGTAGTCACCGACAATTCTGCCCCTGCCGTAGGTGTCGGGCAGACCTGTGATTACGTGGCTGTGGCGCGCGCGGCGCATTTCGGGTGTATAAGCGTCAAAAACCGCCTGGTTATGGGTTTTGTGGTAATCGGAAAAGATTTTATGCAGCTGGGGATTCACCTGATCGCCGTAGGTTGAAGCCGCTTGTTCAGCCATTTTTATGCCGCCATAAGGCATAAACGCGCGCTTGAGGGGCTTGTCCGTCTGAAGGCCTACGATCTGCTCAAGCTCCTTCATGCTCTCGTCAATATATCCGGGACCGTATGAGGTCAGCGAGGAAACGATTTCGGTTTCGCATTCAAGAACGCCGCCTCTTTTGCGCTCTTCCTTTTGAAGCTCCTGAAGGCGTCCCCAAAGCTTGTCGGTCGCCTCGGTGGGCTCTGTCAAAAAGCTCTCGTCGCCGTCATACATGGTATAATTATTCTGAATGAAGTCGCGGACGTTAATGTCCTCTTTCCACTTTCTTCCTGTAAAGCCTCTCCACGCTTCTTTTTTTACTTCTTCAGGAATCGTAACTAACATATTCTTCTCCTCCCATGTTATTTATCGGATATCTGTTATTTTTAAATCTCGCCGCGCAGGATTCGCTCCGCGTTCTTTACACGTTCCGCGCTTGGCGGCAGCGTGTTTTCAAGAGTGTACGGAATCCCGAGCTCTTTCCACTTGTAAGCGCCCATTGAGTGATACGGAAGCACCTCAATTTTTTCAACGTTATCAAGCGTTTTAATGAAATCTCTTGTACGGCGCAGGTAATCGTCGTTATCTGTAATATCAGGCACAAGAACATGCCTTATCCAAACAGGCTTTTTAAGCTCATTTAAGTACCGCAGCATATCGAGTATATTCCCGTTGCCGCGCCCCGTAAGGCTTCGGTGCTTTTCGCTGTCGATGTGTTTTATGTCCGCTAAAAACAAATCGGTAAGCTCAGTCAAAGCCTTGAACTTTGAAAAAAACGGCTCATTTCGCGTAAACGGCTGTCCCGCTGTGTCGACGCAGGTGTTTATGCCGCGCCGCTTCGCCTTTTGAAAAAGCTCAAGCAGGAAGTCAATTTGCAGCAGAGGCTCTCCCCCGCTGACAGTAATTCCGCCGTCACTGCCCCAGTAGGAGCGGTAACGCTCGGCTTTGTCAAGAAGCTCGTCGGAACTCATCTTTGTTCCCGCGTTTTTCCGCCATGTATCGGCGTTGTGGCAGTAGCGGCAGCGCAATTCGCAGCCCTGAGTAAAAATCAAAAAGCGGACTCCCGGGCCGTCAACCGAGCCGAAGGTTTCAAGGGAATGAATGTTACCTGTAATCATATCATCCTCAATAACAAGATATAGTATTATAAACTGGTTCTACGCCTATTATACACAGAAAAAGCCGTCGGGTAAAGTCCGACGGCTCAGTTTTTTTGCCGAAAAATGATTTTCGTAGGAAGTGATATTTTATATTGATTTACGGTGATTTTTTTAGGGTGTTTTTGTGTATTCGCTTCTGTGCGCGTCATCGTAAACCTTGCACGGAGTATTAAGGTCAAGATACGCGATATCATGGTGCGGAACGCGCTGATCCTCAGGCGGCGGCGTCATGTAATCGCCGAACACCAGCCCGAGATACTCTTTATAGCCCGATGCTACGGGAAGCTCGATCCCCTCAAAGGTGACGTGGTCAATGCCGTCGTAAATTCGCTTGGGATACTTAACCTTCATCCAGTGCGGCCCCGAGCAGAGCTCGGTCATGTATTGATTTTCCTCGCGCTTGTACTTTTTCATGTGCTTTTCGGCTGTGCGCCAAAGCTTTCTGCGGATTTTTTTGCCGCGGAAAATCCCAAGAAGGATCTTGCTTCCGAAGGCAATCAGACCGCCGTGGTTCTCGGGGACAACCTGAGCCAAAAACAGCGAGTAAATAATGGTGTGGAAATACTGCATTTTGCGCGCGAAATTACCGTCGGGACAAACGTCAAGCGGAAAGACGTCGATAACAAGGCCGTGAGGAATATCGACGTCGGTCTGGTTTGCCTTTACCATTGTGTAGTTGGTGTCCGTTACGGTCGCGAATATGTTGCCCGTAAACATGTGGTCATCGGTTTTAAGCAGGCGGAACCTGCCGTCGGGGTACTTCTCCTGCCAAAGCACACAAAGGCGTTCGTAATCATCTCTTGGCAGCAGCACATCTACGTCATCGTCCCACGGAATAAAGCCTCCCGTGCGTAAAGCACCTATAAGACCGCCTCCGATAAAGTAAAAGGTCAGGTTGTTTTCCTCGCAAAACTGCTTAAAGAACCTGAGCATATCAAGCTGAGCAATCTGCAGCTCCCTGAGCTGCTCAGGCGTGAGCTTTACCAATTGTTTTTCCATATTAACCTCATATTCCGCCGAAAATCAAAAAGCAAATGCCCATGAACAACGGCTGATGAATCAAATATATCCAAAGCGTGTAGCGCCCAATGAAATCAAGCGCGGGAACTCCGAATAAAAAAAGCTTTTCCTTCCCAGCCTTTTCGATTGCCCGCCAGATAAAAAATCCGCAAAAATATAAAAACAGCCACGGAATCAGCGGGAAAAAGTCCGCTGAGAAAAAGTTATTGTCATAAAGCCCCAGAACCGCCAAAGGGCGCAGGCTGTAAAGCCAATCGGGCAGGCTTGTAAGCCGGACGTCAAAAAAACCGAGGTACCTTAAAGGTAAACCGAATGCAAATCCGAACAGAAAAAAGCTTACAACTGCTCCGAACAACGGCTCAATTCTTTCAAGCAGACGACGCAAAGCCCGCGTTATTATCATGGAGCAGCCAATGCAATTAAGAATACCGAATATTATAATCTGATCGGGAATGACAATCGCTGTCACAGCGGTAATCACCAGACCGCAGGCATTTACAATTAATCCGCGCCGATAAGCGTGACGCGAAAAGTTAAGTGAAACTCCTGAAATCACCACAAAAGAAAAGCTTATTGAGCGCTCCCATGCCATAACCCACGGCTGCGTAAACCAATCAAAATTGCCGCCGAAAATGCATATTATATCATACGCAAGGTGATAAATGAGCATACTCAGCAGCGTAAAGCCTCTAAAAGAGTCTATCAAACCGTAGCGCTTTTGGCTCACAGCTCCGAATCTCCCCATATTATTCGGGTATTCTCTGCAACTTTTTGTTTTACAAGCTCAATGCGCTCCTTTGCGCCGCTGTTTTTTATTTTGCGCTGCCAAAACGGAATCTGAATAAGTCCAACTATTGTGCCTATGCCGTACGCGATATGAAGCAGCGGAAAAATCAGCGGCAAAAAAGCAAACTGCGGCTGAATATTTTTCAGTGTACAGCAGCTTACGGAATTGACAAAGTCGAACATTCCGTAAAGAATAAGCAACACAATAAGCGCGAACGGATGCCCGAAGGCCGCAAGAATACCGCACGCGGCAAGCATCATTACAAACAAGAACGGCGCAAAATGGAAATACGACAGGCAGCCCCTGCACTCGGACAGCGTTAGGCCTATCCACTTGCCGTTGCCGTACTTTTGCTTAATCATGTGCTTTAAGGTATTGCGCGAGTGCTGATAAGAAATAATGTCGGGACAGCAGCACATTTTGTATCCCGCCATTCGGATACGATAATGGAACTCGTTATCCTCGGTTCGTCCCAAATCCTCGTTAAAACCGCCTACCTTTGCAATTACCTCGCGGCGGTAGGCAGCGTGAAACAGGCTGTCCATGTACTCCTTTTCGGTTGAGGGGCGGCGATAACCCGCTATTGACGAGCCGAAAAGCGAGTCCTCGGCCGCAAGCAGCGTAAGCTTCCACGAGCTTACGTTTGAGCTGATATTCGGTCGGCCGCCGCCGACAACATTTTCGCCCAAGCCCAGGTTATATACATTGCGCGATACAAAATTGCGCGGGATACGGGCGTGAGCGTCAACGCGGATTACCACGTCGCCGGTAAACACCATAAGCGCCTCGTTCCATGAGGAGGCCTGGTTTTTCTTCTGACAGCGCACGATTTTTACATCGCGAAAGCCGTAATCCGTGTTTTTGAAATTCAACATCTTTTCGTAAGTGCCGTCGTTAGACATGCTGTCGACAAACACCACCTCAATTTTGCTGTGAGGATATTCCTGAAGCGCTATATCCCCGAACAATCCGTCAATCGCCTCAACCTCATTGTAGGCAATCATGCAAAGTGAAACAATCATTTTTCGCCTCCGCGTTTATCAAGAGCAAAAAGCCATTTTGCCGACGTCAGTGACGCAACCGAAAAATACGGAATAACATAAATCGCGGGCACAACAAAGAAACAAAGCGCGAACCAACCGATAAAACTGAACGCAAGCTTAAAAATATGCCTGAAATTTTTCACTGAAAAGGCGAGCATTGAAAAAACGCCGTCCTTTATGCCGATGTCATCATTTAAAGCCTTCGCCATTAACGGATAATGAACAAAGATCATAAATACAAGAATTCTTATAAACGCCGTTACAACACCTGCCAGCACTACAAGAAAGCTGTCGACGTTCCACGCGGGAGCCTGATTGTACCATGAATGAAAAAAAACGTCCATATAACCGCTTAAATTCAGCGCGCCCGAAACGGCAAAATACAGCATGCCGAGCAAAAGATTATACAACACTGTTTTAAAAAAGCGCCCTGCCCCTTTAAAGTAATAAAACAAATCGGTTGATTCGCATTTCTTTTTTTGCGCCGTGTTTGCGGCTGATTTAAGAAAGCCGTTAAGCAGCGGCGAAAGAAACAGCACAATTACAACATACGCTGATATAATTCCCAAATACAGTACAGAGCGGCTGTCAAAAGCCTCTCCCGACTGAAAATCAATGTTTCCTGTCAGGTGCAGCACAAAATACTTAATGTATTCGATTGTGAGAAAAGTGAGCGCGACAAAACCCATCGCGGCTATAAGCTTGCTCATATTTCCCTTCATCGCGGCGCGTGCCTGCCGTCGTATCATTTGTTCCGTTTTCATTTTCATTATTCCCTTCCGTGGGATGGTTTAGTAAAAGCGGACAAGCCGCAATAATTATATATTAAACAGGCGGTACATAGCCTCAAGGCAAATCTGCGCGTGTTTAAAGAAATTCTCCTTATCAACGCTTTCGTCGGCGTTGTGCATGTTTATCGGGTCGCCTTCAAAATGGGGGCCGAAAGCTACTCCTCTGCCGCCGAGCTTGCGGGCATAGGTTCCGCCGCCGGTTGTGTACATCGAAGGCTTTTCGCCCATAACGCTCTCATACGCCGCGCTGAGCTCACGGATAAGCGGAGAATCTTTTTCAACATACAGCGGTTTGTCGTGGTGAATAACCTCAACATCAAGTCCGCTGTACTCCGCCACAGCCTTGAACTGCCTGATGATATAATCACCTTTGACAGTCACTGGATATCTGATATCAATATACGCTTCAGCGGTATTTCCCTCGATATGGACAATCCCGAGGTTTACGGTAAGCTCTCCCGAAACAGAATCGCTCATTTTCAGTCCCAGCGACCTGCCGTTTGTCTCACAGTTTATGGCATAGTCGATAAACGAGCAGAGCGCGCCTATATCGTGAACGTCATAAGCGTGGGTAATCAGGTCAATAAGCAGAGCCGCCGCGTTTTTGCCTTTCTGAGGCTCACACGCGTGCGACGCCTTTCCCCTGCTTATTATCATAAGACCGTCAATAGTATAGTTAAACTCAAAGCTTCCTTCTCCTGCGTCGGCAAGCCGCATAAGAAGCTGCTCGTCATATCCCGAGGAGTCAAGCATAACATACGCCAAGTCGGGAACAGCATTGACCGCCTTACCCGAATGAAACTGCGACAAAACCTTCGCCTCGTTAAACGGGGTGCTTACGCGCAGGTGAAGGATTCCCTTTTCCGCGTAGCAAATTCCGTAGTCGCTGTCGGGTGTAAACGCCATATCGGGCAGCGGCTGCTTTTCAAAATAGCCCTTCATATCGCTCATGCCGGTTTCTTCCGCTGAGCCGAAAATTGCGCGGAGCGTGTTTTTGCCCGCTACTCCGTTTTCTTTAAGGGCTCGCAGGCAGTAAAGATTTACAAGAGCGGCTCCTTTGTCGTCGGCGATTCCTCTGCCGTAGAGTCTGCCGTCGCGCTCGGTAAGAGCGAACGGAATAACACTCCAGTTATTTCCCGCGGGCACAACGTCAACATGTGAGAGCACACCGCAAAGCTTGCCGCCCTCGCCAAGCTGCACATGAACGCTTTTGTCGGTAACAAGCTCATAGTCAAGTCCGAAATCCTGCGCGCGCTTCAGAATAAAAGCCAGTGCGCGTTCACATTCCTCGTCCTTTTCCCTGTCAATTGACTCAATGCGCAATAAGTATTCCAAATCCTTTAAAAGCTCTTCCTTATATGCTAAAATCTTATTTCCGAATAACATATTTATCTCCTCTTTCAGCGAACGGTCGGTCCTCCGTAGAATTTCAGGGGCGGGTAATGGGTTTGGTATCCTGTTAAATGTTATTGTTCTGTTATTTCATTCTGCACCGCGACTCTCTTTTTATTTTTGCGTACGCGGAAAAGAATTATTAATGTCATATAAATTGCAAAAGCGGCGGCTGAGCAAAGGCTTATTACAGTGCCTGTTTTGAATCCCGGAGTTTGATAGGTAAACACAATATCGCTTTTACCCTCGGGAACCTTTACAGCCATAAAACCGTAACTGACCTTTTCAACGTCAACTTTTTCTCCGTTGACAGTTGCCGCGAATCCATCGCTGTACGGCACGCTGAAGAACAGCAGAGTTTCCTTGCCGCTGTTTTCAAACTCAGCCCTAAAGCCGTCCTTTGTGTACTCAAACGATGAGCATGACCTTGCTCTGAGCTTATCAGCCTGCTTTTTAAGCACTTCATTTCCGTAGATATAGTCATCTGCCTCACTCTTGAAGGCTTTGGGATTTTTGCCGTAAAGCAGATAATACTGCTTATCAAAATAACCTGTGATTTTCGAGTATTTTTTCATCTGGTCGCGTGTCAGCACCATGGCATTCAAAATTGCCTCGCTGCGGTTTGTTGTTCTTACACGCTCAAATTCTTCCTCGGTTACATATGAATCGAAGGCAAATCCCATCGGCACATAATTTTCATTTTCATAAATTTTAAAGCCGTTGCAGGTTTTTAAGTATTTCCATCCCGGCATTTTCGGATTCCCGGATTTGTCCTCAAAGCACTCGTCAAAATTAGGGTCGTTGCTGTCCATCAAATCATCAAAATAGTACTTACAGCTAAACAGCGTGCGCAGACCGTAAGCGCTGAAGTTCGGGCGCGACGCCACGTCGCGGGTGATGCCCATTTTTTCATAGAACTGCATAATTGAGGTTGAAACCGAGCTTTGGAAGCAGTTCATGCTTGGAATTTTCCAATACATTGATGTGTTGTCAACAGCCTCGTAAAAATCGCTTCTCACATCTTCAAGGTCGTCTATTTCGATCTTATCGCGCGCGTTTATAATGTGACTTTTAATGCTGTCGGTAGTACCGCTTACAAATACGCCGTGGCCGATAATCAGCAATGACGAAAAAACAGCTACGCCCATCGCGGAGGAAATAATCGTCACCGCGAATCCGCGCTTGTGCCACATTTTTTTATATATAAGCACAAACACCAGCAGACTAATCATAGCCATAAGCGCGTATATCCAGAATTTTTCAAAGGCGCTCTGAACGCCTATGGTAGTTGTTTTATTACCCTCTTCGCCTGTAGTCAGCGGCATAACTCCTATAAGCAATATAGCGCCCATCGTGAGTCCGACAGACCAAATAATCGCACGGTTCCAGTCAGCCTCCTTGTCCTCAATCGCCCTGATTGAAGCCAGCGAGAACATAAGCACAAGCATATAGAACCAGCGCGCGTAATAAATCGAGCTGTTCATAAGCTGGAACATGCTGTTGAGTACAGGGATCATGGCAAACAGCATAAGCAGAAAAATGAGCTTTTTAAGCCAATCGCGTTTTTTCAGCTGCAAATAAGCTACTACGCCAGTAACGCTAAGCAACGGCAGCCAGCCCGCGACAGACGCCCACTTGCAGTTTGACTCCGGAGTAAATACCGGCATAGCTGGCAAATCTGCCGGGAACAGAAAGCTTAAAATAATCAGCCAGTACTTCTGTTCTCTTGCATATACAAGCGATCCCCAGCCGTTCGGCAGCGAGTCAAGCCTTGGATTTCCCATAAGGCCAATCACGCTCGGCAATAACACAAACGCCGTGCCGCAAAAACCGATAATAACCTCGGCGGCAAGCAGCAATGTATCCTTAACGCGGAATTTGCATGTCTTTGTGAGCATAATCATAAGATAATACATCACAAGGAAAAGCGCCTGACCCACAAAGAAATAGTAGTTGACCACGCACGCGCCGAAAACCGCGACCGCGAAAATCCCGCGCCTTCCGTCATAAAGGAAAGCGTCCAGCGCCGCTAAAAGCAGCGGGAACACTATCATCGGCTCGTGAAAATGGAAGAAAAACACGTTATAAATCGAAAAGCCCGAGAACGCGTAAAGCAATCCGCCCAGTACCGCCATGCTCTTGTTACTCACATACCGCTGCAGAAAGATGTATGCCGCGGAAGCCGCGCACGCGAATTTCAATATAAGAAGCGGCCCTATAAGGTTTGGAACTATTTCGTTCGGGAACGGAATTGTCATCCAGAAAAACGGACTGCCCATCAAATAGAAACTGTAGCTTGCCAAAGTATCGGTACCCAAATCGGTCAGGTGGTTCCAGCCAAGCTCGCCGTCGCGCACAAGTCCGTGTGTCATCTGATAAAACGGAATTTCCTGAACGTTGAAATCTCCGTAGTAATAAAACACTCCGCCGTTAATAATAATAAACGGTACAAAAATCACCGTCGCGGACAAAATTGATATTAAAAATGTAATTAACAAATAATGCCCGTTCTTTTTGGGTTGTAAGCGTGAAATTTTTGCCGGCATTGGTAATCTCCGTTTCGGTAAAACGCCATGTGTCCGTGAAAATTGAGTGAAAATTCTTGCAAATCGGTTGCATATCGGCGTTAAACATGGTATATTCAATTTATTATATCACATCATAATACAATTTGCAATTCAATTTTACAGATATTATCCCTTATGAAACTCTTTTGAAAACACCACTCAAACGCGCATGATTTTGAGATGATACAACATAATTATACGGAGCAAAGGCAATGAATCAATCACATTTTTACGCAATGATCTCGCGGATGAAATACATAAACCGCTGGGGTTTGATGAATAATACAAAATATGAAAATATAAGCGAGCACAGTCAGCAGGTGGCCGTGCTGGCGCACTGTCTTGTTCTTATCCATAACAAGCGCTTCGGAGGCTCGCTTGACGCCGAACGCGCAGCGCTTCTGGCCGTGTTCCACGACGCGACCGAAATAATAACAGGCGATATGCCTACACCGATTAAATACGCCAACCCGTCTATTCAGAAGGTGTACAAACAGGTTGAAAACAGCGCCGCGGACAGGCTGCTTGAACTATTGCCCGAGGATTTCCGCGGTGAGTACCGCGAGATTTTAAAACCCTCGTCGGAAAAAGACCGCGAGCTTGAAGTCTTTGTAAAAGCCGCCGACCGTTTTTCGGCGCTGATAAAGTGCATCGAGGAAATTCGCATGGGAAACGACGAATTCAAGATGGCGAAAGACACAATCACAAAATCCATCCATGAAATGATGCTTCCCGAAGCCGAAGTTTTTTTCAATGAATTTCTTCCTTCGTTTAGTCTTGCTCTGGATGAGATTCAAGAGTAATTTGAAAAATATCACATAACAGACCATAAAATGATGTCAAAATTTGTAACCGCTGATTTTTATAATTCTTATTTAGAATTATTTTATTGGATAATGTGTTATAATAAATAGGATAGTCGCGGAATAACCTGTTTATTCACGGCTTTAATTCGGATTATCCCGAACAAAAAGTATATGAAAAGATTTTGTATTCCCTTACAGGAGGATGATTATGGCTAACAAACCAAACAGCGATAATCTGGTAGACATCAGTTCTAATACACAGGTTATTAAGCTGTACAAAAAAAAGGGCCGCGCCATCCGCATTATATGTCTTGTACTCTCTATAGTTTTATTGATTACCGGCTCGGTAGCAATAGGCGCGTACACATACATTGTTACTCACTACAAATATGAGGGTAACTACAGCTACATGGAGGACGAGGACGCCAACAATAAACCGAAGCAACACAAGGATGATGAAGCTCAGAACGTCATTTATAACAACAGTTCGCTGCTGCAGCACAAAAACGTTCTTAACATAATGCTGTTCGGCGAGGACAATAACCATGGTGAAAAATACGGCAGAACCGATACGATGATTTTAATGTCGATCGACACGGTTCACAAAAAGCTTAAACTCACCTCGTTCCAGCGCGATACCTATGTATATATTCCGGATCACGGATATAACAAAATAAACGCTTCCTACACCTTAGGCGGCGCTACACTTTCAATCAGAACAATACAGAGTAACTTCGGCATTAAAATTGACCGTTACGCAATTGTTGACTTTGAAAGCTTTAAGGATATTATCGATACCCTGGGCGGCGTTGAGATGGAAGTAACTCAGGACGAAATCGACTACATCAACTACCAGATGTACAAGAACGGCCAGTCAAACGGCAACCGAACCACCATCACCGAAAAGCCCGGCTTGATAAAGCTCAACGGTCAGGAAGCCCTATGGTACGCCAGAGACCGCGGTCTACAAAAGGGCGAGGACGGCAACGAAATCGGTATTTCGGGCGACGACTGGGACAGAACAGCTCGTCAGAGAAAGCTGCTCACCAAGATGGTCACCGACATGAAGGGCGCAAGCTTCGGCCAGATAGTTGAGATCGTAGACACGATCGGTCCAAAAATTACTACTAATCTCAAGGTTGATGAAATTTTAAAGCTCTCGAAAAACGCGCTTACTTACATCGGCTATGAAATTGTTCAGAACTACGTTCCCAAAGAAGGTCTTTGGTACTACAACAAACCCGAGGACGAATCGTGGGATATCGCGGGTTCCTGCATAATCATTTCCGATATGGAAGCCCAGCGTACCGCGCTTGCGGAATTTGTATACGAGGATTTAATTAAGGGATAAATCAAACTCAGCGGTCAGGCAAACGCCTGACCGCTTTTTTGGAACGTGACGTTCCATCCGGCGCGCCTTTCGAAAAATCAATTTAACGGAACGTCGGTATAACGGCGCGTCAAAACGCGGGTGTTTTGGAAAGATTTCCCCAAAACACCGTTTTGCTTATCGAATACCGCGTTGTTCTGTTATCTTGAATTGAAATCCTTCTGAATAGAGCCGCTCCACGACGGCTCAATGGCCTTTCCTTTTCTGACATTGCTGACCGCCGCGCATACCGACTCATATACAACGCCTGTGCCCTTTTTATCGGCTCTGTAGTTAACCGCCTTATCCTCAGAAATTCCGAACGCGCGCGCGGTAGCGATCGCGTCAATATTGGCTCCTATAAACAGGAACTCCCAGCCGCACCTTGATTTTTCCCGCTCAATCATTTTTTTGATTTCTCTGCCGCTGTAGAACCTGCTGGCGTTTTCCATTCCGTCCGTAATAATCACAAACATAGTGTGTTCCGGCACATCCTCTTTGCGGGCGTATTTGTGAATATTTGAAATGTGGTGAATGGATTTTCCTATCGCGTCGAGCAGAGCCGTGCAGCCGCGAACCGTGTAATCTCTGTCAGTAAGCGGGGCGACCTTATCAACCGGGAGCCTGTCGTGCAGCACAACGGTTTCGTGGTCAAAAAGAACGGTTGACACAAACGCCCTGCCCTTCTCCTTTTTCTGCTTTTCAAGCATGGAGTTGAATCCGCCGATTGTGTCGCTCTCAAGACCGACCATTGAACCGCTGCGGTCGAGAATGAACACCAGTTCCGTAATGTTGTTTTTTACTCTTGTTTTGATGATAGTGTTATTTGTTGTTTTTTTCATAACTAATACCTCCAATGTTTTATTACAGCTTTATCATACTACCGCCGCTTATAAAAATGGTCGCTTTGGAAGCGACATTTTTCTATTCTTTATTTTTGTTGACAGAGCATAAAAACTATGCTAAAATAACCATACTGAACAGACCGAAGTTTATACTATTTTCAATTAAAACGTTTTAAAACAGATGTTTAATGGTTTTATCTGATAATAGTGTCAGGCTTGGAGTCGGGTCTTGAATAAGACAGCGAATACTCGCGGGACAGCAACAATACTGTCCGCGGGTTCTTTTTTATTTATGGCAGCATAGCATATTATAAAAACCGCGGAAAACGGAGAAATGCTTATGAACGAAAACCACGCTAAACACATTGCGACAAAGGTATCGCTTGTGGGAATGATCGCTAACATTTTTTTGACGGCCTTTAAGCTGGCCGCGGGCTTCATTTCACACTCAGGCGCTATGATTAGCGACGCGGTACACTCGGCGTCAGACACATTCAGCGGATTAATAGTAATTGCAGGCGTGCGCATGTCCTCAAAGGATTCTGACTCTCAGCATCCATACGGGCACGAACGATTTGAGTGCGTCGCGGAAATAATTCTGTCGGTTGTGCTTTTTATAGCCGGCGGAACAATAGGCTTTGAAGCCGTAAAAAGCATAGTCAGCGGCGAATACCTGGAACATGCCTTTGAGAATCCGCTCGCGCTGATCGCGGCCGTGACCTCAATAGTCGTTAAAGAGGCGATGTTCTGGTACACCAAAATAAACGCCAAGAGAATCGACTCGCCGTCGCTCTCGGCAGAAGCATGGCACCACCGCAGCGACGCTCTCTCCTCCGTAGGCGCGCTTATAGGCATAGGCGGCGCGGCTTTGGGCTTCCCTGTTCTCGAACCCATAGCCAGCATTATTATCTGCCTGTTTATTTTCAAGGTCGCCTACGATATTTTCAAGGACGCTATTGACCGCATGGTAGACCACTCCTGCGATGAAGAAACCGAGGAAAAAATGCGCGGCTGTGTTGAAGAAGTTGACGGCGTAATAAGCATAGACATGCTGCGCACCAGGATATTCGGCAACAAAATATACGCGGACATTGAAATAGGCGTTGACGAAACACTTGATTGTGCCGCGGCTCACAAAATATCCGAATGTGTTCACGATAATATTGAGCTTAAATTCCTGCAGGTAAAGCACGTTATGGTGCATGTAAACCCGCACAAGCAAGAAGAAACCGACGGCAAAAGCACAGATGAATAAACAGAAAAACGGTTGTATCAAGGTACTCCCTGATACAACCGTTCTGTTTTTTGAAGTGATTACTTCATGCTGTTCTCGTAAGATTCAATCATTTTCTTGACCATCTGGCCGCCGACGGAACCTGCCTGACGGCTTGTAAGGTCGCCGTTGTAACCCTGCTTGAGGTTTACGCCTACTTCGTTGGCGCACTCCATCTTAAAGCGGTTCATTGCTTCCTTTGCTTCGGGAACATTGATCTGATTATTGTTTGACATTGTTCTTTCTCCTTAACTTAATCTATCTCAAGCGGCGGATTGCCCTCGCAACTTATCGCCGCATTAGTAGTGTTAGGAGTTTTTTTATTTTTATTGCTTGTAATTTTTGTAAGTTGTGTATTCTTAAAAAGTTTTTTCAATTTCTTAAACATGCGTTTTTGTTGATAGAGATATTTCAACGCTTAAAATACTATAGCGGTGAAAGGCTGATTAAATATCCCGGAACCGCGACTATTGCGAAAAACGCAAGACTTATCAAGGTGAAAACCAAAATAAATCGTTTACCCTTTCCCGGATATTCCCTGACGTAAAGACGGTAATTGATAACCGACGCGAGTGAACCTATCAGCGTGCAGAGTCCTGCCGAATCCAGCCCGTAGAGCAGCGCTCCGCGATTGACAGCGAAAGGATAAAGCACAATTGCCGCGGGGACATTGGAAATTGCCTGGCTGAGCAGAATGCTCCAAATGTACTCGTTGTTTGCCACAGCGCTTCGCAGGAATGACGATATCGCCTCGTTGCGCGCAATAGATGACGAGAAAATAAAGAAGCAGAAAAATGTCAAAAGAAGCACATAGTCTGTCAGAGCAAGCACCTGACGGTCTGTAAAAAACACGGTAACCGCAACCGCCAGCACTGCCCACATCCACAAATCTGTCCGTGTAACAATCGTCGTAATAACCAGAGCAAAAATCACCAGATAGACAATCCGCTTACCCCGGCGCCACCGCTGCCACTCTCCGATGAAGTGAAAGTTCTCGATATCTGTCTTCTGACGGATATTTTTACGGTATAAAAGCACTACAAAGCCTACGAGCAGAACGCCTGAAATTATCCATATCGGAAACATATAGGAAATAAACCGCCACGCTGAAACACCTGATTGTCCGTATATAAAAAGATTCTGCGGACTGCCGAACGGCATAAGCAGCGAGCCTCGGACAGCGGCAATGTTTTCCATACTTATAACAGGCAGGATATAACGCTCTTTGCCGCCTGCGCGGAACAGGATGATCGTCAGCGGCACAAAAATAATCAGCGAAACATCGTTGGTGACGAGCATCGAGGAAAAGAATACCGAGAACACCAGAAACAGCGACAATCCCACCATTGAGCGAATATTGCCTGCCAGCCTGAGCAACGGGCGGAAGATGTTTTCTTTTTTAAAGCCCTCAAGCACAGTCAGCATCATAAACAACGTACCGAGCGTGCGCCAGTCAATATCCGTCAACAGCTTCCATGACGGCGGCGTAATTATCAACGCCGCGATTGCCGCTGAAACAGATACCGTTAGCATCGGTTCTCTTTTTAAGAATGATAACACTTTTTTCATTATTTTTCACCGAGAATATGATACCAGAAAGGGATGGTTTTGTCTACCGGAAAAACGGCTTGCAAGAAAAACAGCGTCACAGCCGTCTCTAATCAATACACGCCTGTATTCGGTTTTTACATACGCATTAAGCTTTATCCTTGACTGCGTAGTTGATTATAGCTTTTTATATGCAAATTCACTAAATATCACACCGATAATTTGGATTGCCAAAGGTACTTTGTATGTGGTAGAATAAAAATAAGCAATAATTCTCAGGCACAACGCAAAATTTGCCGTAGAAAAAACGCAGGCGAATAATATTGAAAATGCTTTTTTTCGGCTCTTTATTGCCTGAGCTTTTTTAAAACAAAAGGAGGAAGAACCATGAAAAAGTACATCTCCGTACTTCTGGCAGTAATCCTGACCGCGTTAACCGCAACTCTCGCGTTGTCGGTATCAGCCGCCGAAACAAAGCCGAACATCGAGCTTGTTGAGGGCACCTACGCTCCGGGTCAGGTAATTGTACAGTTCAGGGACAGCGCGATCAATACAAAAACCGTCCCGAAAAAGGACGACCTTGAGTCTGTCGGCGCGAACTTCGGCAACACAATGGACGCGTCCTCATCAGAGCGTGAGGCTCTCGGCGCCGCGGACGAGGAGCAAAAAATTCTTAAAAACAGCCTCGGAAACGATTTTGTGCTGGAAGATACGCTTGTTTTCGGCGATGATACCGCGGAATCCAAAGGCGGCGCGTCTGTCGGCGCAGGGGCGAACACTTCGTTTGATGACCTTACCGTTGCGCTGGTGTCGTCAGATAAATACGACACCGCGGCATTAATCGAAAAGCTCGGCAAAAACAAAAATGTTGCTAAGGTCGAGCCGAATTTTTACGTTCATCCGACGAGCTTTACCCCCTATTCGCTCAATGACCCTTACAACAGGTATCTATATAACGTAAACTCTCCGTTGGCTGAGAATACCGGCGGCGAGAGCGTTTCAGACTTCGGAGCCAATCCCGAAACAATCCCATCCGTCAACGCGTCCTTCGCGTGGTCTAAGCTTAGCGGCAGCGAAAAAGAAGCCGTTGTCGCTGTCATCGATACCGGAGTGCTTGCCGAGCACGAGGATCTTCAGGAAATAATGTGGACGAATCCGGGTAATATCGGCCTCAAGGGTGAGCACGGATATGACTTCGTCAACAATGACGACGATCCGACGGATGATCACGGCCACGGCACCCACTGCTCGGGCATCATAGCTGCTCAGGCAAATAACGCTAAAGGTATAGCGGGTGTCGCGTCCGCCGCAAACGTCAAAATTATGGCGCTCAAAATGCTGAGCGGAAGCGGAAACAGCATGTCCTCGACCGTATACCAGACCTTCGGCTGCTATCACTATATTTATAAAGCCATACAGGGCGGCGTTAATGTTGTAGGCATCAATAATTCATGGGCAGGCTTCTCATACGGCACAATTTATGATGATCTCATTAACCTGCTCGGTGAGGAAGGCGCGATATCTTATATTGCCGCAGGCAATGAATGCTATGACAATGACCGCATGTCGGTGTACCCTGCCAATTCCGAGAGTGACTACGCGGTCACCGTCGGCGCGGCAAATAACTATGGACAATCAACTGAGTTTTCCAATTACGGAAAGACCTCTGTTGACGTTTTCGGCCCCGGGTTGAATATCCTTTCATCCGTTTCTTATGACAACTATACGCCGGGCATTTATTCGGCGGATTTGCTGAACGCTACAACCGAGTATTACGGCGAGTTCAACTCAAAAACCAAGATCGTTGACGGCAAGATTACCCCATCTGTCGGAAGCAGAGCGGGCAAAGATATCAAGTCATTCGGCGAAATTAAATTCGTAAAGCAGAGATATCTTGATGACGATGACGAGTACGAGATCCCCGACGACGCAAAACTTGAACTTTCTGTTGAGCCTGAAGGCAGGCTGAAAATCACCGTCAAAAACGCGCAGTACGGCGAACTCTACTTTATTTATTTCCCATATGAGAAGAATCCAAAAACCACCGGCGGCAATAATACGTATTTTTCCATGTGTACCGAGTGTATCAAGAACGACGACGATTCAATTGGAATATTTTCCGGAGGCGAAATCTACGAGGATGAAGATGGTCTGCAAATGACCGAAGACGGTATGCTGGTTGCCGTTACCGACCAAGATTACGATAAGATGAAGTACATCACCACAAACATCGGCAAGGATTTTCTGCTCAGCGCGGAGGACGCTGAAGATAAGGAACTCGGTTTCGGAATAAGTTTGTACGCTAATTGTGAAATGGGTGATTCGCAAGACGCTTCAATGTATCTCGAAAATCTCGCTATTTCTAAGCCGGATATCGAGATTGAGCCGAACACCTCATATGATTATAATTCCGGCACCTCTCAGGCAACGCCTGCCGTCTGCGCCGCGGGCGCGCTGATTAATGCACTCTATCCGAGGCAGAAGGGCGAATCGGGCGGCGATTACGCAAAGAGAATCCGTGCGAAGCTTTTCTCATGCGTGCGTCGGACAGACGCGTTCAAAGACCTATGCTCTACAGGCGGATATGTCGATCTGTCGCTTATCAACGAAGCAGTCCCTTCACTGACCGACGCGGTGTGCGACGTTGAAAACGAAACGCTTACACTGTACGGCTCAAACCTGTATAAAGGCTCCAAGCTGACCTACAGGCGCTTGGCTGTCGACGGCGCGAAAGAATCTCCCTTACCCGATAAGATGAGCGTAAAATATACCCGGGACGGTAAGAAGCTAGTCATAAGTAACGCAAAGAGTCTGTTCTCAACCTACACCGCTTTCACCGTGACTGCCCAAAACGGCACGCAGGGCGGCGGAAAGTTTTTCCTGGTAAAGGGACAGAACAAACTCACTGAGATAAATACACACATAATTCCCAATGATTCTGTGTTTACTATGCCGTATCTTCTGACCGACTCAGGCGGAAATAATCTGTACGGCTTTTATAACACCACCGGCGAGGTCTGCTGCTACGACGGCAATCAGTTCAACACATATAAAAACACGAATATTTATGAAGCATTTCGCAAAGATCTCGTTGAGAGCGGCAAAGATACCTACACTGTTTACAACGAATATGATCTCTACTGTATCCTTTCCGAAGCGCCTATACCTATAAATGAAAACGGTGTGATATATACTTTTATTGGCGTCAACAGACCTCCGGAAAATGATGACTCCGATGAAGAATATGAAGGATCCTGGTGGTATGAGCAAGAAGCTTATCTTGCTTCCTTCGATCTTAACTCTGACGATCATAAATGGCGCTTCACTGAACTGTCGGAGTATCCCGAAGCACTCCTGTACGGCTTTGAACCGAGATTTAAATCATGTTTCTGTAACGGCAGGTTTTATTGTATAGGCGATTATTACAGCTCTGAAGCGACCGAAAACAGCTTGCCGATGTACAGCTATGATCCCGCGAAAGATCTATGGGAAAAGGAGCACGATCTCCCGGTTATTATAGACTCCTTTGATTTTGCGGCTATTAACGACAAATTATATGTGATGTACGGTTCCGATCCCGATACGTTCCTTTCCGACGAGGAGAGAATTCTTAATTGCGCATGGTGCTTTGACGGCATAAGCTGGGAAAAGAGCGACCTCAACAAGTATGTCGGCAGAATCAATAAATCATACGATACACTATATCATTCCGACGCAATCACACAGGTGAAGAACGGTCTGGTATTTATCGGCGCGTCAGTAGACGGCGGCGGAAATATGTTCCTCTATAATACGGAAAAGGATAAGATTGAACCCCTTTACTGTTCAGTTAACGACTCTATATCAGATTCCTTCGATCATTACAACTCCTGCGTCACAACCCGCGACGGGATTTACTACATCTATCACTATTTAGACGACGAAAATGTCGGCTGGAAGCTCTGCCTGCTGCCCGAAAGCTCAGGCTTGTATGAAAGCCCCTACGAAAAGCCGCTTCTCGGCGATGTTGACGGCGACGGTACTGTTACCATTCTTGATGTTACCTGTATTCAGAGAAAGCTTAGCGGCTTCAAAGTTCAGGATTATAACGAAAAAGCAGCGGATGCAGACGGCGACGGCACTGTAACGATCAGCGACGCTACATGTATACAGCGTTATCTGGCGGGTTTTCCTTCTCCGCTGAAATAAACCGAAATCCTTTGGGTTAACGAGCAATCCCCCGGCATGAGCTTAATCGGCTCTTGCCGGGGGATTATATCATTTTAAATTTGTCAGTTGATCCGTTCGGGAAAAACTCACGTTTAAATGAGCGGAAATCCTGTTTTCCGCAATCATTAATCCTTTATAAAACATAGAAAGTCTGATAATTTATGAATTGAAAAATCAGATTTTTGAATATATAATATTATCATCAAATAATCGGAGGTTGTTATGAAAGTATTACTTATAAACGGAAGTCCTAACAAAAACGGCTGCACCTACACTGCTCTCGACGAAATAAGGATAACTCTTGCTGCGGAAGGAATTGAAGCCGACTTCTTTTGGCTCGGCAAAAAGCCCATAGGCGGTTGTATCGGGTGCTGTATGTGCGCGCAAAAAAGCAAGTGCGTATTTGACGACAAGGTCAACGAGTTTACCGCTTTAGCTCAGGGTTACGACGGCTTTATCTTCGGCTCGCCTGTCTATTACGCGGGAATAAACGGCAGCCTGATGAGCTTCATGGACAGAGTGTTTTTCTCCGCCTCACGTCAGGATCCGCACCCCTTCCGCCATAAGCCCGCGGCTGCAGTTGTTTCCGCAAGAAGAGCGGGTACTACCTCGGCTATCGACCAGCATAATAAATACTTTTTACATCAGCAAATGCCGATAGTCACCTCGCGTTACTGGAACATGGTACACGGCAGCACTCCCGAAGATGTAGCTCAGGATTTGGAGGGCTTACAGATTATGCGCGTCCTCGCACGCAATATGGCATGGATGCTAAAACTTATAGAAGCGGGCAAACTGGCCGGCGTTCCTCTGCCGAAGCAAGAAGAAGTAAGAATGTCAACAAGTTTTATTCGATAATAGAATAATGCAGCATAAAAACGGCGCCCTATTATAATTAAACAGAGCGCTGTATTTTTCCAAAAATGACTCAGCCGACACCTATTACGCGATAGATGAAGCTCAAGCCGTATTGCGTCGCTTGGTCGTGGTATTCACCCGAAAAGCCATGTTTCCCGCCCTCGATAATGTGGTATTCAGAGTCGGGATATTTTTCGCTAACAGTCTCGGTTACGGACGGCAAAACGATGTTATCTTCACTTCCCTGCAAAATCAGTACGGGCTTGTCAAAGTCCGGAACATCGTCGCGTACATCATAGCTGAGCAAATCCTCAGCAAACACCCTGCCGAGCGTTATCGACAGAATAGTAAATTCTTCGGGAATATTTCCGTCGCTGTATCTGGAGCGAATAAAGTCAGACATCACAAAGGCAGGATAATGCATAATAAGCCCCGCGATTTCGTCCTCATGCTGTACGCCGGCAATTGCCGTTACCAAACCGCCCTGACTGCCTCCCTCAAGGAATATGCGGTCGGTGTCGACGAAGTCCCAAGTCTTTGCGGTATTCAGAACCGAGGTTACGTCTGAAGCCTCAGTCAAAACCGACATATCCGTAGATTTTCCGTCGCTGCGGTTTTTGTGTTTTTTATTGCTGCCGCCGCGGAAATCAAAGGTATATACCGCTATTCCCCGCTGCGCGTATTTTTTTCCGTAGGACGCGCCCGATTCGTGGTTTGCCCCCAAACCGTGAGAATGAATTACCAGCGGCGATTTCCCGTCCGTAATTGGAATATACGCTTCTCCGTAAATTTTCTGTCCGTTGTTCTCGCACCATATTTCGCGCACGTCGTAATCGTAGGTTGCCTCAGGGTCAACATTCGCGGGTTGGATAGTACTCTCTGCGGAAGATGGAACATCCTCAGCGTTTTCAAAGTTTATGCCGGTAGCGGATTGCGCGGTTGTCAGGCTTTCCTTGGAAACCGTTGAGGATTTCCGTAAGCAGCCTGCCGCCGCAAAGCCCAATATAACAAGTGAACATATTATTGATATGAGTTTTTTCATTTTCATCACCTTTTTATTCTGATTATACTATACACCATATTATCTCTTTTGTAAAACACTTTATGCTTATATGAACAAAGGAGAATATTATAACAATTAGCTCTTGTTCTCACTGACATTCCAATGGCTTCAAATAGCGTCGGGCATTTTGAGTACATTTCACAGGAACCTTTATGACTGTTCCCGAAACTCAGCAAGCGCGCCGAAACAAAGATTCAAACGTTTTATATCGGCGGCACCGCTGTTACATGTACTTATAAAATCAACAAAATATGCTATATTATTTCAAAATAATAGTGACATTTTCATCATCGCATGATATAATTACATAAATAATAAAAACCGGGAGAAAAGATGTGAAATTTGACGTTTCCTTTTATTCGGCAACAGGCGACCGAACCAACAACGAGGACGCGGTTGCTGTAAAAAAACACGGCTCCGCTCTGGTGGCCGTATGCGCGGACGGTCTGGGCGGTCATGATAACGGCGAAATCGCCTCCAAAACAGCCGTCAACTGTATTTTAAAAGCCCTAAGGCACCAACCAATTTCAAAAACGGTTCTGGAGCATGGGATTGAAACGGCTAACTTGGCGGTGCTTGAACGGGCAAGGGGCTCCGAAATGAAAACCACTGTGTCAGTGGTGTGGTTCGACGGGGACAAAGCGCTGATCGCTACCGTAGGTGACACCCGCGTTTATGTGTTCCGTGACAATGAGATACTGTTTCAGTCCATCGACCACAGCGTTTCGCAGATTTCGGTGATGGCAGGTGAGATTACCGCCGACGAAATCCGCGGTCACAAGGACCGCAACAAGCTGGTGCGCGTGCTGGGCAATAAAGAAAACGTAAAATCTGATATCACCGAATACACCCCCAAGTCGGGCGACGCTCTGCTGCTGTGCAGCGACGGCTTCTGGGAAAACGTTGTGGAGGACAAAATGCTCGAATCACTATCTTTCTCGCGAAGGGCAAAGGACTGGCTTCGCGTCATGCGCCTTGCTCACGACGCCAACCCCGACGGAGATTTTGACAACCATTCGGCAATTACTTTGCTGATTCGATAGAGGTGGAATATGGAAAATAAATATTGTTATCAATGTATGCACAAACTTGAATTGGGCGATATCTGTCCGCATTGCGGGTTCAGAAACACCAAGGATGATGACAACGTGCAGCACCTTCCCTGCGGCGTAGTGCTTAACAACCGTTATCTCATCGGGCGTGTACTGGGCGAGGGAGGCTTTGGCATCACCTACATAGGCCGCGACCTCAATTTAGACATGATTATTGCCGTCAAGGAGTTTTTCCCGGTCGGATATGTCAGCCGCAACTGTGAGGCAAACACCACGGTTACCATTACCGGCGAAAACAACAAAGGCTTTTTTGAAAAGGGAAAAACCAAGTTTATTCAGGAAGCGCGGGTACTGGGCAGGTTCTCGGGAAACAAGAGCATCGTGGATGTGCGTGATTTTTTTGAGGACAACAACACAGCTTACATAGTAATGGAATACATCGACGGCGTCACACTCAGCCGCTATATTAACGAACACGGTCCATTTGCGTTTGATGAACTGTTTCAAAAAATGCTGCCTGTACTTTACGCACTTCAACAAATTCATCAAAACGGCTTAATTCACCGTGACATAAGCCCGGACAATATCATGATTATGAAGGACGGTTCGCTCAAGCTGATGGACTTCGGCGCGTCAAGAGAGGTAAACTACGAGGACAAGCGCAGCCTTTCCATCGTTCTGCGCCCTGGCTATGCCCCTGAGGAACAGTACCGCTCCAAGGGCAATCAGGGCCCATGGACAGATGTCTATGCCCTATGTGCAACTATGTACAAGTGCGTTACGGGCGTCACGCCCGACGAATCAATGGAGCGTATATTCAACGACGAGCTCAAACCGCCGTCGGTATACGGCGCCAAAATATCTGCACAGCAGGAGCAGGCGCTTATGTGCGGCATGGCGGTCTATCAGCAGCACCGCTTCCGCGACATCGGCGCGTTAATCAATGCTATGCAGCAAAGCCGCGCCTCAGCTGCGACATACTCACAGCGAACCATAGCAGCCGATGCGGACATCATGCCGCCTTATTCCCAAAACCGTCAGCAGTCGCCACATCAGCAGCCGATGCAGCAGCCCAAACAGCCGGCTGTAGATCCCGCGGTTAACACCGGCTACAGACAGCAAGCTGTGATGCGGCAACCAAATACGGCAACTCAGCATCCCCCTAAAAAGAGATTATCCAAAAAGCTGATAGCCATACTTGCATCTGTGCTCTCGGTTCTCATTGCAGCGGGCGTAGTCATAGGCGTGGTTGCGGCAAACAACAGCAAAAAAGGAGAATCAGTCAGCGTCAGCGCAGCAAGTGAGCTTGCCTCATTCGAAACGGATCCCACCATCGCCACAACAAGCAGAGCAAGTGAAAGCAGCACATCCAAGGCGGCAGACCCCGCTGTCACTACGGACGGCGACTTTCTAAGCGAATCTGTTTTCGGTGATGAAAGTAATATTGAACTGAAGGTATGGGTTCCCGATAAACAGGTCTCACTCACAAAACAGCAGATTGCGGAATTTCAGTCACATTATTCCTACACCTCTTTTAAAAGCATCACAGTTTCGGCAGTTGGTGAAGCAGACGCCCCTGCGATGATTTTAGCAGACCCGGACAGTTCAGCGGACATCTTCGCCTTCTCATGCGATCAAATCAGCGCGCTGACCGGTAAAGAGGTACTTGCACCCGTCAAAGAAAGCATTTCGAAATTTGTTACACAGGAAAACGATGCTTCATCTGTAAAAGTCGGCAGCGTTTACGGTCAGCTTGTCGCCTTTCCCGAGGAGAGCTACAACGGTTATGGGCTTGTGTACAACCGCAGCATTGTCTCCGACGCGGACGCTAGCACCATTGAGGGCGTTCTTGCCGCCTGTAAAAAGGCCGGCAAACAGTTTATTATGGACTGCGGAAACGGCTTCTACAGTTCTATGTTTGCGTTTACGGGCGGTGTGACCATTGACGGCTTTGAAGAGGACGGCATCACTCAAAAATTCAGCAACTATGACGAAGATGAAGCGGTTGCTACCCTTATGGCGTTTGCTAAGCTTATGAAGGATTATAAGGGCACATTAGTCTCACAGGACCCCGCACACATCTCCACAGGTTTTTTGAACGGCAAAGTCGGCGCCGGTATTGACGGATCATGGAACTTAGCTGCGGATAAGTCCGCGCTCGGCAGCAACTTTGGTGTCGCAAAGCTTCCCACCATCAACGTAAACGGCGCCAAAAAGCAAATTGTCGGCTTTAACGTTCAAAAGCTTTTCGGCGTAAATTCACGCTGCAAATTCCCCCTTGCCGCGCAGGCGCTCGCCTATTATCTGTCAGGCAAAACCTGCCAGCAGCAACGCGCTGACCAGCTGGGCTTTATCCCAACCAATATCAAGGCGCAGGCTGCGGCCGCAGACATTCCCGAAATACAGGCGTTTATGGTGCAAGCCGAATTTTCCGTACCGCAGTTAAACATTTCCGCCAACTATTGGACACCAATGGGTTCTCTCGGATCCCAACTCTACAAGGATTCCTGGAAGGCTGATGACAAAGCGGCAACAAAACAGCTGCTTCAAAACACTATAGCCAACATTCAGGGCGAATGATGACAAGGGCTACCAAGATGAAATACAAACCGTCAGAGAATGGATGGAATAATACTATCTTTAAATGCTATAATCGCAAAGCATAGGTTATAACAAGGCATACGCCCGACAGGCCTCCGGGAATTAATACGAAAATCATCAGCGAGGATTTGATAAAAGAAATCACATCACCGATGATCCCTGAACATCAGTACGCGAAAATCGTCAATGGAACGGTTAATTGACTCCAAGGATATTATCAAGCAACAACCGGTTGCTTTTCAAATTAAAACTTCAGTGTTATTATTTAATCAGGAGGTGTTATTATGGACACAAAAGACGTATTATTTGAACTGAGAACAAAGCGCGGTATGTCGCAGGACGAGCTCGCCGAAAAAGTTTTTGTAACCCGTCAGGCGGTGTCGCGCTGGGAGAACGGCGAAACGGTGCCGAACACCGAAACGCTTAAACTGCTGTCAAACCTATTCAATGTTTCAATCAACACGCTGCTTGGCGCGCCGCGTCAACTGGTTTGTCAGTGCTGCGGTATGCCGCTTGAGGATGAGCTCATCGGCAGAAATCAGGACGGAACGCTCAACGAGGATTACTGCAAATGGTGTTATGCAGACGGAAACTACACCTACAGCGATATGGATGATCTTATAAACGTCTGTATCCCCCATATGGTAAAAGAAGGTTTTTCCGAGGTACAGGCACGCGCGTATATGAAAGAAATGCTGCCTAAGCTCGACTACTGGAAAAGATATGAGGAGCTCAGCGACGACGGACAGTTTGAGAAATTCAAGCAAAAGCTTATTGAGGAAATCAACGCCCTTAACATTGAGGGTATGCCCAAGGTTGAAAAGCTCAACGCGCTTGTCGGTAAGTACGTCAATCTTGAGTATCCGCTTTCAAACGGCACGACGGCTAAGTTTTTGAATGACGGAACAACATATTTAGGTAATCAACTGGAATCTATGTTTGGAGGGGAACGCTGCTTCGGAGTTGTTGCCAATATGGATTTTATCCTTATATGCACTTACGGCACAGACGGAGCAGACCCGGAGCTTGTACTCTACAAAAAAAGATAATATCCGATTCAATCAGGCGGGGAGTGATCCCGCCTGATTTTTGTTGCTTTTTTTACCAATGCGCTTTATAATATTTTAAGGCAATACCGCATAGTTCAGGTGTGCGGATTGCGCAGTAAGATTTTTCGTCAGGGTGCACATATAATTTGAGGTAAGGCTGACGCCTTGCCGAGGTTTTTCGGGCAGTCTGACGGAATAAGATTCAAGCAAGGCGTGCGCCGTGAATTGTGCGGTGTTGCCTCAAGGCGGTGATTGTATGGCAAACGACCTTTACAACAAAATTCTTATTATTGACGATGACGAGGACTTATCCTTTATTATTTCCGATATGCTTGAGGGATACGGCTATAAGGTAACCTGTGCCGAAACAGCCGAAAAAGCCTTTGAGCTTTTGGAAAGCAACACATATCATATAATATTGCTTGACATAAACCTTCCCGATTCGGACGGCTTTGAGATTTGTACCGAGCTGAGGAGAACATCAACAACTCCGGTAATTTTTGCGAGCGCGAGGACGAGCGAAACCGACCGTGTAACGGGCTTTGATATCGGCGGTGACGACTATCTTCCCAAGCCTTATTCCATGAAGGAGCTGCTGTCGCGCGTCAATGCGCTTATCCGACGCACCTATGGGTTTTCTCAGCATGAAAGCGTTGTTAATTTCGGCGATGTTTCGGTAAATGTGACAGCAAGAACCGTCACCAAAAACGGCAGTCCCGTGTCATTGTCGCTCAGGGAATTTGATTTGCTGTCATATTTATGCCGCAATAAAAATAGAGCGATAGAAAAAGAAAAGCTGATTTCCGAGGTTTGGGGCGCGTTTTCCACGGTTGAGCCGTCAACGCTTACGGTGCATATCCGCTGGCTCAGGGAAAAGCTTGAGGACGACCCTGCCCATCCCGTGTATATCAAAACCAAGCACAGAGTAGGTTATATTCTGGAGGCGCCAAATGAAAAATAAGCTATTTATTGTAACCGCCGGTTTTGCGGCAGTTATCATCTTTCTCACCTGCTTCTTTTATTTTTCCGCGCCGTCAACGGATAATCGAAGCGAAAAATCAGAGCAGATCGTAGCGCTTAACGAAATAAGCCGCCTTGCTCAAGCGGGCGAAACCGAGACCGCTCGAAACAAAATAGATGAGCTGGAAAAAAGCATAAGGGACTCCGATATAACGGTTCAAAGCAATAATCAAACGCTTTTGATCGGCGCAGTAAGCCTTGCTTTTCTTTTAGCGGTTTCACTGTATATTTATTTCGCGGTGCTCAGACCATTTAAAAAGCTTAAATGGTTTGCCGACCAAATAGCGCGGGGCAATTTTGACGTGCCTCTAAAGTACGAGCGGTCAAATTACTTCGGAAAATTCACCTGGGCTTTTGACAGCATGCGCAGCGAGATAGTTAAAGCAAGACAGTGCGAAAAGGAAGCGGTGGACAACAACAAAACCGTTATCGCCACCCTCTCCCACGATATCAAGACTCCCATCGCGTCAATAAGAGCATACGCCGAGGGCTTGCAGGCGAACATGGACTCAACTCCCGAAAAGCGCGAGAAATACATTTCCGTGATCATGCGCAAATGCGACGAGGTTTCAAAGCTCACAAACGACCTGTTTTTGCACTCAATTTCCGACTTGGACAAAATGAAGGTAAACTCCGAAACCTTTGATCTTTGCGGTTTTGCGGAATCGGTAGTCAATGAAATCGCAGGAGAATACGGCGACGTCCGCTTTGAAAAGCCCGGCTTCACGGCGCTTGTTTCAGCCGACAAAAACAGGCTGACGCAGATAATCGAAAACCTTATCAACAATTCAAGAAAGTACGCAAAAACCGAAATCGACATAAAGCTCACCCGCGAAAACGGTTATGTAAGCATTCATTTTACCGATTACGGCAAGGGAATTCCCGACAGCGACATGCCCTTTATATTTGAAAAGTTTTACCGCGGCAAAAACGCTGGCAGCGAGCAGGGCTCGGGACTTGGACTGTACATTGTAAAATATTTAGCAGAGAAAATGCACGGCAGCGTTATCCTGCACAACCATACAAACAGTTTTGAGGCAATTGTAAGTTTACCGATAAATTCTTAAGGATTTCTTAATATTCTTTCTGATAGAATATAGCCATAACAAAACGGAGGAAGCAATATGAAAAATACAATTCTATCAGCAAAAGATCTATGCAAAAGCTACGCCCACAACGGCGGACAGAACCACGTTTTACAGCACATTGACCTTGACTTATACGAGGGCGATTTTTCAGTAATCATGGGCGCGTCGGGCTCGGGCAAATCCACCCTGCTTTATTCTTTGAGCGGCATGGACAGAGCCACCGCCGGAGAGGTGCTTTACAACGGCAAGGATATTGTAAAAATGAAGGAAAAAGAGCTGTCAAAGCTCAGGCAAAAGGATTTCGGCTTTATCTTCCAGCAAATGCACCTTGTAAGCAACCTTACGCTTTTTGAAAACATCGCAGTGGCAGGCTATCTTGATAAAGCAACTTCCGCGAATGATGTAAAAGAGCGCACAGAACAGCTCCTTGAAAAAATGGGGATCGCCGACGTAAAAACCCACCTGCCGTCGCAGGTATCGGGCGGTCAGCAGCAGCGCTGCGCAATAGCCAGAGCGGTCGTAACAAACCCAAGGCTCCTTTTTGCCGACGAGCCCACAGGCTCTCTTAACAGAAAGAACACCTATGAAGTGCTTGACCTCCTTTCATCGCTCAACAAATCCGGACAGAGCATTTTAATGGTAACCCACGACATAAAGGCGGCGCTGAGAGCCACCAGACTTCTGTATCTTGACGACGGCAAAATCACAGGCGAGCTGAGCCTGCCGCCGTACATTCATGACGAAAGAAAAAGCCGCGAGGCTCAGGTAAACGCCTGGCTTTCGTCAATGCAGTGGTGAGGCGCGATATGGAAATACTCACTTTGCTTAAAGCTAATATCCGCCACAAAAAGGGCTCGTTTATTAGCATTATCATCTTAATGATCATTGTTTCAATGTCCTTTACCTCAATTATCAGCATTCAGGACAACTGCTCAAACTGCATAAACGACGCGCTCGACAGCGTAAACGCGGGTGATTTAATGTTGTATCTGCAAAAAGAATCGCTCAGCGACGACTTGCTCAGCTCCGTTAAGAATCATCCTTCGGTTAAGAAAGTTGTTTCAAAGGAAGCGGTGGCAACCTTCGGGGCAAAATTCGGCGATACCTCTTACAATAGCTCATGGTTTATGACCAAGCTTACAGATGAATACAGGCTGCTTGATGACGATAAAACGGGTTGTACCAAAGCCGCTCCGCTCAAAAAGGGCGAAATATATATACCCCA
>OMYD01000010.1 GCA_900315195.1 uncultured Eubacteriales bacterium | reverse complement strand
GTGACCGGGGAACGCACCTACCTTCACGCTGCCGTCCTTCTGTTTCTTGAACTTGCCGATACGCGCTCCGAGGATCTTCGCGCCGATAAGAGCGGAGATACCGCCGACCATGTGAATCGCGCAGGAACCCGCAAAATCGTGGAAGCCAAGTCCGCTCAGCCAGCCGCCGCCCCAAATCCAGTGCGCTTCAATCGGATAAATTACAGCGGATATAATGCCTGAATATACGCAATAGGAAAGGAATTTGGTGCGTTCAGCCATCGCGCCCGAAACGATGGTAGCCGTGGTTGCGCAGAACACAAGGTTAAATACAAAGTTTGAAAAATTGAAATCGGAGTAGGCTGTGAAAATATCAAAGCCGGGCTGACCGATCAAGCCGACAACATCTTCGCCCATCAGCAGACCGAAACCGATCAAAATAAAGGTGACGGTGCCTATGCAGAAGTCCATCAGGTTTTTCATTATAATGTTGCCTGTGTTTTTTGCTCTGGTAAAGCCTGCCTCGACCATAGCGAAGCCCGGCTCTGGTAAAGCCTGCCTCGACCATAGCGAAGCCCGCCTGCATCCAGAATACCAGCGCCGCGCCGATTAAGAACCACACGGCAAACAGCTGTTCATTTGTCATTTGTGAAACAAGGTTTTTTACAGATTCACTCATATTGATCACTCCAAAAAATAATGTACATGACACAACGGCGCGTCTCCCAAAAACAGGGAAAACGCGCCGTTGCGTTGTCATATGTTAGCCTATCGGATGATAGCGTCGTTGCATGAGTGCAAAGCACTCAATTCATGCCGCACGGCGGCAATTCACGGCAAAGCCAATTCATGACCGAAGGTCAATTCATTTCTGCTCCGAGGTATTGCGGGAACAATAAACTATGCAATCATCCAAACCTCTTAATTGTGGATGAATTGTTGCAGCGCAACATGAATTTACTGCGTAATGAATTGTGCCTCGGCACATGAATAGCAGCAAAGCTGCATGTCATACTCCGAACAAAAGCTCGGTGTAGCTCGGATACGGCCAGTAGTCAGCAGCGGTGTGTGTTTCCATTTCGTCGCCGACCTCGCGCAGAGCTTCCATCTTGGCGAATACCTTGTTGCGGTAGGCAAAAGCCTTTTCCTGATTATCATCAATCGCCGCAGCCGCGCGGATTTCACTCTCAAGCTCGTCTGTCAGAGCCGCGAACTGTTCAAGCTGAACAGTCAGGCTGTTGATGAGGTTAAGCTCAACATTAACGGAAATAGAGTCTGACAGCGCCTTTTTAGACAGAGCAGTGTCCGTGAGTTCGCGTACAAATAATGATACAGCGGGGGTGATGTTCTTGCGCGCCATGTCTACCATGGTAAGCGCCTCAATGTTTAGCTGCTTGCAGTAGGTTTCAAGGTCAATCTCATAGCGCGCGTGAAGCTCGTCTTCTGAGATGATATTGTTCTTTACAAACAGGTTGACGTTCTTTTCGTCCATAAAGTGGCTGAGCGCCTCGGGCAGGGATTTCAGATTATAAAGACCTCTGCGCTCGGCTTCCTCAACCCACTCGTCTGAGTAGTTGTCGCCGTTGAAAATGATTCTTTGGTGCGCGGTAAGAGTTTCCCTGACAAGCGCCTTGACCGCCGCTTCCATGTTATCGGCGCCTTTCAGCGCTTCATAGAATTGGCTGAGTTCCTCGGCAACCATGGTGTTGAGCATGTAGTTGGGGCAGGCGATATTCAGCGCGGAACCGAGCGCGCGGAACTCAAACTTGTTGCCCGTAAAGGCAAAAGGTGAGGTGCGGTTGCGGTCGGAATTGTCTTTTTTGAAATCCGCCAGCACGTCAACGCCCGTATGCATGCGCTCTTTGCCGTGACTCTCGTAGTCGTTTCCGTTGATGATGGAGCGTACCAGAGCGTCCAGATCGTCGCCGAGATACATCGAGATAATCGCGGGCGGAGCCTCGTTAGCTCCCAGTCTGTGGTCGTTGCCCGCAGAAGCAACGGTAATTCTCAATAGATCCTGATATTCGTCAACCGCCTTTACGATTGCCGCCAGGAAAAGCTGGAACTGATAGTTTGTTTCGGGGTGCTTGCCGGGGGAGAGCAGATTTTCGCCCGTGTTGGTGGAAATAGACCAGTTGTTGTGTTTGCCTGATCCGTTTACGCCCTTGAAGGGCTTTTCGTGCAGCAGGCAAACAAGATTATGCCTTTCGGCAACCTTCTGCATAATTTCCATTGTAAGCTCGTTGTGGTCTGTAGCAATATTTGAGGTCGAGAAAATCGGCGCAAGCTCGTGCTGCGCGGGAGCAACCTCATTGTGCTTTGTCTTGGCCAGAATGCCGAGCTTCCAAAGCTCCTCGTCAAGCTCCTTCATATACGCCGCTACTCTGGTTTTGATTGAGCCGAAGTAGTGATCCTCAAGCTCCTGACCTTTTGGAGCCATCGCGCCGAACAGTGTTCTGCCGCAGAGCTTCAGATCTACTCGCTGATCATATAAGTCCTTGTCAACTAAAAAGTATTCCTGTTCGGGGCCTACGGTTGTGGCTACGCGTTTTACGTCGGTTTTGCCGAGCAGGTGAAGAACCTTGACAGCTTCGCCGCTCAGGCGTTCCATTGAGCGGAGCAGAGGCGTCTTTTTGTCGAGAACCTCTCCTGTGTATGAGCAGAACGCCGTGGGGATATATAATGAGCCGTCGCGCACAAATGCGGGCGAGGTGGGATCCCATGTTGTGTAGCCGCGCGCTTCAAATGTAGCGCGGATTCCGCCGCTGGGGAATGAGGAAGCGTCGGGTTCGCCCTTAATCAGCTCTTTGCCCGAGAACTCCATAATAACGCTGTCGCCGAAGGGCTGAATAAAACTGTCGTGCTTTTCAGCGGTAACGCCTGTCATGGGCTGGAACCAGTGAGTAAAGTGGGTGCAGCCAAGCTCAACCGCCCAATCCTTCATTGCGTTGGCAACTACGTTAGCAACGCCTTCATCGAGGGGCTCGCCGTTTTCAACGGTTTTTTTCAAAGCCTTGTAGGTAGCCTTTGGAAGGCGCTCCTGCATAACCTTGTCGTTGAATACCATGCTGCCGAACATTTCGGGAACCTTTGTCATATTTATCTCTCCTCTAAGTGTTTTGGCAAAAACAAAAGGCGCCGATGGCTTTTGTGCCATCAGCGTCCTTGCTGTGTCATTGCCGTTATTATAGCGCCTCGTTAATAGTTTGTCAAGTGGTTTTGCAATATTTTTTCTTATTCTTGCATAATTAACAATAAAATAGCTTGAAAATGAAAAATATTTGCCGTTCTTTTGAATTGAGATGATTAAAAAGTTGCAAATTTGCTATTGACAACCGATAAGCGGCGTAATATAATGGTAACCGTAATTGATTTTGCAGGAAACAAGCACAATACTTGCAAAATATGAAAGGATTGATTTTATGTCCCACGCAGATGAAGACCAGGTAAAAAGAGAAGCTCTGATAAAAAACTCTCTTTATTCACCCGCTTTTGAACACGACAACTGCGGAATCGGAGCGGTAGTAAATATCAAGGGTTTTAAGTCACACGCCACGGTTGAAAACGCGCTGACTATAGTTGAAACGCTAGAGCACCGCGCGGGTAAGGACGCCGAGGGAAAAACAGGCGACGGCGTTGGCATTCTTCTTCAAATTTCGCATAAATTCTTTTCAAAAGTTGCAAAAACGCTTGATATTCCTATTCGTTCCGAGCGAGACTACGCTGTGGGAATGTTTTTCTTTCCGCAAAATGAGCTTAGGCGCAACCAGGCGCGGAAGATGTTTGAAATCATCGCCGAAAAAGAAGGCTTAAAGGTTCTCGGCTGGCGCGAGGTGCCGTCAAATCCGTCGGTACTCGGCGCAAAAGCGCTTGAGTGCATGCCGAATATTCAGCAATGCTTTATCGACCGTCCCGAGGGAGTAAAGCGCGGTATCGACTTTGACCGCAGACTCTATGTAGTGAGAAGATTTTTTGAGCAGAGCAATGAGGACACCTACGTTGTTTCGCTTTCAAGCCGCACTATTGTATATAAGGGAATGTTTTTGGTGGGCGATTTGCGCCGCTTCTTCACCGACTTGCAGGACAACGACTATGAATCAGCCATCGCTTTGGTTCACTCGCGCTTTTCGACAAACACTTTCCCGAGCTGGCAGAAGGCGCACCCCAACCGCATGATGGTGCACAACGGCGAAATCAACACCATTCGCGGCAACGCCGATAAAATGCTCGCGCGTGAGGAAACCATGCAGAGCGAGCACCTTATGGGCGATTTTGACAAGGTGCTGCCTGTTGTCAATCCCGAGGGCAGCGATTCCGCAAGGCTTGACAATACGCTCGAATTTTTGGTGATGAGCGGAATGGATTTGCCGCTTGCGGTTATGATTACCATTCCCGAGCCGTGGGACAACAACCACGCCATGCCGCAGAAGGAGCGCGACTTTTACCAGTATTACGCCACGATGATGGAGCCGTGGGACGGTCCCGCGTCAATTCTGTTCTCCGACGGCGACGTGATGGGAGCGGTGCTTGACCGCAACGGTTTACGCCCTTCGCGCTATTATATTACCGACGACGACAACCTTATTCTGTCATCCGAGGTCGGCGCGCTGCCCGTTCCCGTTGAGAAGATTGTCAAAAAAGAACGCCTGCACCCCGGCAAGATGCTGCTTGCAGACACCGTTCAGGGCAGGCTTATTGACGACGAGGAAATCAAATTGCGCTATGCTTCACGCCAGCCCTACGGTGAATGGCTTGACGCAAATCTAACGCGCTTAAAATACTTAAAAGTGCCCAACGCCAAGGTTGAGGAGCACCCGCGCGCCGAAAAGCGCAGGCTGCAAAAAGCGTTCGGCTATACCTACGAGGATGTAATGACCTCTATTCTGCCGATGGCGCAGAACGGCGCGGAGCCGATTGCTGCAATGGGCTGCGACAAGCCGCTTGCTGTGCTTTCCAAGCAGCCGCTGCCGCTTTTCGACTACTTCAAGCAGGTTTTTGCTCAGGTCACAAATCCGCCGATTGACGCAATCCGCGAGGAAATTGTCACTTCCACCACCATTTATATCGGCAAAGACGGCAATCTGTTGGAGGAAAAGCCCGACAACTGCAAGGTAATTAAGGTTGTCAACCCGATCCTAACCTCGACAGGCCTTTTAAAGCTGAAAAAGATGAAGCTCTCGGGCTTTAAGGTAGCCGTTATTCCCATGCTTTACTATAAAAACACGCGCCTCTCAAAGGCTATCAAACGGCTGTTTGTCGAAGCGGACAAAGCTTGCGCGGACGGTGCGAATATCCTGATTCTGTCCGACAGGGGCGTTGACGAAAACCGTCTGGCAATTCCGTCGCTGCTGGCGGTTTCAGCGCTGCACCAGCATTTGGTCGCAACAAAGAAAAGAACCGCTCTTTCAATTGTGCTTGAAAGCGGCGAGCCGCGCGAGGTACATCACTTCGCAACGCTTCTTGCCTACGGCGCAAGCGCAATCAACCCGTATCTTGTTCATGAAACGATTCACGAGCTGATTCACGACGATTTGCTTGACAAGGACTACTACGCTGCTGTAAACGACTACAACGACGCGGTGCTCCACGGCATTGTAAAAATCGCGTCGAAGATGGGTATTTCAACGCTTCAGTCCTATCAAGGCTCCAAGATATTTGAAGCGATCGGTCTGGGCAAGGAGCTTGTTGACGAGTACTTCACAGGTACTGTCAGCCGTATCGGCGGAATTATGCTTGAGGACATCGAAAACACCGTCGATTCACTTCACACCGCCGCCTTTGACCCGCTCGGACTCTCTGTAAATGCTGATTTACCGTCGCGCGGAGGGCACAAGAGCCGCAGCGGCAAGGAGGAACACCTCTACAATCCGCAGACAATCCATGCCCTTCAATACGCGACAAAATTCAACAACTACGAACGCTACAAGGAATATTCCAAAATGCTGACCGAAGAAATGGATCCCGTCAGTGTGCGCGGTCTTTTAGATTTCAACTACGCCGACAAGCCTGTTCCGCTCGACGAGGTTGAGGGCGTAGACAGCATTGTAAAAAGATTTAAGAGCGGCGCTATGAGCTACGGCTCAATTTCTCAGGAGGCTCACGAGGCGCTGGCTATCGCCATGAATAAGCTCGGCGGCAAGTCGAATTCGGGCGAGGGCGGCGAAAGCGATGAGCGAATCGCTACAAAGGGCGCCGCCGAAAACCGCTGCTCGGCGATTAAGCAGGTAGCCTCAGGCCGCTTCGGCGTTACCTCGGCGTATCTCAATTCAGCGGACGAAATCCAAATCAAGATGGCTCAGGGCGCAAAGCCCGGCGAGGGCGGACACCTGCCCGGTCAAAAGGTCTATCCGTGGATCGCTAAAACAAGACATTCCACACCCGGCGTATCGCTTATTTCACCGCCGCCGCACCACGACATCTACTCAATCGAGGACCTGGCACAGCTCATTTACGATTTGAAAAACGCAAACAAAAGGGCGCGTATTTCAGTAAAGCTTGTTTCTGAAGCGGGCGTCGGAACAGTAGCCGCAGGCGTTGCCAAGGCAGGCGCGGAGGTTATCTTAATTTCGGGCTATGACGGCGGTACGGGCGCGGCTCCGAGAAGCTCTATATACAACGCGGGACTTCCGTGGGAGCTCGGACTTGCAGAGGCGCACCAGACCTTGATTCTCAACGGCTTGCGCGATAAGGTGGTTATCGAAACCGACGGCAAGCTTATGACAGGCAGAGATGTTGCCATTGCCGCGATTCTCGGCGCGGAGGAATTCGGCTTTGCCACCGCTCCGCTTGTGACTCTCGGCTGCGCCATGATGCGCGTATGCAATCTTGATTCCTGCCCCTTCGGCGTGGCAACTCAGAACCCCGAGCTCAGAAAGCGCTTCAAGGGCAAGCCCGAATATGTTATGAATTTTATGCTGTTTATCGCGCAGGAGCTCAGAGAATACATGTCAATGCTCGGCGTGCGCACGGTCGATGAGCTTGTCGGCAGAACCGATTTGCTAAGGCGCAACGATAAGGAAAGCAAGATTGATTTGTCGCTCCTGCTTAACACCGACTTTGCAGGTAATAAGATTTCTTATACCAATAAAAATAAATTTGATTTCAAGCTCAGCGAAACCCTCGACGAGAAGGTCATCGAAAAGAAGCTCAAAAGGTCTAAAGCAATTGAAATCGAAATCAAGAATACCGACCGCTCACTCGGCACCGCATTCGGCTCCGAAATCACCAAAAAGTTCGGTGATACCCTTTCTGACGATACTTACAGAGTGGTTTGCAACGGCTCGGGCGGACAAAGCTTCGGCGCGTTTATTCCAAACGGCTTGACTATGGAACTGCGCGGCGACTCAAACGACTACTTCGGCAAGGGACTTTCGGGCGGAAAGCTGATTGTTTATCCGCCGAAAGGCTCAAAGTTTAAAGCCGATGAAAATATCATTATCGGCAACGTCGCGCTCTACGGCGCGACAAGCGGCAAGGCCTTTATAAACGGCGTTGCGGGTGAGCGCTTTTGTGTGCGCAACTCGGGAGCCACGGCGGTTGTCGAGGGCGTGGGTGAGCACGGCTGTGAGTATATGACAGGCGGCAAGGTCGTAATTTTAGGCAGAACGGGCAAAAACTTTGCCGCCGGTATGTCGGGCGGCGTTGCGTATGTCCTCGACGAGCACCATCACCTCTACAAACGATTAAACAAAGAATTGGTAGAGTGCACAGAGGTGACAGAGCAGCGCGATATCGACGAATTAAAAGCTTTGATTGAAGAGCACGTTTCTGCAACAAACAGCGAAAAAGGCAAAAAGGTTCTGAGCAATTTTGAAGAATATATGCCCCTGTTCAAAAAGGTAATTCCGCACGATTATAAGCTCATAACCGAAGCTATTGAGGAAAATGAGAATAAAGGCATGGATAAAGAAAAATCGAGAATCGAAGCGTTTTATCAGTTGATTCATACAAAGGAGGAAATGAGATAATGAGCAACCCCTTTGGATTTATGGAAGTGGAAAGGCAGAATGCGCCTGCCGCTTCCGCATTAGAGCGAATCAAAAACTACAACGAATTCCACACACCGCTCTCCGATCAAGAGCAGAAGAAACAGGGCGAACGGTGTATGCACTGCGGCGTGCCGTTCTGCCAGTCGGGAATGAAGCTGAGCGGCATGATTTCAGGCTGTCCGCTTAATAATTTAATTCCCGAATGGAATTATCTTATCAGCCTAGGCGCGTGGAAGCAGGCTTATAAGAGATTATCCTTAACCAATCCCTTCCCTGAATTCACCTCGCGTGTTTGTCCCGCACTGTGCGAAAAGGCGTGCACCTGCGGGGCAAACGGTGAGGCAGTCACCGTCAGGGCTAACGAATACAGTATTATCGAAAATGCTTATCTTGAAGGGTACGCCCGACCGAATCTGCCCAAGGTGCGCACAGGCAAGCGTGTCGCGATTATTGGTTCGGGTCCTTCGGGACTTGCGGCAACGCAAATGCTCAACAGGCGAGGTCACAGCGTGACGGTCTTTGAGCGCAGCGACCGTCCGGGCGGACTGCTGATGTACGGAATCCCGAACATGAAGCTCGAAAAGCAGATTATTGAGCGCAAGCTAAATATTATGAGCGAGGAAGGCGTGACCTTTGTTACCAATACCGACGTCGGCAAGGATATTTCTGTAAAAGAACTAAAAGAGAACTTTGACAGCATAATTCTTGCCTGCGGAGCGTCAAATCCGCGAGATATAAAGGTAAACGGACGAGAAGCAGAAGGGGTATACTTTGCGGTCGATTTCTTAAAGTCGACCACCAAAGCTCTGCTTGACAACGGGTTAAAAGAAGGAACCTTTGTATCGGCTAAGGGTAAAAGCGTAATTGTTATCGGCGGCGGCGATACGGGCAACGACTGTGTGGGCACCTGTGTGCGCCACGGGGCGAAAAGTGTTTTGCAGTTGGAAATGATGCCTAAGCTGCCCGACCAAAGGACAGATGACAATCCATGGCCGGAGTGGCCTAAAATCTCCAAGACCGACTACGGCCAGGAGGAAGCTGCGGCAGTATTCGGCGCAGATCCAAGAGTATATCAGACAACCGTAAAGGAGTTTTTGAAGGACGAAAAAGGAAAACTCCGCGGCGCGGTTCTTGTTAAGCTTGAACGTGACGGAAACGGCAGAATGACTCCCGTTGAAGGCTCGGAATATGAGGTCAAGACGGAGCTGGTGCTGATTGCTGCTGGCTTCCTCGGCAGCGAAAACTATGTAACGCAAGCCTTTGGCGTTGAAACCGACGCGCGTTCCAACGTTGCCGCGACGGGACACCGCACCAACGTCCCAAACGTCTACACAGCAGGCGATATGCACATCGGTCAGTCGCTTGTTGTACGCGCAATCAGAGAGGGAATTGACTGCGCGAGAGAAGTTGACGAGGACCTGATGGGATATACCAATCTTTGATTGAATTGAAAACGGATAATGAAAATTGTAAAAATATGGTCAGGCAAATAGAAAACTAAACAGACAACCTTTTGTGCCCTAACCCATTAAATATAAATCGGAGCGAAGCGACCCTTAATTTTCAACTTTCAATTTTCAATTTTCAATTAAAAAAACGCAAGGAGCACACTATGACAAAGTATATTTTCGTAACCGGCGGCGTTGTGTCGGGACTCGGCAAGGGAATAACCGCCGCGTCACTCGGCAGATTATTAAAAGCGAGAGGTCTAAAGGTTGCGGCGCAGAAGCTTGATCCGTACATTAACGTCGATCCCGGTACTATGAGCCCTTATCAGCACGGCGAGGTTTACGTCACCGAGGACGGTGCTGAAACCGACCTTGATTTGGGGCACTACGAGCGCTTTATCGACGAGGATTTGAACAAATATTCCAATCTCACCACTGGCAAGGTCTACTCAAATGTGCTCGCAAAGGAGCGACGCGGCGAATACCTCGGCAAGACGGTTCAGGTAATTCCGCACGTCACAGATGAAATCAAGCGCTTTATCTACTCCGTCGGCAAAAAGACCGACGCTGACATTGTAATAACCGAAATTGGCGGTACTATCGGCGATATCGAGAGCCAGCCGTTTTTGGAGGCTATCCGCCAGGTGGGGCAGGAGGTAGGACAGGATAACCGCCTCTACATCCATGTAACGCTTGTGCCGTACCTGAAAGCCTCAGGCGAACACAAGTCAAAGCCCACCCAGCACTCCGTTAAGGAAATGCAGAGCTTCGGTATCTCGCCCGATGTGATCATCCTGCGCGTTGACGAGCCGATTACCGACGCTAATATCTTTGACAAAATCGCGCATTTCTGCAACGTTCAGCGCGACTGTGTTATCGAGAACCTCACTCTGCCGGTGCTCTATGAAGCGCCGCTTATGCTTGAAAAAGCGGGCTTTTCGGACATTGTTTGCCGTGAGCTGAAAATACACAGCAAAAAGCCTGACCTCTCCGATTGGGAGCAGACGATCGGGCGTATTAAAAGCTGCAAAAAAGCAGTTGCCATTGGTCTGGTCGGCAAGTATGTCGAGCTGCACGACGCATATCTCTCCGTAGCTGAAGCGCTGCGTCACGCGGGCTATTACCAAAACGCCGAAATAAATATTAAATGGCTCGATTCCGAAACCGTTACCGAAGATAGGCTGAAAGAGCTTGACGGCATTATTGTTCCCGGCGGCTTCGGCAAGCGCGGCATCGAGGGAATGATAACAGCCGCGAAATACGCCAGAGAAAACCGCGTTCCTTACTTTGGAATTTGTCTTGGCATGCAAGTTGCTGTGATTGAGTTTGCGCGCAATGTCGCTCTGATAGAAAACGCTGATTCCGGCGAGTTTGCTCAGAACGTGCCGAAGGTGATTGACTTTCTGCCCGACCAAAACAGCGACACCGACAAGGGCGGTACGCTGCGCTTGGGCGCGTATCCATGCGTGTTGCAGGATAACACCGTGATAAAAGCGGCTTACGGAAAGACCCAAATCAGCGAACGCCACCGCCACCGCTATGAATTTAACAACGACTATCGAGAAGTCCTGCAAAGCGCAGGCTTAACGCTTTCGGGCTTGTCACCCGACGGAAGTCTGGTGGAAACTGTGGAGCTGAGTGACCGTGATTTTTACATCGGTGTGCAGTATCACCCCGAATTCAAGAGCCGTCCCAACAAGCCGCACCCGCTGTTTTCGTCATTTATTAAAGCCGCTTTGGAAGGAGCAACGCAATGAAAATCAACAGAAATTTTGACAACTTAGTTCAGAACTACCTGTTCGCCGACGTAGCGCGCAAGACAAACGAGTTTGCCGCCGCACACCCCGAAAAAGAGATAATCAAGCTGGGAATCGGCGACGTCACTCTTCCTCTTGCTCCGATTGTTGTTGAGGCGATGAGAAAGGGCTGCGAGGACTTAAAATACAAGGAGACATTTAAGGGCTACCCCGAATACGAGGGCTACGACTTTGTCAGGGAAGCAATTGCAGGCTATTACAAGCGCTTCGGCGTTACCGTTGCTCCCGACGAAATCTTTGTGTCTGACGGCGCAAAGTCCGACTGCGGCAACCTGCCAGACATCTTTTCCCGGGACAACACGGTACTCGTCACCGACCCCGTATATCCCGTCTATGTGGACGCGAACCTCATGGCAGGCAGAAAAATCATTTTTGCCTCCTCTAACCGCGACAATCACTTCCTTGCCATGCCCGACAAGAGTGTAAAGGCGGACATTATCTACCTCTGCTCGCCGAACAATCCCACGGGCGCGGTCTACAGCGCCTCGCAGCTTGAGGAGTGGGTAGAATACGCGATTGAAAACGACGCAATATTAATCTACGACGCAGCGTATGAGGCGTTCATAAAGGACGACAGTCCGCGTTCAATCTTCTCTATTGAGGGTGCGAGAGAGTGCGCAATCGAGCTTTGTTCGTTCTCAAAAACCGCCGGCTTCACGGGCACGCGCTGCGGCTACACGGTGATCCCAAAGGAATTAAAGCGCGACGGTCACAGCCTGCACGCGATGTGGTATCGCCGCCAGGCTACCAAATTCAACGGTGTGTCATGGCCTGTCCAGTGCGCCGCCGCCGAGGTGTTCAGTAACGAGGGTTTGCGGCAAATTCAGGAAAACCTTGATTACTACAATCAAAACGCCGCCATTATATCAAACGCGCTCGACGAGCTTGGTATCTACTACACGGGTGGAAAAAACGCCCCTTACATCTGGCTGAAATGCCCGAACAATATGAGCGGATGGGAGTTCTTTAACTTTCTGCTCGAAAACGCCGCCGTCGTCGGAACCCCGGGCGAGGGTTTCGGCAAAAACGGAAAAGGTTACTTCCGCCTGACGTCCTTCGGTGACAGAGATAAAACCGTTGAGGCGGTGCAACGGCTCCAAAAATTGTTAAGTTGACATTACATTTATTGCAACTATTTTCTTATATCAGTTTAACTATAATACCAAATTAGACACTATCTCAACGAAAACCGCTGACCTCTAAAGCGCGTTTTCTGCATATCTAATCCTATTCCGGCAGAAGAAGAGCGAAAAAATTTCGTTTTTCTTCTGCTTTTTCGTGTTGAGGACAATTCAACACTGTTTGTGCATTTTTTTGACAACAGGTTTTGACAAATTAATCAACTAAGATTTGCTATCGTTACTCTTGTTGAAAAAACAGCAAAAAGCGATATGGGAATAGTTATTTTTGAGGGGGGAATGTCGGCAGGGAATATGAAATTGAAATTTTGATGAACGGCTCCTGCGAGCGGTTTGTCGCATAAAGCAGTGAATTGTGCGGCGTGTTCATTGCGCGTCCCGATTATGGTACAATTCTGAACACTCCCCAGATAATTGGTGTCGATGACGCAGAGGGTACACCCGTTCCCATGCCGAACACGTAAGTTAAGCTCTGTGATGTCGAAAATAGTGCTCCGGCTACGGGGCGTGAAAATAGGGAGATGCCAATACTTGCAGCGAGTTTTTTTAATGTACATGATTATTAGAGTACGATTTTAAGATATTAATTATATTTTCGCGTTCGCAGATGCTTTGCTTCCGAGTAATTTAATTATTAGTTGACAAATACCCCTAGGGGGTATATAATGAAAGCAAATAAAAAGAAGGAGTGAATGACATGCCGTGTGAGCACTGCGCTCAAAAGAAAAAGCACCGCGATGACGACGAGTATAAAAAGCTTTTAAACAGGCTCAGCCGGATTGAAGGGCAGATTCGCGGAATCCGCAAAATGGTTGAGAGCGATGCCTACTGCACCGATATTCTGATTCAGGTGTCGGCTGTTTCCGCCGCGCTTAACGCCTTTAATAAAGAGCTTCTTTCCAATCATATTCACACCTGCGTTGCGAATGATATCAGAGAGGGCAAGGACGAAACGATTGACGAGCTTTGCGAAACACTTAAAAAGCTGATGAAGTAAGAATTATAACTATGGCACTGAAAAAGAGGTGATTCAATGCGGCAATATAATGTAAACGGAATGTCATGCGCGGCGTGCAGCGCCAGGGTTGAAAAGGCGGTGTCAAAGGTCGCCGGCGTTACTTCATGCTCGGTCAGCCTCCTGACAAACTCAATGGGCGTTGAGGGCAGCGCAGACCCCGCGCAAATAATAAAAGCGGTTGAGGACGCGGGCTATTCGGCGTCGGTTAAGGGTGAAAAAACGCAAAAGCAAACCGAAGCCGCCGAGGCGCTTAAAGATAACGAATCCCTAAAAATCCTGAAAAGGCTCATAGCCTCGGTTGTTTTCCTTACAGCACTTATGTACTTTTCAATGGGGCATATGGTCGGACTGCCTCTGCCGCCGTTTTTCGAGGGGAACCATGCTGCTGTGGGGCTTGTACAGCTTTTACTTGCGGCAATCGTAATGGTAATCAATCAAAAGTTCTTTATCAGCGGCTTCAAGGGGCTTATTCACCGCGCCCCTAATATGGATACGCTGGTGGCTCTTGGATCGGGCACGGCGTTTGTTTACAGCACATACGCGCTCTTTATGATGACAGAGAATACGGCTGCCTCCTCGGAGTATATGCATGAGTTTTATTTTGAGTCTGCCGCAATGATTCTGACACTTATAACCGTCGGAAAGCTTCTCGAAGCAAAGTCAAAGGGACGCACCACAAACGCTTTAAAAAGCCTTATGAACCTCGCGCCGAAAACAGCTGTTGTTGAGCAAAAAGGCGTTCAGAAAGAAATCGCTGTTGAGAAGGTGAGCGTTGGAGATATTTTCATAGTTCGCGCCGGGGACAGCGTGCCCGTTGACGGAGTGATTATCGAGGGCAGCGGCGCTGTTGATGAATCCACGCTTACAGGCGAAAGCGTGCCTGTCGATAAAATCGCGGGCGACAGGGTTTCGGCGGCTACAATAAATCGCTCGGGATATCTTCGCTGCCGCGCAACCGAGGTCGGCGAGGACACAACGCTTTCTCAGGTTATTAAGATGGTCAGTGAGGCGGCGGCAACAAAGGCTCCTATCGCCAAAATCGCGGACAGGGTTTCCGGAATCTTTGTTCCGGCTGTGATTTTAATTGCAGTAATAACTGCCGCGGTCTGGATTCTGCTCGGTCAGTCGGCGGGCTTCGCGCTGACAAGGGCTGTTTCAGTGCTCGTTATCAGCTGCCCGTGTGCTCTTGGGCTTGCCACTCCCGTAGCGATTATGGTTGGCAGCGGAGTGGGCGCGCGCAACGGAATCCTCTATAAAAATGCCGTCGCGCTTGAATCCGCAGGCAGGATAAAGACAGTTGTGCTCGACAAAACGGGCACTATTACAAGCGGAAAGCCCGCAGTTACCGACGTAATCGCATGTGACAGCAAATCAGGGCTGATTGAGGCGGCGTATTCGCTTGAATCTCTCAGCGAACACCCCTTGGCAAAGGCGATTGTAAGCTATGCCGAGGAGAATCATATTTCTAAAAAGGAAATTACAGAATATAAAACCGAGATAGGCAACGGTCTGTCGGG
This sequence comes from uncultured Eubacteriales bacterium, assembly GCA_900315195.1. Taxonomy (GTDB): domain Bacteria; phylum Bacillota; class Clostridia; order Oscillospirales; family Acutalibacteraceae; genus Ruminococcoides. Next base: position 34,760 of record OMYD01000010.1, on the reverse strand, counting down.
TATGTTTGACGGAGAATTGTTGGTCGGCGGAAACGCTGTTTTTATTGAGAAATTCTGTGATGTTCCATATTCAGCCAGGCAGCAGGCAGAAGCTTTTTCGGATGAGGGAAAGACGCCATTATATTTCTGTAAAGAAAATAAACTTTTGGGTGTAATCGCCGTAGCAGATACAATAAAGCCCGACAGCCCCACGGCGATTGCTGAGTTGAAATCACTGGGACTTCGCGTTGTAATGCTCACGGGCGACAATAAAAAAACAGCCGAGGCAATAGGAGCGCAGGCGGGCGTTGACGAGGTTATCGCGGGGGTGCTTCCCGACGCAAAGGCTTCTCGGATTGAGCGGCTTAAAAAAGAGGGGAGAACCGCCATGGTGGGCGACGGTATAAACGACGCTCCCGCGCTTACCGCCGCCGATTTGGGAGTTGCCATAGGCGCCGGCACCGACGTTGCGATCGACGCCGCCGACGTGGTGCTTATGAACAGCCGCCTTAGCGACGTCACCGCGGCTATTAAGCTTGGCAGAGCAACCCTGCGCAATATTCACGAAAATCTGTTTTGGGCGTTTATTTACAATGTAATAGGTATTCCGCTTGCGGCGGGCGTGTTCATCTTCGCGCTCGGCTGGAAGCTCAATCCTATGTTCGGCGCGGCGGCTATGTCGCTTTCGAGCTTTTGCGTTGTGACAAACGCTCTGCGCCTGAATTTAGTGAAAATCCGCTCCAAAACGGAAGACTATAAACAAATCAATAATGTAAAGGAGAAAACCGAAATGACAGTAACAATGAATATCAAAGGCATGATGTGCGAGCACTGCGAGGCGCGCGTTAAGAAAACCCTGGAGGCAATTCCGCAGGTCGAAAGGGCAGAGGTAAGCCATTCCGAGAACCGCGCCGTGGTAACCCTTAAAGAGGAGGTCCCGTTCAGCGTGCTTAAAGCCGCGGTTGAGGCTCAGGATTACACTGTTGAAGAATGACGGCAAAGCCGTCAATTCATGTTTTGCAAAAACAATTCATGGCTCAGCCAATTCATGTTGCGTCAGCAACAATTTATTTCTGAGTATTTCTTTTGTTGCGACAAAAGCGTTTTTCGTATCAGCCGCGTTTTTGTCGGGAATGAATTGAACCATCAGGTTCATGAATTGTTCCGCGGAACATGAATCTTGCCTTTGGCAAATGAATAGATTTCTGCTGCAAATCATGTATAATTAATGCGCCTTCGGTTCATACTAGAATCGGAGGTGCTTTTTTATGAGCAGATATTACAGTAAAAACGCCAAAAGCCGCCGTGAGAGAATCGGTTTTTACACGGCTTTTGCCATTTGCCTTATAGCGGTTTGCATGGCGGTATATTCCACATACAACACAGTGTCCGACAACAAAGCAAAGACAGTTTCAACCGCCGAAACGGGCGTTGTAGTAGTTAATGAACCTGTAAGCAACGTAACTGTCCCGGTGCCTACGCTGGGGATGAAATCGGATAGTGAAGTAACTGTTCCCACCGAAACAGCCGAACCGGACACCCATCCGACTGAGGCTTTAGAGGACGAAACAAAAGGACGTGGCGACGCGCTTGAAACAATGCTTGCTGCCGATGTAAGCCTTTCAATGCCTACAAAGTCAGGTCATGTTCTTCGCCCGTTCAGCCGCGACAGCGTATATTACAAGACGCTCAACACATGGAAGCCTCATACCGGGGCGGATTTTGACGGCGAGCTTGGTGAGGATGTTCTGGCAATGCTGGGCGGCGAGGTTACAAAGGTCACCGATGATAAAATGTACGGCAAAACCGTTGAAATCACGGTAAACAATGTCACGGTAGGCTACGGCGGAATTAGTGGTGTAAAGGTTAAGCCCGGTGATAAGGTTGAAAAGGGAGACCAAATCGGAGCGATAGGGGTTGTGCCTTCGGAGGCTTCCGATAAAAGCCATATTCATGTATATGTCCGTGTAAACAATGACTACGCTGACCCGCTGAGCTTTATCGGGAATAACAATTAAATAATAAGTACAACAAAAATGGGACGTGTTTAAACACGTCCCAAATTTTATTATAAAAGTTAAAAATAACTTTATTCAGCGAAGTTAAGTGGCGCCGTACTTTAGGCGCGTTAAATGCAGAATAATTGCGGCTTACCTTTCGCTGGGATGCCATTCTTCGTTGCCGAAAATGAAGTCATCAAGATCCATAACTACGAATTTCATACTTAACACCTCCTGAATTCATAATATCAGTATATTCAGGAGAGGGTGCAGTTATGACTTATTGTCAAGAATTTTCAAGTAATCCTCAATAAGCTCTGCGGCCTGCCCGATGGTTAGATTTGTGCTGTTTATGCACAAATCATAGTTTTCGGGTGATCCCCACTTTTGTCCTGAATAAAAACTGTAGTAGTTGGCTCTGTTTTTGTCAGCCTTTGATACCGCCTGACGGGCTCTTGACGGTTCGATTTCATGTCGTTTAACGGCGCGTTTAGCTCTGACTTCCAAATCTGCGTATATAAATACCTTTACAACGTTGTCGTATTCTCTGAGAATATAGTCCGCGCATCTTCCCACAACAACAAACGCTTCTTTTTCCGCCTTTTCCTTAATAATTCTGTGCTGCAAAATATAAAGCTGGTCATTCATAGGCAAATCGCCCATAGCGGAAAAACCGTTGCCGTAATTATAAAGTCCCGTCGACAGCGCATAAAGCAGACTGTTTGACATCTTTTCATCAGCCTGCGCGAATACCTCGGGGCTGACGCCGCTTTCTTTTGCCGCGATTGTAATCAGTTCCTTATCATAAAACTTTATACCGAGCTTTTCGGCGAGTAACTTACCGATATCATGTCCGCCCGATCCGTATTGTCTTGTAATTGTAATGATTTTACCGCGACTCATAGTAGCACCTCAGTATTCTCACATGATAATAATTCCTCAAAATAATTCTCTTGTGTAAATATATAATAACACAAAATTTGAAAAAATCTACATTTTTTTATCGTTTTTTAAAACTTTGTCAAAACTGCACAATCGCTGTTATTTCCGTTTGTGAAAAATAACACGGTTTATTGACGGTTTATGAAAACTATATGAAAACATCGGGCAAAAAGAACATTAGTCCTCTTTGCCCGATTTTAAAAACCGTTAATTGAAATTTAAGAAACGCGGTGAGCAACGGCAACCATAACCGTTCTGCCCTGCATTTTAATGCGGCGGTCGTAAAGCATGATGTTATCATTCTCACAGATAACACGGTCTGCTTCTCTGCCCGTATCTACATAAACTTTCCAGACATAGCCCGCGGGAAGTCCCGGAAGCTCAACATCGGTCGCCTCCCAGTGAGCGTTAATGCCGAAGTAAACGATTTCATCTACAAGCGGAATGCTTGAAGCGCCCGCGTACATTACGGCGACATAGCGCGACTCGGGGTTGAAGTCGGTTTGCCACGGCTTCTGTGAATGAAGGCTCTCAGGCGGCAGTGTGCAGTCGCTTTCGCGTCTGTTTTTGGTAATAACCTTAAAGCGCTTGCGGAAAGCAATCATGTACTTGAAAAATTCAAATACATCGCTGTATTGCTCTTTTCGTGACCAGTCAAGCCATGAAGTGATGTTGTCCTGACAGTAGGCGTTGTTGTTGCCGAACTGAGTGTTGCAGAACTCATCGCCCGCAAGGAACAGGGCAGCGCCTCGGCTGCACATAAGTGAGGCAAAGGCGTTTTTAACAAGCTTTTTTCTCAGCGCGTTGACCTGCGGGTCGTCGGTATCGCCCTCAGCGCCGCAGTTCCAGCTGTTGTTGTCGTCGGAGCCGTCGGTGTTGTACCAGCCGTTTTTATAGTTGTGCTTTTCATTGTAGGAATACATATCCCACATTGTAAAGCCGTCGTGACATGTAATAAAGTTTACGCTGGCGCAGTTTCCGCGGTACGACGGGTCGTAAAGGTCTTTGGAGCCTGTAAGACGGTGAGTAGCCGCCCACGCAAGGTCGCTGTCGCCTTTAAGGAATCGGCGCATATCGTCGCGGTATTTGCCGTTCCACTCAGCCCAGCGGTTCCATGACGGGAAGCTGCCTACCTGATAAAGTCCGCCCGCGTCCCATGCCTCGGCAATAAGCTTTGTGTGACCGAGAATCGGGTCAAACGCCAGGCTTTTAAGCAGGGGAGGCTGGTCCATCGGGGTGCCGTCCTCGTTGCGTCCCAGAATTGAGGCGAGGTCGAAGCGGAAACCGTCGATTTTATACTCGGTAACCCAGTAGCGCAGACACGATTTGATGAATGTGCGCACAATGGGGTGGTTGCAGTTAAGCACGTTGCCGCAGCCGCTGAAGTTGTAGTACTTTCCGTCGGGAGTCAGCATATAGTATATATTGTTGTCGATTCCCTTAAACGAGAAGAACGGCCCCAGCTCGTTGCCTTCTGCGGTGTGGTTGAACACAACGTCAAGGATAACCTCAATGCCGTTTGATTTAAGGTCGCGGATAAGCTCTTTCAGCTCGGTGCCCTCGCGGTGATGCTTGTGGCCGCGCTCAGACTCGTAGCTTGTGTTGGGGGCAAAAAATCCAACCGTGTTGTAGCCCCAGTAATCAAAGAGCTGTTCGCCCTCAAAATAGCGGTGGGCGCCGATTTCGTCGAACTCAAAGATAGGCATAAGCTCTACGGCGTTTATGCCAAGCTCCTTGAGATACGGGATTTTTTCACGGATACCCGCAAAGGTTCCGCGGTTTTCAACGCCCGAGCTTTCGTCTTTGGTAAAGCCTCTGACGTGCAGCTCATAAATAATAAGATCCTCAAGCGGAATGGGTGTGGTCTTAAAATTGCCCCAGTCGTAGTCGTTAAAAACTACTCTCGCCTTGTAAACGCACTGGTCGCGCTGAGGCTTGCCCCACTTGCTCTGACCCGTAACCGCCTTTGCGTAAGGGTCGAGGATATATTTTGTTTTGTCAAAGATCAGGCCTTTTTTTGGGTCGTGCGGACCGTCAATGGAATAAGCGTACTCAAATTTGTCGATTTCCAGACCGAAAACAATCATCGAGTAAGTATTTCCTATCCGGTAGGAATCGGGAAAAGGAAGCCTTACATAAGGGGTTCTGGCTTCCGGAGCAAAGAGTAAAAGCGTGCAGGAAGTCGCGTAAACCGAGCTGATTGTAAAATTAACTCCGCCGCGAACAGGTGTAGCGCCCTCCATGTCATAGTATCCGGGGCGAACACTATAACCGCAAATTATGTCTGTGGGCTTTAAGTCCCGTAACATATAATAATCCCCTCCAAGGATATTTTCATACAAAATCATTCTATCACCTTTTGCCGCAAGTTTCAACAATCAATAGTTGTTCTCTCCGTTAATATCTTGCGAAACGCACATTATATTGTAAAAATCTGCAATTTCAACATAATATGTCAAACATTTGCATATCTTCTGCGCAGTATTGTGTGATATAAGTAATAACTAAAAAGAATGGAAAAATATTGTACAGAAATCAATATTGAATAGCCGCTTTATATATGCTATAATAACAATGACTATATATATCAAAGGGGTGTATTATTTAATGATTGTAAAAGATATCATCGACATACTTGAGGGCGAAATTATCTGTGAGGGCGACCTCAATCAGGAAATCAAAACCGCGTGCGGCTCCGATATGATGAGCGACGTGCTGGCGTTTGTAAAGGACCAGTCGGTTCTGCTTACGGGACTTGTAAACCCGCAGGTTGTGCGCACAGCCGAAATGATGGACATGGCGTGCATTGTTTTTGTGCGAGGAAAAGTGCCCGACGACTCTATAATCCGCCTTGCCGAGCAGCGGGGTATAACCCTGCTTAAAACCCGTTTCAGAATGTTTACCGCCTGCGGACTTCTTTACGCCAACGGCCTCTCGGGAGGAACAAAGGTATGAGCAACGCTATTCATCTTCACTACGAGGTATCGGGCGAGGATTTCACGCGCGCGGGCGAGGCAAGCGGCTCGGTTAAAAAGCGCCTGAAATCCCTCGGTTACAACCCCGACGCCATAAGGCGTACCGCAATCGCGATGTATGAGGCGGAAATCAATATGGTTATTCACGCCGACGGCGGTTACTGCGACGTCGATATTTACCCCGACAGAATCGAAATCCTTCTTGCTGACCACGGCCCGGGTATTCCCGACGTTGAAAAAGCTATGCAGGAGGGCTATTCAACTGCGCCCGACAATGTTCGCAGCTTAGGCTTCGGCGCGGGCATGGGACTTCCGAACATAAAAAAATACAGCGATGAAATGCGCATTGAAACCACCATAGGAGTCGGAACGAATCTGTATCTGACCGTAAGAGTCAACTCCTGATAATGCGCGTGACTTACTATATCTTATTGCTTTTGACTTATTACTTATAACTTGGAGTACATTATGAGCAAATATTTTCACTCGGTGCAGCTTGACGCCGACCGCTGCTGCGGCTGTACCAACTGTCTGAAGCGCTGTCCCACCGAGGCGATCCGCGTGCATAACGGCAAGGCAAAAATACTTTCCGAACGCTGTATTGACTGCGGCGAGTGCATACGCATTTGTCCGCATCACGCAAAAAAGGCAAACAGCTCAAAACTGGACGAGATAAAAGGCTTTGAATATACCGTAGCCATACCCGCTCCCGCGCTTTTCGGACAGTTCAATAATCTCGACAGCATTGACATAGTGCTCACTGGCCTTAAAAAGCTGGGCTTTAACGATGTTTTCGAGGTAAGCCGCGCCGCCGAACTGGTAAGCGAGGCTACGCGCAAAATGATTAAAGAAAACAAACTTAAAAAACCGATTATCAGCTCCGCCTGTCCCGCGGTTGTGCGGCTTATCAAAATCCGCTTTCCCGAGCTTTGCGACAACGTAATGCCGCTTTTGGCTCCTATTGAGATTGCCGCGCGTATCGCAAAACGCGAGGCTATGGAAAAAACGGAACTGCCTAAGGAAAAAATCGGCGTATTCTTCATCACGCCGTGTCCCGCTAAGGTTACGGAAATTCATTCTCCCAATTACACCGAGCGCTCCGAGTGCGACGGCGCTATTGCCGTGTCCAAAATTTACCCCGAGCTGACTCAGGTTATGGATCATCTCACCGAGGTTGAGCCGCTCGGTCAGTCGGGCTTGATGGGCATAGGCTGGGCGACCTCGGGCGGCGAGGCCGCCGCAATGCTGGGCGACAAGTACCTTGCCGCCGACGGAATCGAAAACGTCACACGCGTGCTTGAGGAGCTTGAGGACGAACATATAAGAGGAGTGGATTTCATTGAGCTTAACGCCTGCTCGGGCGGCTGCGTGGGCGGCGTGCTTAATGTCGAGAACCCGTATGTGGCTCAGGCGAGGATCCAGAACCTGCGCAAGTTTTTGCCAGTGTCGCTCAACCACCTTGAGGACGGCGAGCTTGAAGGCATGCTCTGGGAAAACGAGCTTGCCTACGACGCCGATATCTTCCGCCTTGACAAGGATATTTCCAAGGCAATGGAAATGATGTCGCGCATGGAGGAGATTTTCGACGGGCTGCCTCATCTCGACTGCGGCTCCTGCGGAGCGCCTACCTGCCGAGCTCTCGCCGAGGACATTGTCCGCGGAAAGGCAAAGGAAACCGACTGCATTTTTAAGCTCCGCGCCAAAATCCAGAACGTTTACGACCAGCTTAAAAATACCATTTAGGTCGTTGCCACACATAAACACACACAGCACGGTTGTTTTTAATTATATATATAATTTATCAGATAAAATATATACACTGAAGAAACATATTATTAATATATAATGTGATAAGTGTGTTTAGTGTGTTTATGGCTTATCTAAGCCGTTTTTCAGCATTCTTATGTGTGATTTATGTGTGCTTTATCTGTGCTTATCCGTTGTGCCGAGTGAGAACTAATCCGTCTTTCAACGTTTTATCCGTGATTTATCTGTGACCTTATGTTATGCCGAGCGTGCATTCAATTTTCTGACAAAGGTGTTATATTATGACCGTACAAAATTTAATTGAACAGCTAAACTTAAAAATTCTTGTTGAGGGCGACCTTGACCGCGAGGTTACCGACTGCTACATAGGCGATCTGCTGAGCTGGGTTATGGGCAGAGCGCCCGCCGATTCCGCCTGGCTTACCGTTATAGGCAACATCAACTCCATAGCCGTGGCTACACTTGCGGACGTCAGCTGCATTATCCTTGTCGAAAATGCCGCTTTGGACGCCGACGCCAAGAAAAAGGCGGAGATGATGGACGTCACCATTCTGCTTACAGAAGAAAACAGCTATAACACGGCGGTTAAAATCAGCAAGCTGCTCTGATGAATTACTTTTACGACCTTCATATCCACTCGTGTCTGTCACCGTGCGGCGATATGGATATGACGCCCAACAACCTTGTCAACATGGCAAAGCTGCTCGGGCTTGACGTTATTGCCCTGACCGACCACAACAGCTCGCTCAACTGCGAGGCCGCTATTGAAGTCGGCAGGGAAATAGGGCTGACGGTTATTCCCGGCATGGAGCTGACTACAAGCGAGGATATCCACGCGGTGTGTCTGTTCCCGACGCTTGAAAAGGCGCTTTGCTGGAACGAGTATGTTGACGCGCACCGCATTAAAATCCGCAACCGCCCCGAAATATACGGAAGGCAAGTTATTATGAACCGCTTTGATGAGGAGATAGGGGAGGTTGAGCACCTGCTTCTGCCCGCCACCGAAATCAGCATTATGAGCGCCTATAAAAAGGTAGGTGAGTTCGGCGGAATCTGCTATCCCGCCCACATCGACCGCGACAGCCTTTCAATACTTTCGGTGCTCGGCGAGATTGACTCATCATGCGGCTTTAAGACCTTTGAGCTCGCCGACAAAAGCAGGCTGACGCCTTTAAAGGAGCAGCACCCGATACTCGGCGGCATGAACGTTGTGTCGTGCTCTGACGCGCACTATCTTGAGAACATGAGGGAAGCGGAAAATTTTCTGTCGCTTTACGAGCTGTCACCCGAAAGCGTGCTCGCGGCGCTGGATAATAATATTAATTAATTTGAAAACTTGCGAAAAATCTGATATTTGTTGACATCTTCGGCATTTTTGAAAAATTTTTGCGATTTTTGACAAATAAGGAAAAAACTTTTGTAGACTTTTTGTTTTATCTATGTTATAATATCAAGTGAGTAAATATAACGTTACTTAAATGTAATGTTTTTTTATCGGTAATGACAATTATATTCAGGGAGGAAAAACTATGCAAAAAAAAATCAGCACAATTCCGTTTTCAGGCACACCTGAGCAGGAGGCAAAGCTGAAGGAGGTCATCGCGAAGAACATCGATGATCCCGGCGCTGTAATGCCCGTGCTTCAGGAGGCGCAGGAAATCTACGGATACCTGCCTATCGAGGTTCAGAAAATGGTTGCAGAGGGCTTGGGTGTTCCGCTTGAGGAGGTATACGGAGTATCAACCTTCTATTCACAGTTCGCTCTGTCACCAAAGGGCAAATACAACATTTCGGTTTGCCTTGGTACAGCTTGCTATGTTAAGGGCTCAGGCGACATTCTCAACAAGCTTTCCGAGCTGCTCGGCATCGAGGCGGAGGAATGCACCCCCGACGGCAAGTTCTCGCTGACAGCGTGCCGCTGCATCGGCGCCTGCGGTCTTGCGCCCGTACTCACCGTCAACGATGAGGTTTACGGCAGACTGACTGTTGCCGACGTTCCCGGCATTCTTGAAAAGTATAAGGATGCGTGAGCTGTCGCTTAACGTAATGGACGTTGCCCAAAATTCCGTAAGGGCCGAAGCAACACTTGTTTTTATCACGGTGGAGGAGAGCGACAAGAGCGATTTCCTTAAAATCACCATCAAAGATAATGGCTGCGGCATGACTGAGGAGCAGGTAAAGCAGGTAATAGACCCGTTCTTTACAACCCGAACCACCCGAAAGGTGGGGCTGGGCGTTCCGCTGTTCAAGATGTCGGCAGAGCAGACAGGCGGCAGCTTTGACATTCGGTCAAAGTTAGGCGAAGGCACTGTCACCACGGCGGGCTACGTTAAAAGTCATGTGGATATGACTCCTCTGGGGGATATAAATTCCACGGTTTCCATTCTTATTCGGTGCAACCCGGACATAGACTTTGTCTTTACGCACAGCACCGACTCGGGCTCGTTCACGCTTGATACGCGCGAGCTCAGGGAGGTTTTGCAGGGCGTAAGCCTTGACACCCCCGATGTGGTGGAATGGATTGAAGAATTTTTAAAGGAACAAACTGAAAATATTTGCGGAGGTGCAGAATTATGAAATCTTTAGCCGAATTACAGGCTATCAGAGACAGAGCGAAAGCTAATGTCGCTTTAAGAAAAGAGAATCCCAACGCCGCGCGCGTTCTGGTAGGTATGGCTACCTGCGGTATTGCGGCGGGCGCAAGACCAGTTCTCAACGCGTTTACCGAGGAAATCGCAAAGCGCGGTTTGCAGGACGATATCGTAGTTACCCAGACAGGCTGCATCGGCATCTGCCAGTACGAGCCGGTTGTCGAGGTTGAAATTCCCGGTCAGGAAAAAGTTACCTACGTTAAGATGACGCCCGAAAAGGTAGCGAGAATCGTAAACGATCATCTTGTAAATAAAAACGTTGTTACCGAGTTTACAATCGGAGCGATGGAAAACTAAAGGAGGTCAATGAATGTATCGTTCTAATGTGCTTGTTTGCGGCGGTACCGGATGTACCTCCTCAAACAGCTTACAGATTGCTGAAAAGCTGAAGGAAGAAATCAAGAAAAACGGTCTGGAAAAAGAAGTTAACGTCATCACCACAGGCTGCTTCGGTCTGTGCGCGCTCGGCCCCATCATGGTTGTTTATCCCGAGGGCAGCTTCTATTCCATGGTTAAAATCGAGGATATCCCCGAAATCGTCGAGGAGCACCTCTTAAAGGGAAGAATCGTTACCCGTCTGCTTTATCAGGAGACAGTTGTTGACGACACAATCAAATCCCTTAACAAAACCGCTTTCTACGCTAAGCAAAAGCGTGTTGCGCTGCGTAACTGCGGCGTTATCGATCCCGAGAAGATCGACGACTACATCGCCCGTGACGGTTATGCCGCTCTGGGCAAGGTTCTCACCGAAATGACTCCCGAGGAAGTTATTCAGACAATCCTCGACTCAGGTCTGCGCGGCAGAGGCGGCGCGGGCTTCCCCACAGGCTTAAAGTGGAAATTCGCCGCGGGCAACCAGGCTGATCAGAAGTACGTCTGCTGTAACGCCGACGAGGGCGACCCCGGCGCATTCATGGATCGTTCCGTTCTTGAGGGCGACCCGCACTCACTGATCGAGGCTATGGCAATCGCGGGCTACGCTATCGGCGCTTCAAAGGGCCGCGTATATGTACGCGCCGAGTATCCTATCGCCGTTAAGCGTCTGCAGATCGCTATCGACCAGGCTCGCGAGTACGGTCTGCTCGGCGAGGACATCTTCGGCACAGGCTTTAACTTTGACATGGAGCTCCGTCTCGGCGCGGGCGCGTTCGTATGCGGCGAGGAAACAGCTCTTATGACTTCAATCGAAGGCAAGCGCGGCGAGCCCCGTCCGCGTCCTCCGTTCCCGGCTGTAAAGGGACTTTATCAGAAGCCCACCATCCTCAACAATGTTGAAACCTACGCGAACATCGCGCAGATAATCCTCAACGGTCCTGAGTGGTTTGCTTCAATGGGTACCGAGAAGAGCAAGGGTACTAAGGTATTCGCGCTCGGCGGCAAGATCAACCACACAGGCCTTGTTGAGATCCCGATGGGCACGACCCTTCGTGAGATCGTATTTGAGATCGGCGGCGGCATCCCCAACGGCAAAAAGTTCAAGGCTGCTCAGACAGGCGGCCCCTCCGGCGGATGTATCCCCGAGGAGCATCTCGACGTTCCGATCGACTACGACAACCTGCTCGCTATCGGCTCAATGATGGGCTCGGGCGGTCTGATCGTTATGGATGAGGACAACTGTATGGTAGACGTTGCCAAGTTCTTCCTCGAGTTTACCGTTGACGAGAGCTGCGGTAAATGTACTCCCTGCCGTATCGGTACAAAGCGTCTGCTTGAAATGCTCGACAAAATCACAAAGGGCCAGGGCACAATGGAAATGCTCGACGAGATGGAGGAGCTGTGCGAATTCATCAAGGCGAACTCCCTGTGCGGTCTGGGACAAACCGCTCCCAACCCCGTTCTTTCAACCCTGCGCTATTTCAGGAACGAGTATATCGCTCATATTCAGGACAAAAAGTGTCCCGCGGGCGTTTGTAAAGACCTGCTCGAGTACACAATCGACAAAGAGAAGTGCGCCGGCTGCGGTCTCTGCTCAAGAAAGTGCCCCGTTCAGGCTATTTCCGTCACCGATTACACCGCTCCCGGAAAGAGACGTCCGGCTCTGGAAATCGACGCCAAGAAGTGTATCAAGTGCGGCGCTTGTATGGCTACATGTAAGTTTAACGCTATTTATAAGGCTTAAGGAAAGGAGAGAATATAATGGAAATGTTGAATATCAAAATCAACGGCAAAGACTATCAGGTTGAAAAGAACACAACAATCCTGGAAGCCTGCCACAAATTCGGCATTAAAATCCCGACCTTATGCTTTCTGAAAGAAATCAACGAGATCGGCGCTTGCCGTATGTGCCTTTGCGAGGTCAAGGGCGCGCGCAGCCTGGTTGCTGCCTGCGTATATCCCATTGACAGAGAGGGCACCGAAATCTTTACAAATACTCCGCAAATCCAGAAATACAGAAAGATGAACCTCGAGCTTCTTCTTTCAAACCACGACAAAAAATGTCTGTCATGCCCCAGAAGCAACAACTGCGAGCTTCAGCAGCTCTGCCTGGAGTACGGCGTTGACGAAAAGGCGTTTGAGGGCGAGGAGACTCACTATGAGGAGGATCACTCCACTCTGCACCTCGTTCGCAACAACAACAAGTGCATTCTCTGCCGCCGCTGCGTAGCAGCTTGTAAAAACCAGTATGTATCCGTAATCGGCGCTAATAACCGCGGATTTGACACCGCTATTACATGCGCGTTCGAGCAGGATCTTGGCGACGTTTCATGCGTAAGCTGCGGTCAGTGCACCGTTGTATGTCCCACAGGCGCGCTTGTTGAGCGCGACGACACCGACAAGGTCTTTGAGGCTATCGCAGACCCGACCAAGCACGTTGTTGTACACACCGCTCCTTCGATCCGCGCGACACTGGGCGAGTGCTTCGATATGCCTATCGGCACAAATGTAACAGGCAAAATGGTTGCAGCTCTTAAACTTCTCGGCTTTGACAAGGTGTTCGATACCAACTTCGGCGCCGACCTTACCATTATGGAGGAGGGCACAGAGTTCATTCACCGTGTTCAGAACGGCGGCGTTCTGCCGATGATCACATCCTGCTCGCCCGGCTGGATTAAGTTCTGCGAGCACTACTATCCCGACCTTATTCCGCACCTTTCAACCTGTAAGTCACCCCAGCAGATGCAGGGCGCTATGATCAAGTCCTACTACGCTCAGAAGGCAGGCATCGATCCCAAGGACATCGTTGTTGTATCGGTAATGCCCTGCGTAGCCAAGAAGTTTGAAATCAAGCGCGACGACCAGGGACGCGACGGTATGCAGGATAACGATATCTCAATCACAACCCGTGAGCTTGCAAAGATGATCAAGAGAGCCGGCATTCAGTTCACATCTCTTGAGGACGCTCAGTTCGATCCCATCATGGGTATCGGTACAGGCGCGGGCACCATCTTCGGCGCAACAGGCGGCGTTATGGAAGCGGCTCTCAGAACCGTAGCCGATGTTCTGACAGGCGAGGACCTCAAGCAGATCGACTACAACGAAGTTCGCGGCACCGACGACATCAAGGAAGCTACCTACGAGGTTGCAGGCATGACTGTTAAGGTTGCAGTTGTTTCGGGACTCAAGAACGCGGCTGTTGTCCTTGACAAGATCCGCGCGGGCGAGGCTGATTATCAGTTCGTTGAAATCATGTGCTGCCCCGGCGGCTGTGTAAACGGCGGCGGACAGCCCATTCAGCCCGGTCATGTAAGGAACTTTACAGACCTCAAGGCTCTGCGCGCTAAGGCTCTCTATGAGGACGATGTAAATCTGCCTTACAGAAAGTCTCACGATAACCCCGAAATCAAGGCTATCTATGAGGAATACCTCGGCGAGCCCGGCTCACACCTCGCTCACGAGCTGCTCCATACCTCTTACGTTAAGAGAGAAAAGGGCATCTGATTCCGGTCACACCGGTTGGAAGCGCGCCTTTGGATAGTGTTGATGTAATCAATACGTTTCTGCAATGGCGCATTATAACTCGCGGGAACAGAAGTCTTCTGTCATATCAGCATAATAATTGCGTACTAAAAAGCGACAGTCTGAAAAGGCTGCCGCTTTTTTGCGTAATTCTTTTATTTTTATTGAAATACTTCTCATAGCTTGCTATAATTAAAGTATCACAAAACGGAGGCGATAGTATGATTTGTCCGAATTGCGGAGCCCAAAATCTGGACATTGCTAAATTTTGCGGAAAATGCGGCGCTGACTTGCGGGTAAAGGCTGCTGAGCCGAAAGTCGAGCCTGCAGGCAAAACTATGCCTGAAATATCCTTAGAGCCGCCCGCGCCAAAAAAGAAGAAAAGTAAAAAGGCAGTTATAATCGCTGCCGTGGCAGTAGTGCTTGCCGCGGCAGTCGCAGCCGGAGTGTTTCTTGTTTTGAAGCCTTTTGATAAAAGCGCGTCGGAAGGCTCGTCTTTCAACTTCAAGCCCTCGCTAAGCTTTAAAAATGACGGCAAGCAGTTTATTAACATTCGCTTGCCGTTCTATACAGAGGACGGAAAAGATTACCATGATGTGAAAGAAATCGCAGGCGAGGAAGATAAGTATTTTTCTCTAAATCCCCGGTACTCGTGTTTCGACAATGAAGCGGTGTATGAATTATATGATGACGGGTTATATCGCTTTGATTATAAAGACGGTAAATACTATCCAACGCGCTTCTTGGATTTCAATGATGTTGACGAATACTTTTCGGACTGCATAAGTTACATTCGTTTTCCCATAGCTTACGATGACAGTGTTTATTGTTTGATTGTGCCGGAGTTAAGCAAATCCAAAGAGCCGATGGGACGTATATGTAAAGTCAACAAAACTAGCGGAAAGATCGAGCGCGTCGGTGACGCTGACATTACCGCGTATAGCTATACAATCTGTAACGGCTGGATTTATTATCTCGATAACGATATGGAAAAGAAAGGGGATAAAGCGGGAGTTTATAAAATGAAAACCGACGGTTCGGAAAAGACACTTTTACACCGTGAGGATTTGAAGAGAGAATATGGCACACAGCAGATTTTGGTGATCGGCGATTATTTGTACTATTTTGAAAATAATATTGTTGAGAAAAAATCATCTCTCAATCGCGTTAAGACCGACGGCAGCGGCTTTGAAAAGCTTATCGAGCTTAACGGTTCTGAAACTATTACAACAATTAATTATGACGGTAGTGTGCTTTACTATGTTACAAAAGATAACGGTGTGAATAAATTGAACACGCTTAATACGGAAAATCTTGAAAAGCAGGAAAACCTGGTGAAGGATTTCGCGGCGGCGGAGTATATTGACGTAATTGACGGTTATCTCTATGTGACAAGCACTTTATTATTAAAGCCTTTTAAGGGCGCGTCAAAAGTGATAAGCTCAACCGACCCGAATTATCCCGACAAATACTCAGTCCGATATAAAATAAGCGAAAACTACAAGCCCGAATACTTCTATGCTTACAAAACCGACGAAGGCTGCCGTGAGGGCTGGTGGCAAAGTGAATAAAACTAAATAAACAAAAAGCCATCGGTGAAATTATCATCGATGGCTTTTTCTGTTTCAGTACGACGTTAATTACACATAATGAATTAATGTTTACATAACATATCCGCCGTTTGCGATTATGTCGTTCATATTAACCCAGCCCGCGCCCGATTTCAGCTTGCCCCACCACTCGGACGAGGCGCGCTTTTCCTCTACTATGGTGTAGACGCCTTCGCCGTCGAGCGTCATAGCAATCTCAGAGGAAGCTGCGGGGGAGGCGTAGATGTAAACAGGGGGGAATACCTTTATCAGATATGGTACCGAGTTTTTTTGAGTGTCGGCTCCAGGAGCCTTGGTTTCCGGAGATGCTGTAGGAGCTTTCGTTGCCTCCGCAGTCGGTTTAACCGGTTTTGGCTTAGCTATATAAAGTCTAACCTTACTGCCTTTTTCAACACTATCGTTGGCTGAAGGGGATTGCTTAAATACAGTGCCTGCGGCGGCGTCGTTTTCCGCGAGAAGAATGTCATATTTAAGCCCCAGCTTATCGAGATACTCTATTGCCTTGTCCTCGGATAATCCCGATAAATCGGGCAGCAATACCTTATTATCCTCTGTCGCGGCGGCTGTTGTCGCAGCTGCTTTTGTGTCTGCGGCAGTGCTTTGAACGGTTGATGAGTCGGTATCTTCGCCGCTTTTGCCCCTCGAAAGGCTGAATACAATAAGAGTTACAACCGCGCCTGCAATGAGCAGACCTGCCAGAATGCATACCAATACAAGCATAATTCTGTTTGAGCGGCCGTTGTTATTGTCGGGCGGCGGGGAAGGCATGCCGCAATTAGGACATGTATTAAATTGATTGGGATAGTTCTCTTTGCAATTAGGACATATCATTTACGCTCACCTCTTTTATAAAATAATTATAGACGGAAGAAAAATCGATGTCAAGACGCCCGATATATTTACTCCGAGTTTAATTCACTGACACAGTCTGTGATTTCCGATAAAATAAGCTTTATGTGATTTCAACAGAAAATATAAAAAAGAATAAAAAGCGAAGCGGCAGCGAATCTGTCACACTTCCGTCACATTAATGTGTTATGATAATCTCAAATTGAAAAACACTAACCCTATAATCGTGAAAATATCTAAAAATTTTCAAAAAAATTTGTTGATAGAGGTTGATTTTTTTCTCGATTTTGTGTAATATGTATATGAGAAGAAATGTATCTTTTACATTGTTATAACAAAATTGCAGGAAAAAGAGGTAAGAACTATGTCAAATAGGTTATTTCAGGGTATCGTGCATCAAATGAAAGATGCAATCGACAGAACAATCGGCGTTATTGATGAAACTTCCGTAGTAATCGCATGCTCGGAACTCGGAAAAATCGGCGAGGTCAACGAGAGCATAAATTCCGAAACTCTCAGCTCTACCGCTCCTTTTGTCATCAACGGCTTTACCTACAAGTCATTTGGCAGCAGCGCAAAATATGACTATGCTGTTTTTGTGCAGGGCACAGACGAGTACGCTCAGAAGTACGCCCAGCTTTTATCGGTAAGCTTTGCAAGCATTAAGCAGTATTATGACGAAAAGTATGATCGCTCAAACTTTATCAAGAATGTTATCATGGACAACATTCTCCCCGGCGATATTTACCTAAAGGCGAGAGAGCTCCACTTCAACTCCGAAGTTTCACGCGTTTGCCTGCTTATTAAGATTGTTTCGCGTACTGATGTTTCCGCTTACGACATCGTACAGAACCTTTTCCCCGACAAGTCAAAGGACTTTGTTATCAACATTAACGAGGAGGAAATTGCCCTTGTTAAAGAGGTTAAGCCCGACATCGACGGCCGCGACCTTGAAAAGCTTGCAAACTCGATTTCCGACACCCTCTCAAGTGAGTTCTACACCCACTGCGTTGTAGGTATCGGTACAACAGTTACAGGTATTAAGGACCTTGCCCGTTCATTTAAAGAGGCTCAGTCGGCTCTTGAGGTTGCTAAGGTATTTGACACGGAGCGCACAATTGTCAGCTATGACAACCTCGGTATAGCGCGTTTGATTTATCAGCTGCCCACAACCCTGTGCAAGATGTTCCTTAAGGAAGTTTTTAAGCGCGGTTCAATTGAGAGCCTGGATCAGGAAACTCTGTTTACCATTCAGCGTTTCTTTGAAAACAACCTCAACGTAAGCGAGACTTCACGCAAGCTGTTTGTACACCGCAACACGCTTGTTTACCGTCTTGAGAAAATCAAGAAGCTCACAGGTCTCGACCTCCGCGAATTTGAGGACGCGATTGTATTTAAGGTAGCGCTGATGGTTAAGAAATACCTCAACGCAAGCCCCACAAAATACTAAATTTAAACAGTGTTTTTCGTTCCTGAACGCGGCAAAACTGCGTTCAGGACGTTGGCATTTTTTCAGTACTTGAAGTTTAGTGCTGAATTATGTGCAAAAATAAAAAAAGGTGACTTAATTGTATGATTGATTTTGAAAACGTATCCAAAACCTATCCCAACGGTACCCATGCGCTTCACAACGTAAGCCTTCACATTGACAAGGGCGAGTTTGTGTTTATCGTGGGTGCTTCGGGCGCGGGTAAAAGTACATTTCTCAAGCTGATTATGCGAGAAGAAATTCCCACATCGGGCGAGATTACCATCAACGGTAACAAGCTGTCGCGCCTAAAAAAGCGAGATGTTCCTTATTTGCGCCGCCATATGGGAATCGTTTTCCAAGACTTCCGCCTTATCGACAAGATGAATGTCTTTGATAACGTGGCGTTCGCGATGCGCGCGGTAGGCGAGAGCACCGCAACGGTTAAAAAGCGCGTTCCGTATGTGCTTGACCTGGTAGGCCTTAAAGGAAAAATGAAGGACAAGCCCTCAGAGCTTTCCGGCGGTGAGCAGCAGCGTGTAAGCCTTGCGCGCGCGCTTGTAAATAACCCCGAGATCATCGTTGCCGACGAGCCTACGGGTAACATCGACCCCGAGCTTTCACATGAGATTATTGAGCTTTTGACCCGCATTAACTCGATGGGCACTACTGTGTTGGTTGTTACTCATGAACACGACCTTGTACGCGAGTTCAATCAGCGTGTAATCAGCATCGACAAGGGCAGAGTTGTCGGTGATTCCGCGGGAGTGTCCCGTGCTTCCGCTATTCTGGACAGCTATGACAAAGAGGAGCCGGAAGAACCTGAAGCGGTTTTTGAAGAATTAACAGCTCCCGAAGCTGACAGCGAAACTGTCGCCGCTTATGAAGAACCTATTCCTGAGGTACCGCAGTATGATGAGGATGATGAGGAAACCGATATTAACCTCTATGCTGTTGAAAGCGACGATGAAAGCGCCTATATAGGCGCGCACTATGCCGAGGACGATGACGACGAAGACTATGATGACGACGCGCCGCAGTACCCCGACAATGTGGTTATTACACCCGACTAACCCCCGAAAGGATAATGATATGAAAGGCTTTGGCTATCTTGTAAAAGAGGGCTTTAAGAACGTTTATTCCAACAGAATTATGAGTATCGCGTCGGTATGCGTGCTTGTAAGCTGTCTTGTAATGACAGGCGCCGCGGCGCTGTTCTCGCTGAATGTACTCAACATTGTTGATGAGGTTGAAAAGAACAACGAAACCTCGGTTTACATTCTGAAGGAAAAAAACGAAATTGAAGCCAAGCAAATAGGAATGAAAATTGAGGAAATAGAAAACGTCGAAAAAGCGACGTTCGTTTCCAAGCACGAAGCTGTTGAGCAGTTCAGAAGCACTTTGGGCGATCAGCTGTTTGACAGAATCAAGGACGAGGATCCTTTAAACGACAAGTATATTGTTTCGTTTAAGGATACCGATAAATACGAGCAGACTGTTGATAAGATAAAAGAAATTGACGGCGTGCAGTCGGTTACCGACAGACGTGATTTTGCCAGAAAGTTGACAAAAGTCAGTAATCTTGTTACAATAGTAGCGGTATGTATTGTTGCCGCGTTGATTGTTATTTCGCTGTTTATCATCGCAAACACAATCCGAGAGGGTATGGTGCTCGGCTTCATTTCCGCCGCGCTTGCCACAGGCGTTATCGCGCTGCTTTATCAGGCGGCAAGCGGCATGGTAGAGAGGATCGATCTCGGCATTACCGCTATTCCGTTTACAAGCGTGCTTGTGCTGCTGGTGCTCGCGTTTATTGTTGTTGGCGTGATGGTCGGTTTCTTCGGCGGATTTATCTCCATTCGCAAGTATCTTAAAAAGGAAGGCAACGAAATTCTCGGCTGGTAAAAAACAGGAAGGAGCAAAGATATGAATAAATTTAAAGCGATTTTATGCGCGATTCTGAGCGTATGCATAATTTCCGTACCGATTGCTTCGTCGGTCGTTTTCAGCGCCGGAGCGGAAGATGTTAAATCTCTTCAGGACAGAATCGATGAACTAGACAAAAAAGGCGATGAGTATCAGAGTATTCTTGATCAGACAGAGACCGACATCAGTGAAAAGGAAGCATACGGTGAGGCGCTTGTTAACAAAATTTCAGTAATGAACCAAAAGGTAATTCTTACAAGAGAAGCTATTACCAATCTTGAAGCGGATATCGCGGTTAAGCAAAAGGAAATTGACAAGGATAACGCTGATATCGACGTACAGATTAAAGCGCTTTGTGAGCGTCTTAGCATAATCTATATGGCGGGTAGCGCAAGTAATCTTGAAATACTTCTCGGAGCCAAGAACTTCGGTGATTTCATAGATAAGCTGTCGCTTGTAAAAACCCTTTCAGATTATGATAAAGAGATGATAGACGCTATCAATGATAAGCTTGAAGTTATTGAGGCAGAGAAAAAGAATCTTGAATCTGATAAATCAGAAAAAGAGGCTCAGGAAGCTTCGTTGAATAAGGATATTGAAGACCTCAATAAGCTTGTCAAAGAAAACGAGGCTGTTCTTGCGGAGCTCACCCAAAAGAGCGAGGAGGCAAGAGCCGCGCTGATGAACAACAACAGCGAGAGTTCTCAGCTTGAGGCTCAGATAGCCAAGTATTTTGCCGAGCAGGAAGAGGCTGCCAGAAAGGCGGCTGCCCAGCAGCAGAAGCAGTCATCATCAAAGAAGAGCTCAAGCTCAAGCTCGACTGCTAAAAAGTCAAGCACGGTTGAAACACAGCCGGCTGACGACGATGACGATGATGAGCCCGTAACCGAGCCGTCATATGACGACGATTATGTTACGCCTACACCCGCAAGCAGCGGTTACACATGGCCTTGCCCGGGATTCTATTACCTGTCATCACTTTGGGCTGAGGACAGAACTACATATAACCACGGTGCTATTGATATCGCGGGCGCAGGTATTTTGGGCGCTCCGGTAGTAGCAGCTGACAGCGGTACGGTTTCGTACACCTGCACATACTGCACTCATAACTGGGGTAAGAGCGGAAGCTGCGGCTGCGGCGGCGGCTACGGCAACTACGTCTGGATGGATCACGGAAATGGCAAAGAGACAATCTACGCACACCTTACAAGCGTTACTGTTGATCCCGGACAGTATGTAACTAAGGGACAGGTAATCGGCTATGTTGGCTCAACCGGCTACTCAACAGGTCCGCACCTCCACTTTGAGTGCCGCTACAACGGCGTTAAATACAACCCGATGACAGAATTTTAGGGAACGTGACGTTCCATCCGGCGCGCCTATTTTGAAGTCGGTTTATTTGGAAAACTCGTTATAACGGCGCGTCATATCTCGCAGGAATTGAATGGAATTTTAAAATTCATTGTTTGATTCGCGTACTGCCTGTCGCGTTACGCGACAGGCGCGTCAAATCTTATATATGAACTTAAACCGGACAGGCTCAGTTTTTGAGTCTGTCCGGTTTTTTTAATCAATGTTTTTGTTGAATATTTAGTTCTAGTACACGAAAAAGTTTGTTACATTAGGATCTTCATCTGTTCCTGATACAATACCTTCTGCTATCATTTTTTGTGACTTGTTATTACTATTAGTTACTGTTACGCCGACTTTGAATATATAGGATCCATCTGAAGAGTGTTCATCATTATAAAGCTTGAGAATCCAATGACATTTGAAACCATTTGGAAATTGCTTATTCCCGTATTTTTCGAATGCCCTTTTGGCATAATAATGAGAGATAGTATTTGCTGATTTTTCTTCACTGGATGTATTACTTCGATTATCTTTTATCAGTTTAGGGTCAACATTAATAATATCATCTTTTGTTGACTTCGTTTCTTCAATATCTTTTAAATTATTATTTCCATGTGTCCCGTTTATATTAAAGACAGTGTAAAACTTATTATTGTATTTTACATCTAAAGAAGCATTTACTATATTATTATAGTTTGTTGTTCCTTTAAGATTCTCGACATGCCACGTGTTATTGTCTTTTTCTTTCCATTCACCCCAATCATCAACCACTATATAATCACCTGATAAGTCTGAATAACTATGAAGTTTTGATTTGTCAATTGAAAAGCCGTCTTCTGCATATACATCAGAAGCAATTCCATTTGTTAGTGTTACAATTGCGGCTCTTTTTGCATTTTCCAAAGGGAAAATATCAGTTTTCTTTGTTGTCGGTTCGATTGTAGTTGTTTCAACTTCTTTTGTGCTTTCTTGTGAAAACTCCGTAGTATCTTCAGTGGATTCAGTGTTGCCCTTTTTTATATATATTTCCAAAGTCTCTTTCAATGGCTTGTATGAATCTAATTTATCCTTTACATGATACTCTAAGGAAAGGTGATACCCATCGACGTGATCTGCTCGGTAATAATATGTTGAATCATCTGAATAACTTCCTTTATCATAATTTTCAACGAATCCCTTAGTTTTACAGTTTTCAACATAGTTTTCATAATCATCTAGTGAGGTGTTTCCTATGTATGCCCAAAGATAATCATCACGGTCTGTGTCAATTCTTCCTATTGTTGATTCCGGCGTAGGCAGCATTTTAGCTACATGGCTGTCAGGCCATTTTATTGTGGAAAATTTATCTGATTCGTAACTATTATTTTGACTTTCACTGCTTGAACTATTGATATCACATCCATTTAGAGTCAAGATGAATAAAGAGATTATAAGTGCAAAAATTAAGAATAGTATTCCTTGTTTTTTCATATAAATAACTCCTAAAAAATTGATAAGAGTATTATAGCACACTTCTACAGACTACGCAAGTGCGTATACGCAAAAGCGTAAATTTTTGTACAATATTATTAAGGTGATGCTATGAGCGTAAAGGATATGATAGCGCAGCGCTTCAAAGAGATTTGCGGTGAGAGAGGCATTACCCTTAATGAGCTTGCGACGCTTTCGGGCGTGACCCCCTCAACCGCGTAAACCGGACAGGCTCAGTTTTTGAGTCTGTCCGGTTTTTTGATAAAGAATAATTAAAAATTATTCTCTTCAATTGCGCAATTTGCACAAAGAATCTGGCTGATCCAATAATCGCGTAAATCTGTACCATTATACCATGGAAAATGAGAACTAGAATTACTTTCTTCTTCAATTAAATCAAATTTTTTGCCACATTTTTCACATACTTCGAAATAGGTATCTTCTAGATTCATATTTATTGCATTAACTGCACATTCACCACATAGGCATTTATTTAAATTATCATAGCATAACAAATGAGTGTTGATTTCAAAATACTCTTCTGCTTCATCTTTATTAAATCTAACACCACAGTCTTCACAGATTGGCATAGAATCCTCCTTTTGTTATCATTACTGGGTGAATGGACATAGTTTACATTTTAAAAAATCATATAAACTCTTTTTTGAAATTATTTTTCCTTTACTTCAAGCGTTAGAGGATAAATGTAATCGCCTATACCATTGGTATCTGTTCTAATTGATATTCCTAAATCAATTGTCTCAATAAGATAAATACCTTTTTCTTCCGCTTCTTTCTTGCTGATAAAAACTCTCATTTCGTCACTGTTTCCTGCTTTAAGCTTTGTGTATCCTTCAGCGGCTGTAGAGTTGTTAAAATCTTGCCCGTTTACTGTTAAAGCAACTCGACCATCATTGTCAGATACACTTCCTGCATAGATTTTTATTTTTTCTTTTGTATTGTTTTCACATTTGAGGAAAAGCAACATGCCACTGTCGCCTTTTCTTGCAAGTCTGTTTGCGGTGATTCTTATATCGTTTTCATCATAGAGAACGGTCTGGTCTATGGTGATATCGAAGCAGAACTCAGTCAATGATTCTTTTGCTTTTGACCCACAGCCTGCCATCGTAAATGACGATAATGTCAAGATGACTGCGAATAGAATTGCCAATAGTTTTTGTTTTTTCATATAAATCACTCCTAAAAAATTGATAAGAATATTATAACACACTTCTACATATTACGCAAGTGCGTATACGCAAAAGCGTAAATTTTTGTACAATATTTTTGAGGTGATGCTATGGGCGTAAAGGATATGACAGCGCAGCGCTTCAAAGAGATTTGCGGCGAGAGGGGCATTACCCTTAATGAGCTTGCGACGCTTTCGGGCGTGACCCCCTCAACCGCGTACAGTATGATGGACAAGAACCGCAGAGACATTTCCGTGATCACCGTAAAAAAGTTCTGCGACGGTTTGGAAATGACCTTAGGCGAGTTTTTCTCAACTCCGGAATTTGACGCTTTGGAGCAGGAAATAAAATAGTCCGTCAAAAACGGGTAACCCCATGTACTAATAATACAGGGTTACCCGTTTGTTTTGGTATGCCGTCAGCATACAAATAATTCTTTTTTTATGATACACTTATATTCAGAGCGATAATCAAAAGTACAAAACCGATGGCAATGCTTGCAACGCCGAGCATTCGCATTATAAATAATCCTTTTTGCGGGTTTTTGCGGTTGATGATATTTGAGAGCGTGAAGGCGTCTCCAAAGAATAAGTAGGGGAGAAACGACCAGAAAATCAAAACATCCGCGCAGATGACAAGCTGTCCCCAAAAAAGATCGGGGTGCTCGACGGCGTTTTTTGCTAAAAACACACCAAAGGAATATACTAAAAATGCCCATATTAAGAGAATAATCGTGGTGAATACCATTAGCGGAACGCCTCCGCGATACCCCGGCAGGGCGCGTCTTTTTTTGTGCTTGCTCCGCTTTTTGCCCAAAAGTACCATTTTAAGCTCATCGGCGCTGTCAAACCGCTTCGATTCATCCATTTGAGTGCATTCGCGTATTATTTCCGCCAGGTAACCCCCGTAAAGCTGTTCGTTCGGAAGTCTGCCTGTCAGCAAATAATTCAGAAGAACGCCGCAGGCGTATATGTCCGCTTTGGCGTTTGTCTGACTGAACCCGAATTGTTCGGGCGAAGCATAGCCGGCTGTGCCGAGAATCCTCGTGTCCTTTGGCTGAGCCTGTTTAACGGTTCTCGAAATGTCGTAATCAATTATCTTTACGGTGCCGTTATTTTCAATCATCACATTTGACGGCTTTATGTCGCGGTGAACAATACCGTTAGCGTGAAGCTCCGTAAGTCCGTCGCAAATCTGACATATTATATTCTTTGCTCCTGCTTCGGGATAAGTACCGAACCGCTCAACACATCCCTCAAGAGTTGTGCCGTTTATAAACTCGCAAAGGCTTATGCATTTTCCGTTTACTGTTATGGCGTCAAATACCGTCATAAGATTACGGTGTCTGACTTGAGTCATAGTGCGCATAACCGGATATGTTTCCGCGGCGCTTTCACGGCGGAGCATAATCTGCCCGGTGTTGTTATCGCGCACAATGTCAGTATATGAGTTTATTGATGCTAAAAAAGTTATATTCCAAAATCCGACGTTTTGCATAGCTGCCCCTTGAATTTAAAAAGAAAAGAGATTATTATTTAAATATATTGTACCATAATATCAGAAAAAAGGAAGATTAAAATGAAAAAGTCTACCGACGAACTTATGAAGATTCTAAAAAATAAGCACAGTGTTGACGATTACTTCGCTGAAAACGATTCCGAAATGTTTTTCGGTACGCTGCAGGAGATGCTTGAGTTTTACCGCCTTCGCAATCAGCTTTCAAAAGCAGATGTCGCCCGCGGTTCGGGAATAAAGCGCGAGTATTGTTACGAGCTGCTGCGCGGTGACAACGCAAAATCACCGTCGCGCGATAAGGTGATTATGCTTTGCTTCGGGCTGAACCTGAGCGTTGAGGAGTGTCAGCAGGTATTGAAAAAAAGCGGGTACGCTCCGCTGTACGCCAGAGATACCCGCGATTCAATTATTATCTTTTCAATCGCCAACCGTATTTCCGTTATAAAAACAAATATTAAGCTCAGCGAATACGCGCTGCCTCCTCTTGAGTGATTATCCCAGATTCGCTTTGCACCTGCCGCACCGGTAGCGTTCGGGGTGCTGAATAAGGGCTGATTTTCTGTATCTTTCATATTCCGTTCCGCACACAGGGCAGACAACTTTGTATTTAGGCTTATCCGTTAGCCCGTCGGGAATCAGTTCTTCATCAGGTGCGGCGGCGCGCTTTACATTATATCCGTAGGCAGAGTTAACCCGCTCGGCAAGTTTTTTCCATCTTCCGGTATGATTCATGCAGCCGTAGCAGGTGTGAAGAAGCTCGTGCATGATAGTGTTTTTTAGATATTCCTCGGGAGTCCGCTCGTCAAGAAGAATAGCCGCTATTTCGATTTCGTAGCAGTCGCCTGATTTTTTGCATACTCCCAGCCGTGTTTTTGCTCTTGTGTTTACCTTGAGAGTGAGGTTCTTGGCGTACTTGATTTTCAGGCAGTCCAGTTCAAACATGCATATTCTCGCGTAAATGTTTAAATCGCGCATATTATTAATCTCCCGTGAATAAAATAGAGTGTCTGAAAAATCTATGATTTTCTCTTGACAACTATGCTTACAAATGGTATAATACCTATTGTTGTGAAACGGCGACATAGCCAAGTGGTAAGGCACGAGTCTGCAAAACTCTGATGCGGCGGTTCAAATCCGCCTGTCGCCTCCAGAAACGCCCCCTCAGTTGAGGGGGTTTGTTTTTTATGATCCTAAAATGAATGAAATGAAGGTTAATCCCGTGAAAATATATCTTGCAAGTCCGTTTTTCAATGAGTATGAGCTCTCGTGCGTTAAGCGTGCCGAAGAGCTTTTGCTGTCGCGCGGCTTTGAGCTTTTCAGCCCCAGGCTGCATGAGGTGCGCGATAAGGAGGTTGTCGGCATGGCCGAGTGGTCGCGCGAAACCTTCCTCAACGACAAAAAATATATAGACTGGGCAGACGTTGTTGTAATGCTGTATCACGGAGCCTGCAGCGACAGCGGAACCGCGTGGGAGGCGGGTTACGCCTGCGGTAAGGGCAAGCCCGTTGTCGCTGTGCATGCTGTAGGCGAATCGTCAAATTTAATGGTTCACGAAAGCGCGTGCTCTAATATTACGCTTGAAGAGCTTGAAACCTATGATTTCAAAACGCTTCCTTATAAACCCTACAAGGGCAAAATGATTTAATAATATCCGTTTACAAGTCTTATAAAATAAAACACAAGCAGATGAACCGGATAAAACGCGTAAAATGCGTATTTAAGCACAGGGCCTTTAATAAACCCGCGTTTTCCGTTGTAGAAAGAGATCGGAACAAACGCCGCAATAGTGTAAATACAATTATTCAGAATAAATGAGGGCAATATTCGAAGAACCTCATGCTCTCTAAGCGCGTAGAGAAGAATTATAAAAATGAATCCACGAATAGAATAGTCTGATTTTATAAACACCGAAACAATCGCTAAAGCTGCCAAAGCAATTAGCTGGAAAAACGGATGGTCTTTAAGGTATTCAACCGCGCACATTCCCAAAAAGCCGATCGTCAGCGTAAAAAATACATTTTGCCCCGAACTCATCAGTTTGCCGCTGTGAACCAGGTCCCACGGTATTTCGGAAATAAAGGCGCAGATTAACAGGCTTGCGCCGTAACGAATTCGGCTGCGGGTGTGAAGAAAACCCTCAACAAGCAAAAAAGCGAATAGGGGAAAGGCTATTCTTCCTATCATGCGCATTATGCTATATAGCATAAAATTATGGCTGCCTATTGAAAACAGCACATAGCCTCCGGGTACAAAGTATCCTGCCGTGTGGTCAATAAGCATCGTAAGGACTGCAATCAGCTTTATAGTGCTTCCGCTTAAAAACCTGTATTTATCCGGAATCAGCTTTTGTTTTCTCATTTCTATATCCTCAATAAACCGCACTGTCAGCGTTTGCCGGCAGTGCGGTCTTCCTTATTATTTATTATTTGCTTTCTTCGGTCGGTTCGTACATCTTTTCAAGGTGTTCGTTTTTGCGAGTGTATTTAATTATGATCAGCGTACCGATCGTAAGCGCGATTCCTATCGGCAGCGCAATGTACCATTGCTGAACGAATCCCGCGATTATGTATGTTACAAACGAGATTCCCGCAACGGTAAGCGCGTAAGGTATCTGCGTCTGAACATGATTTATGTGGTTGCACTGCGCGCCCGCCGAGGACATGATAGTGGTGTCCGAGATAGGGGAGCAGTGGTCGCCGCAAACAGCGCCCGCAAGACAAGCCGAGATGGAAATGATCTTGATCGTCGAGTCGGGATTCTGGTCAAACAGCGTAATAACAATCGGGATAAGGATTCCAAAGGTGCCCCATGATGTTCCCGTAGCAAACGCCAGAACGCACGCCACAACAAAGATAATAGCCGGCAGGAAGTTCTGCAATGAGCCGGCAGCGTCGTTCATAAGAACCGCTACATAATACTTTGCGCCGAGCAGGCTTGTCATATTCTTGAGTGCGGTTGCGAATGTGAGAATGAGGATAGCGGGAACCATCGCGAAGAAGCCCTTTGGAACCGCCTCCATTGCCTCTTTGAAGGTAACAATCTTTCTCAGGTTGAGGTAAATGATTGTGAAAATAAGAGCAATCAGACCGCCCCATGGCAAGCCGACTGTTGCGTCGGTGTCCGAGAACGCCGTAATGAACGGAACGCCGTCAAGGATTCCGCCGTTGTAAACAAGCGCGAATACCGAAATACAAATCAGGATAATAACGGGAAGCAGCAGGTCGAAAACTCTGCCTCTCGGATTGGGAGCTTCTTCTTCAGTGTCAACTCTGTCGCCTGTGGTGTAGAGGTCGTTTTTATACATGGCGTTGTACTCGTGCAGAGCCATTGAGCCGTAGTCGAAGTTCATTACGCACAGGGCGATTATGAATACAAATGTAAGCAGTGAGTAGAAGTTGAACGGAATAGCTGTGATGAACAGATTTATTCCCTGACCGTCTTCAGCGTAAGCCGCAACAGCCGCCGCCCAGGATGAAATGGGAGCAATCATGCATACGGGAGCCGCCGTGGCGTCAATAAGATACGCAAGCTTTGAACGCGACACCTTGTGTCCGTCGGTTACGGGACGCATTACCGAGCCGACTGTAAGACAGTTGAAATAGTCGTCTATGAAAATCAGCACGCCGAGCACAAAGGTTGCAAGCATTGCGCCAGTTCTTGTTTTGATGTGCTGCGCCGCCCATTTTCCGAATGCCGCTGAGGCGCCCGACTTGTTGACAAGGGCGACAATTATTCCGAGCTCAATCAGGAAAATAAATATGCCCGCCGTCGCGGTTACCGCCTTAATCAAACCGTCATTAGCCACAGCGTCAACGGTTTTAAGAACGTTAAAGTTTGAGTACATAAGTCCGCCCGCGATAATTCCGACAAACAGAGAAGAGTAAACCTCTTTTGTGATAAGCGCCAGTCCGATTGCTATAATCGGCGGAAGCAGAGCCCAAGCGGAGCCCTGAACCTCGCCCTCGCCGCTGCATTCGGAGCAGGGAGCAGAGAGCAGTTTGCCGCTGCCGTGGCAGTTTGGACAAAGAATTTCGCCTGTTTTGCCGCAGGTCTTGCAGTCCTTGCCGTCAATTGCCGATGTTCCGTTGCAGTCGGGGCAGGTGACGTAGTGAGGAGTGACCTCGCCCTCGCCGCCGCAGGTGCCGCAGTCCTCACCGTCAACGGTTTTAGCGCCCTCGCATTCGGGGCAGTCTATAGCTTTTTCTTCATCCTCATGCACTTTGCATAGTTTGCAATCGGCATGCGATATAATGCCGGTGCCGTCGCAGTCAAGGCACTTTACTTTACCAAGAGCTCCGCCCGAAACGCCGACGTAGATCAGCAGTCCCACAATGATGAGCGAGGCTACGGCAAGCACAATTTTCTTTGGTTTTGTCATTGTTGTTCCTCCGTAATCATTTTTTGCATAAGCATAAATAAATTATACAAAATGCGACACGGTTCGTCAATACTTTTTATTTATTTGATTAGAAACAATACTCAAAAACCTCGGTTGCTCGTTATAACAATTTATGATATAATTATTTAATAAGGTATAGCAGGGGTTGTCGCGGAGTGATTATGACATTGACAACAATTCGGTGCCCGACAATCATTCAGAGGTTATGATTGATTATGACCTGATTTCCAAAGATTAGATTGCCGATTAATCTGATTTTCGAGCTAAAAGTCAGGCGGCTTAAAAAACAATATAATAATTATAATTTATTATCTGATGACAGTGTAAAACCGCGCAATAATCACGCAGCGTTCATAATTCTGTCAATTTATGGGATTATTATTAGTATAATTAAAATGAACAGGGGTGTTTTTGTTGAAAAGAATACTTGCAATCGGCTTGTCCACCGCTATGCTTTTAGGATGCTTCGGCGCGTGTAAAGGGGATAGCGAATCCTCGTCATCTTCTGCTTCATCCGAAACCGCAGCGTCAAAAGATGAAGCGGCTTCGGCAAATTCCGCAAATTATGCGGACAGCCTGTTTGATACGGGATATATCCATAAAATAAATGTCGAGCTTTCGGACGACAACTGGAAGGATTTAAAGGCGAACCCGCTTAATAAGACAAAGTATTCAGCAACGGTTACAATTGACGGCAACAAGGTTGAGAACGTGTCTTTCGCAACAAAGGGCAACACCTCGCTGTCACAGGTCGCGTCCTCCGATTCCGATCGCTACAGCTTTAAAATCAACTTCGGAAAGTTTGATAAGGGGCAGAAGTATCAGGGACTCGACAAACTGAATCTTAACAATATAATGTCCGACGCTACCTATATGAAGGACTATCTTTCGTATCTTATTATGCGCAAGGCAGGGGTAAGCGCTTCGCTTACAAGCTATGCTCAGCTTTCGGTAAACGGTAAAGTTCACGGATTGTATATTATGATCGAGGATGTTTCCGATTCATTCCTCAAGCGCAACACCGGCAATGATGACGGCGCTCTCTATAAGCCCGAGACCGAGCGCCTGGATAACGCCAACGGCAAACAACCCGACTGGAATATGCAGCCGCCACAGGACGGAAATATGGAACCCCCTCAGGGCGGAAATATGCAGCCGCCCGATGGCTTTGGCGGCGACAGACAGATGCCCGTCGATGAGAACGGAAAATCACAGGGAATACCGCAGGGCGGACCCGGGGGACAGAGAGGCCCCGGAGGAATGGACGACAGCAAGGGAGCAGACCTGGTATATAAAGACGACAAGACCGAAAGCTATTCCGATATTTTCGACAATGCCGAGAACGACGTCACAGACGATGACAAAAAGGAGCTTATTACGGCAATAAAAGCTCTTAACAGCGGCGAAAACATTGAGAAGTACTGGGATATGGATCAGCTTGTACGTTATTTTGTCGCTCATAACTTTGTCCTCAACTACGACAGCTATACCGGCAACATGCTCCATAACTACTATTTATATGAAAAGGACAGCAAGGTGAGCGTGTTCCCGTGGGACTACAATCTCGCGTTCGGCGGCTTCATGGGCGGCAGCGACGCAACGTCCGCGGTGAATTGGGCAATTGATTCTCCGCTTTCAGGCGCAGCCGAAGAGAGCAGACCGCTGTGGAAATGCATTGTGTCAAACGAAAAATACCTTTCGCTGTACCATAAATACTTCGGTGAGCTGATGAAGAGCTTTTTTGACAGCGGCGAGTGTGAGAAGGAGATTGAACGCGTGTATCAGATGATACATCCATATGTTAAGGACGACCCGACCGCGTTCTACACCCTTGATGAATTCGATACAGCCGTAAAGACTCTTAAAGAGTTTTGCAAGCTCCGAAGCGAAAGCATAAACAAACAGCTCAGCGGAGATCTTGCAAGTACATCTGACAAGCAGAATAAAGACGCAATGGTAGACGCTTCCTCACTGAATATCAGCTCAATGGGTACCCAGGGCGGAGGAAAAGACGGCAATCCTCCCGGCGGTATGGCGCCCGAACCGCCAAACGGCGGGGAAAACGCTCCTTCTTCAAAACAGCCGTCAACTTGAATACTTGGCACTACCGTGAATAAGATAAAGCCCGAAATTCGTTTATGCGGATTTCGGGTTTTTATATGATAAAAGAAAAATAAACAAAGGCTTTTTAAGAGCATTGACTTTGCTTTGAGCCTAACAACACTTATTTGGCATAATTAACAAAAAGAAATGTGCTTTATTGTGCATATAGCAGATTGAATAAATGGCAATTTTTTGTTATTATTAAAGAGTAAACAAGCGCCTATATGCTTGATACGGTAATTTTATTTAGGAGTGAGAGAAATGAACAAGAAAATCATCAGCATTGTACTTGCTCTATGCATGGTTGTCTCCTGCGTAGTTGTCGGCAGTGTTTCTGCTACAGCCGCAAGTACATCGGACAGCTCCGTTTCTGCGCCCGTAGAATCGGCAACCGTTGCTGCAAGCACCGGGTTGATGTCCAAACCTCAGGATGGCGTTATCCTGCATGCGTGGGATTGGTCGTTCAACAACATCAAAAGCAGAATGAAGCAAATCGCTGATTCCGGATATACGTCTGTTCAGACATCCGTTATCCAGCAGTCAAAGGAAGGCACAAAGGGCAAAACAAACAACGTTTGGTGGCTCTATTATCAGCCTTGTAACTTCGTAATCGACAACACCGGCAATTCGGCTCTCGGTACAAAGGCAGAGTTCACCGCTATGTGTACAGAAGCTCATAAGTACGGTATCCATGTAATCGTTGACGTTGTTGCAAACCACCTCGGCAATAACACCGGTTATGATAAGTCTAACGCTATTCCCAGCAATATCAGAAATAACAGCAATTACTGGCATGATCAGTGGAACATTGAGATCAACTACGACAACCGTTACAGCATCACTCACGGCAGTATGGGCGGTTTGCCTGACCTCAATACAGAGAACGGCGATGTTCAGGGCTTTGTAAAGACATTCCTCAGAGAATGTATCGACTGCGGCGCCGACGGTTTCCGTTTTGACGCGGCTAAGCACATCGGTGTTCCCAACGACTCAGCAGGTTGCAACAGTAACTTTTGGCCGACCGTACTCAACGACGCTAACTCTTACTATAACACAAAGGGTTACTTCAAATCATCCGGCGGTCTGTACAGCTATGGTGAAATCCTCTGGGGTACAGGCGGACCTTCTATCTCACAGTACACACAGTACATGTCCGTCACAATGCCAGCGGAGCTGCTGCAAGCAACTATAAGCTCGGCGCAGGTGCATCCAAGTCTGTTCTTTGGGCAGAATCGCATGATACATATGCAGGCGACAAAAAAGAATCCACGGGTGTTTCGCAGTCTGACATCAACAAGACATGGGCGCTTGTTGGCTCAAGAAATCAAGCTACCGCGCTGTACTTTGCCCGTACTAAGGGCTACAGAACCGGTAATATCGGTGATGTAGACAACACAAGCTGCTTCAACAAAGAGGTTGTAGAAGTTAACAAGTTCCACAACTACTTCCACGGCCAGAGCGAATACCTCGCTTCCAGCGGCAACATTGCTTACAACGAGCGCGGCACAAGCGGCGTTGTTCTTGTAAACTGCAACGGCACATCTCAGTCCGTAAATGTTGCGGCTCATAAAATGGCAGCCGGTACCTATAAAGATCAGGTTTCCGGCAACTCCTTTACCGTAAGCGGCGGTCAGATCAAAGGTCAGATCGGTTCTACCGGTATTGCGGTTGTTTACAATGCCGAAACAGGCCCCAGTGTAAACGCTAATCCCGGCAGCCAGAACTACAAGACCGATACACTCAACGTTACCCTGAGCTACATCGACGCTACCTCGGGTACTTACACAATCGACAACGGCACAGCAACATCCTTTACCGGCAGCAAGACTATCACAATCGGTTCAGGTCTTGCAATCGGCACAGTTACAACTATTAAGGTTACAGCTACCGACGGCACCAAAACCGCTTCTCAGACCTACACTTATACTAAGGTAGATCCCAACGCAACAGAAACAATCTATTACGATAATTCTTCTACAAACTGGTCGCCCGTATACTGCTACATGTGGAAAAACGGTGTTGAAAACAGCGCGTATAAACAATGGCCCGGCGAACTGATGAAAAGCGAAGGAAACAACATCTATAGCTACGATGTTCCCGACGGCGGATACGACATGGTTATCTTCAACGCAGGCGATATGACAGGCGATACCACAAAGCAAACCACTGACCTGAACTATCCCGGCGGCGGCAAGATTTATAAGAACGGTTCATGGGAGAACTACGGTACTACACAGCCCACCACATCTCCTGTTCCCAAGGTTCTTATCGGTGACGTAGACCAGAACGGCAGAGTATCCATTAAGGATGCTACCATGATTCAGCTCTATCTTGTAGATAAGATTACACTTACAGGCAACGCTTTGGAAGCTGCTGATACAAACCGCGATAAGAGCGTTACTATTAAGGATGTAACATCTATCCAGCGTTATCTTGCTAAGTTCAATGATTCCGGCAACAAGTGCGGAACCTACACTGACGGCACAACTCCTACAGATCCCACAGTTCCCACACAGCCCGATCCCGTAACATATCCCACCGATCCCTCAACAGAGCCTACAACATCTCCCGATCCCGGAACAAAGACAGTTCTGTTCTCTGACAATCAGAACTGGGGTACAGTATACTGCTACGCTTGGAATGACGGCGGTGAATGCCTTGGCGGA